>JBCKLP010000171.1:0-5476 GCA_038903735.1 Burkholderiales bacterium | reverse complement strand
GGTGCCCGATGCAACGAAAGCGCCTGGACTTGAGGTCACGGTGTAATTTGTGATGGTGGCGCCGCCATTACTTCCCGGAACGGAAAAGTAAATTGTTGCCGTGGTATTGCCGGGGTAGGCAGTAACCGCCGTTGGAGCGCCAGGCACGGTTGGCGCACCTGTTGTCGCCGATGCGGACACCGATTGCGTGGAGCAGTTGTTCGCTGCGTCACAAGCCGACACTGTGTAGCTATAGCTCGTTGCAGCGGTGAGGCCGGTATTGGAATAGCTCGTCACGTTTCCCAGTGTCGCAAGCAACGTACCGGCACGATAAAGCTTGTAGGCAGTCACTCCCACATTATCCGTAGAAGCGGTCCAAACCAGGTTCAGTTGGGTCGCGCTGGCTGCACTCACAGCCAAACCACTGGGGACTGAAGGTGGATCTATGTCTGCTGGGGGAGGGCTCGTCGTCACATTGAAAAAGCTACTTACGCCACCGATTGTCAAGGTGGCCGAGCGTGTCGTACTGTAGCTCCCGGCTGAAGTGAGGCGGACCAGCAGCGTGTCCCTGTTGTTGACCGTCCCGGGGGTAGAAGTGAAATTTCCTCCATTGATGCTGTACTCACCGCCAACAATGCTGATCGCAGCCGGGGCGTTGATTCCGGCAACCGTGAGGGCGTTGGAAACGATGACGGTATTGGGTTGAACCGCGGTCTGCGCGGCAAGGCTGAATGCATCGGGCGTTGCGTCAGTCGGCAAATTTGATCCAGTCAGAAGATAAGTGGTGACCCAGCCGGATGCACTGATGCTCTTCACGCTGCCAATTCCGCTCACGATCCAGGCAGTCCCGGTAATGGTTTCGTTGATCGCAGCGCCGTTGATGACGCCCGAAAGGTTGAGGGTTTGAATCACCCGAATTGTATTAAAAGTACCCGCCGGCACTGTAATGGTCTCGAATCCCTCAAGCGTGGTGCGGGTGTTGTAGGCCAGGTCAGCGTTGATCCCCGCCTGCGGAATCAGATAATTCGCGGTACCGGAACTGGTGACGGGTTGACCAAGGGTCGCGATCGCCGGTGCCTGAAGAAGTGGTGGACTAAAGGTGAGTGTTATGGCCGAGTTGCCGATCCCTTTAAGGAAGACGTTCGGTACGAATTCCCTGTGTTGCCGGATTCCGTTGCCGTCATTGCTCAAATAGGAAATGCTCCCATCGGAGGACTGAACCGCCTTGGCCGGAATGCCGTTGATCAAGGTGGTTCCGGATAGCACTGTATCGACGAACCCGATAACACCGTCCTTGCGGTAGGAATTCGAAGCCCCGTCGGTAAGTGGAGAATAGCCGGCGCTTTGGAGCGTAATCGGCACGCCCCCTCCCGCGGTGATAACAACGAAATCTCCGCTGGCCGCGCCAATGTTCAATGTCGCTGTTACCGCAGTCATCAAGGCTCTTGATGAGGTCACACGCAGAGTAAGCGTCTGGCCGCTGGTCACGGTCCCGCCGATACTGGTGTAAGCACCACCGTTAATGCTGAATTCGCCACCCGTGACGCTGATGGAGGTCGGAGAGGTAATGCCGGTGACCGTGATCGCATTGGATTGAACGGCGGTATTGAGCGCGATCCCATATTGGGTCGGAAAATTGAACCAGCCCCAGTTGATCAGACGGGCGCCGTCGATATCGTCCGACTGCAGGGTGTCGATATTGCTGACCTGGGAATTCATCAGGGCTTGCTTGGTCTGCCCCCACTCATCCGGATGATCGAGTCCAAGAACATGACCGAACTCGTGCAATGCCACGCGGTAAAAATCATCCAGGCCTGCTTGCAGCGGCCCCGAGTAGGCATTCCATGATCGTCCGCTGTTGAACAATACGTCCGCTTCGACCCGACTCTCGTTCGTAGTCCTTGAGTAAGTGACGGCCAGCGCGCTGCCGAATGACAGTCCGCAGAGCGTCGAGGCAAAGCGAACTTCGTTGACGCCATCCTGGGTGCAAGCGTCACCGGAAACACGCGGAGTTCTCTCTGAGAAGAAGCTATGATCTTGCTGGGGGCCGATGCCCGCCTGGTTCCAGGCCGTCAGCGCACGCTGGGCGACTGCATTCCAGGTTGTCACACCATAGCGACTGGTCGAAATGGTCGCTGTACCGAGATTCAGGTTCATGGAAAAACGGCCGCCCGGCGGCTCGGAATAAATATAGTAAGCGTGAACCGGCCCATTGACCAATCCAAGGAACACAAGCAACAATCCCGGCAGAGTGAGCGTGCGCCTCGCACATCGCATCCCATCGCGAAGCGGCACTGAGTTCATCAGGCGCCCAGCCTGCTCCTGACCGCTTGCACAAACACATCCAGCGGAATGGGCGATGGCGATGGCGGTGGATCCTGGGATGGAGCGGAAAGCGCAGGCATCGCACGGCGCACGCTCTGGTTCGCAACAGGCTTTCCTCGCGAATCGAAGACGAAGCTCTCGTTCGTGCCTGGATCCTGCTTGACCTGAAACATGCCCTGGTCACCCCCAACGACCGGGAAGATTGTCGTGCCATTGCCCTGCGAGAACACCAGGTAGGTGACACCCATGACGAACCGGGGAATACCCGGCACCTCGAACTTTTCCCCACCCACGGCGCCACCAAGGACCATGAGGGCAAATTGCGCATCTCCTGCATTTCCTTTCAAAACCTGCAAATTCGTGAAGGTCACATCGGTCACGATGGCACCTGCCGGCAATTTCCTTGATTTCGTAGCAGTCGCGGTACCTACGAAAATCTGCTCAGCTTCCGCGATCAACTGGTCGAACTCTTTGGGTTCGAAGGAAATACCAAAACTTGGTTCAGCTTGGACAGCAAAAAACACTATTAACAACAGGACAAATGCGCGTCTCATGATTTACCTCGTTTCGCCTTTACTGATTGTGCTTGATCGTGGCTGCAAAATCGAAGAGGTTCAGACGTTGGAGCAATACGGGGCTATGGGCACGTAGGCTAAGCTTCGAAGCGAGCCTTGTCTATGGGCCAACGTTGGTGGCCATTATGTAACCTCCCCCCCCCCCGCCGCCCCAATACCGACCACCGGATTTTCGGTATTCCGATCCCTCCTTCGGTCCCAAAAACACAAAAGACCACCCCGAGGGGCAGCCTAAGTCATTGAAAACATGATGGTGGCCAAGGGCGGAATTGAACCACCGACACACGGATTTTCAGTCCGGCGCTCAGTCAAAGTTATGGTTACCAAGCTGAAGATCTCGAAGAATATTTTTCGTTCCTCTCCTGCCGACCCTCCCCGTCAAGCGAAACCGGACTCGGATGAATGAAAAAATAAGGCAGATCCTTGGTGAGATCGCGACACTCGAGGAGCAACTGCAGGCCGCGCTGCACCAGCAGCAGAGCCGGATAGCATTCACCATCAAGGGCAAGCGCGTCGAATTTGAAAAGGATGTCCGTGAAGCGCAACATCGGCTGAAGCACAATTTTCCGCATTGGCTGGTCACTGACCGGCCGCAGAACCTGATCACTGGACCTGCGATCTACTTCATGATCATACCGATGCTGCTGCTGGACCTGAGCATTACGCTCTACCAGGCTTGCAGTTTTCCCATCTACCGGATTGCCAAGGCACGGCGCAGTGATTACCTCGTGTTCGACCGCCACCCGTTGGGCTACCTGAATTTCTATGAGCGGCTGCATTGCGAGTACTGCGCCTATGCCAGCGGCCTGCTCGCCTATACAAGGGAAATCGTCGCGCGCACGGAGCAATACTTCTGCCCCATCAAACACGCGCGTAATATTCTGGGAACCCACCCGCACTACGTCCGCTTTCTGGATTATGGTGATGCCGGCGATTACCACGAGCGGCTGGAGCAGTTTCGCGCCGAGCTGGCGACGGAACAGCAAGCAAGCTGAACGGGCGGAATCCGCATTGGCTGCCAAACGGCTTGCGCTTCAAAGCAAGAATGTTAATGATTTGCAGAAAAACACCAGATATAGCCTGCCTGATTCAGCCATTTTCATTCAAAAATGGTCTGGAAGCGCCTATTTTTTCCGCTCTCTCCGGTAATTCTCCACCGAGCGCTTGAGGTCGGTGTACTCCTCGCAAGGGAAAAAAGCATAAGCCCGTCCAGAGTCTTCAGGTGCTCTTCGGTCTTGGCCAGATTGCCACGCATCAGCTAGGCCTCGCCAATGTACTCATGCGCGCCGCGATGCTTGGGGTCCAGCTTCCGCCCCCGAATTGACCACCAGTGCCGGTTGAAAGCTCACCAGGAACAACGGACTGCTTAGCCAGGACTGGCGGCCTTCCGCGAACAGCTATGCTGGTCAAGTCTGGATCGGCCCCCTGGATCGGCCCCCGCGCGTCCTTCGGGCGCGGTCCGGCCGCTCGTAATAAACCTTTAATTCGATACTTTTAGTTTAATACCGTAAGGCCTGGAGGGGATGAGCGGGTACTTTGTGCATCGATACCGGTACATTAATCCGGCTTTCTCTGCTCCAGATACCGCCACGCCGTGCCGACGATCTCCCCCAGCGCCCGGTACTCCGGCACCCACCCCAACACCTCGCGCGCCTTGGCCGCGTTGGCCACCCGCCTCGGCGGATCCCCCGCCCTGCGGCCCTCGACCTGGTAGCGGATATCGATCGCGGTGACCGCGCGGTAGACGTCGATTACCTCCTTCACCGAGAACCCGTGGCCGATCCCCAGGTTGTAGCCCTCGGCCCCAGCGGTGCTTCCTTCGAGCAGCCGGCGGAAGGCAATCAGGTGGGCGCGGCACAGGTCCTCCACATGGACGTAGTCGCGCACGCAGGTCCCGTCGGGCGTGTCGAAGTCCTCCCCGAACACGCGCCGTTGCGTCGCGGCCGGGTCGCCCCCCTGCTTTACCCGCAGCGCCTCGTGCAGCACGAGCGGGATCAGGTGGGTTTCGGGATCGTGCCGCTCGCCCAGCTCGCCCTCCGGGTCGCTGCCCGCGGCGTTGAAGTAGCGCAACGCCACGCTGTCGACTGCGTAGGCGCGGGCGTAATCCGCCAGCACCTGCTCAACGATCAGCTTCGTCCGGCCGTAGGGCTTCACCGGGCGCTGGGGGTGGGACTCGTCGATCGTCGTCGTTTGCGGCACCCCGCAGGTGGCGCAGCTCGAGGAGAACACGAGCTTCTTCACGCCCGCATCCAACATTGCGTCCAGCAGGTCAAGCGTGCCCGCCACGTTGTTGCGGTAATACTTGCGCGGGGCCTGCACCGATTCGCCGACGTAGCAGTTGGCCGCGAAATGCATCACCACGTCGATTGGATGCGCGCTGAAGACCCTGCCCAATTCCGCCTGCTGCAACAGGTCGCCATCGACGAAGGCGCCGGCCACAACCGAATCCCGGTGCCCCGTGCTCAGGCTATCGAGCGTCACCACGTGGCGCCCATCCTGAGCGAGCATCTTCACCATGTGCGAGCCGATATAGCCGGCGCCGCCCACCACGAGGACCGTTTCATTCATGGTTTGAGACCTTTATGCCGCGAGTCTGA
>JBCKLP010000170.1:0-5505 GCA_038903735.1 Burkholderiales bacterium | reverse complement strand
CAACTGGATGTGCGGCTACGATGACAAGGTGATCTGGAGGCAGGTCCGCGGCGAATCAAAGTACGGCGAATCAAAGTGCCGCAGGTCAGATTCGGGTTGATGTACACTTGGGGGGCGCGTGGGTACTTCGCCCGCCGCGCATCCTGAACCGGCGAGCGCCAGTTTGCCTGGCTGCAATGCGCGCTCGTAGAATGCGATCTTGGATTCAATTGAGGGAGGAAAACCATGACACGTTCCGTGCTTCCCGCCATTTTGCGCAAATCGGCCCTTGCCCTGATTGCATTCGGCCTCGCGTGCGCCGCATTCGCCCAGGCCTATCCGACCAAACCGATCAGGATCGTGATTCCTTTTCCCCCGGGCGACACGACCGACATCTTGACGCGCCTGATCGCCCCCAGGCTCAGCGAGCGCATGGGCCAGCCGGTGATCGTCGAGAACCGTCCCGGCGTGAGCGGCACGCTCGGAATGGGTTACGTCGCACGTTCGGCCCCGGATGGCTACACCATCGCCGCCGGCCAGGGCGGCACTCTGACTGTCCTGCCAAATACCACCAAGAACATTCCCTACGATGCGCTGAAGGATTTCGTGCCGATCGCGGCGTCGATTGCGGGTTATATGGGAATCGTCGCCCATCCGGATGCGCCGTTCAAGACGCTGGCGGAGATGATCGCCTACGCGAAGGCCAATCCTGGAAGGCTTACCGTCGCGACCAACGGCGCGGGCGGTTTTCCGCATCTGAATTTTGAGCGTCTGCGCATGATGGCAGACTTTTCCTTCATTCATGTTCCCTACCGGGGTGCGGGGGCGTTTACCACGGACATCATAGGGGGACAGGTTATGGTGGGTGTCGGCGCCACCCCCGGCCTGGTACCGCATATGCGCACCGGAAGGCTGCGCCTGCTGGCCGTCACCAGCAAGACCCGCCTGCCGTTTTTGCCCGATACGCCGGTGGTCGCCGAAACGGTGCCCGGTTACGAAGTGGGCGGCTGGTTCGGCTACGTCGCGCCGGCCGGTACGCCGCGCGGGATCGTGCTCAGACTGAACGACGAGATCAACCGCGCGGTGAATCTTCCGGAGATCGCCGAGAAACTCGTCACCGCGGGTTTGATCGTCGCCGCCGAGCCGCCGGAGTTTTTTGGCGACATCATCAAGAGCGAGCACGCCAAGTACGCCAGGCTGGTGCGCGACATCGGCTTCCAGCCGCAGTAGCGCAATAAACGATCACGCGGGTCCCCGCTACGAGCCCGTCGGCCGGCATCGAACTGGCGGCATGGACCACCTTGATGGCGCGTCCCGAGACGCCGAAACCCATCCTGCAGAAAGTGTTCACCGACTTCACCCGGGCGATGCAGGCACCCCGCGTCCGGAAGCTGGCGGCAAAGCTGGGACTGGACCTGGGCGGAAGGCCGGCCGGGGAAGTGGTAAAGATGATCGAGTCCGAGGCGCGCATCTATCGCGAACTGATCGAGACGAACTGATCGAGACCTTGACGCTGCAAAAGGAATACGCTCAGCAATGAGCAGCCAACGATCGTCCAGCCTGAGCTCCCCTTGATCGGGAGCGGACTGCAAACAACGGAAAAGGAGCTTGCGACATGGAAATCACGAAAAAGGACATACAAGGCCTCGGCAAATTCGCCGATCAGGTGGTGCTGCCGACGCGCATCGTGTCGATCGCCATGCGCGACGGGGTAAAAATCGCCGGCGCGCTCTACCTGCCGAAATCGAGCAAAGGCCAGGGCGGCCGTTTCCCTACCCTGCTTGCCGCCTCGCCCTACCGCTTCGACAACAACATCGCGCCTGCGCTGCCGGTATTCCTGTGGCGTGAAACCGGGCCGATCGAGTGGTATCTCGAGCAGGGTTACGCCTTCGTGCATATCGACGTGCGCGGCACCGGGCGCTCGGGCGGCGTGTTCCACATGATGGACCGCAAGGAACAGTGCGACGTCGCCGAGGTAGTCGAATGGATTGCGCGGCAGAAGTGGTCCAACGGCAAGGTCGGCGGCATCGGCCAGTCTTACTACGCGCGCATGCAGTGGTTCATGGCCATCGAGAATCCGCGCGGCCTCGCCTGCATTGCGCCCTACGACGGCAATGTCGACACCTACCGCGCCTCCGCCTACACCGGCGGCATTCCCGGCGAGTTTCCCTCCATCTGGTACAACCACTACGCCCGCGTCGTGAACAACAACCCGGCCAGCGGCCCGCCGCGCATGCTGGAGTGGGATTATCCGAAGGCGGTGCGCTCGCATCCCACCTACGACGCGTTCTGGAGGAGCCGCGCCGCCGCCGAACTGCTGCATAAGGCCAGGGTGCCGGTGTTCTCCATCGGCGTTTGGCGCAAGGTCGACCTGCACCTGAACGGAAACATCGTCGGCTTCGAGCGCACCGGCGGGCCGAAGAAACTGCTGGTGTTCGGCTCGGCCAACGTGCACGCCGCGGTGCAGGACTTCGCCAGCACGGCCTTCCATGAGACCTACCTGCTGCCCTTCTACGACCGCTACCTCAAGGGCAAGGAAACGAATTACGAATCGCAGCCGGCGGTGCGCTATTTCGCCAGCGGGGCAGAGAGCATGCGCAGCGCCGATGCCTGGCCGCCCGCCGACATCACCTACCGCACCTACACGCTGGGCAGCGGCCCGACCGGCAGCGTCACCTCGTTCAACGACGGTTCGTTGAGCGAAGGGACGCCTGCAAACGGCGCGGCGTCGACTTCGTATGACTATCCCGACCCGGGTTGGCGCATGGGCGTGGTGGGATTCGGTCCGGAGGGCAGGCCCGATCCGGCGCGGCGCGTGCTGACTTTCACCACCGCGCCGCTGGAAGCGGACCTCGAAGTGACCGGGCCGATCAAGCTGGTGCTGCACGCCTCGTCTTCGCGCAAGGACACCGATTTCATCGTCAAGCTCTCCGAGCAGTACCCGCAATCGGAGGAGGAACGCAGGAAGGACATCAATCCGCGCTACCTGGTGGTAACCAAGGGCTGGCTGCGCGCCTCGCACCGCGCGCTCGATCCGAAGCGCAGCACCGAGTACGCGCCCTGGTACACGCACACCGATCCGAAGCCCATCACGCCGGGCAAGCCCTATCGCTTCGACATCGCCGTCATGCCGACCGCGCACCGCTTCGCCAAAGACAGCCGCATTCGCCTGGAAATCGCGAACGGTGATTCCTCGGTGACCGAGTACATATTCGCGCACGAGTACCCGCCCAGCAAGATCGGCCGCGACACCATTCATCACGACGCGCGCCATCCTTCGCAGCTGTTCCTGCCGGTGCGTAAGCTCAGATAGCGGGCGACGCCGGATTCAGGGCCGGAGCATCAAATATCCTGTACAGGCCGCAACTTGAGCAACTCAACAACGTAGCCTGAAATCCAGGCAGCGATGAAACCCGTTTTAGATGCCCCAGTGCAAGCGCGCAGCCGCGCAGCCGTCCACACCCGCCTCGGGGACATCGATCAAGGAGAGAACATGCTCAAGCTCTATCACGGCAGGACCTCGGTGTGCGCGATCAAGGCAAGAATCCGCACTGGCCGAGAAGAATCTCGAGTGGGACGGACAACTGCTGACGCTTGGAGGCGATCAGTTCGATCCGCAATACCTGAAGCTCAACCCCAATACCGTAGTGCCGACGCTGGTGCACGAGGGCAACGTGATCATCGAGTCGACGGCGATCATCCATTATTTGAACGACGTGTTTCCCAACCCGCCCCTGATGCCGCCCCCGGCGCTCGCGCGCTCCAGGGTTCACATGAGCACCAAGCTGATCGACGAGTACGTGCACAATTCCTGCACCGCGCTCACGTTCGCCACCGCGAACCGGGCGCCGCTGGCGCGCCTGAGAGGCTGAGAACATTTTGATTTCGTGATGAAGCGTTGACCGCTGTGACGCAACGAGGGTCGAGCGGGGAACACAGGCCGCGGGGTTCGATAACGAACGGTTTTGGCCTGCTGCGTGTCGAATCCGGCAGCAATTCTAAATGTGAGCAATCTGATTTAGTTTGAGAGTTGTGGCGCAGCAACGACGGTGGGTTAAGAGATTTGCTGCAGTCTGTGCCTGGCGTCAGCGGGTAGAGCAACACGCGCTTGGGGCAGGCGTTATGACGCTCGTGATAGCGATCCTGGCGTCCTCGCCCGGTGGTCTGGCCTACTTCAATCCAGTTGGCTGCTCGATAGCAGTGTCCAGTGAAGCGTGCGGCATCGACGATGCGTTTCGGCCAGATAGGGACGCATGCCGTAGGCGGCCTCCCAATCGGTGCTCACGGTGCGCAGCCCCAGCGCGAGCACATGGCTGGCGAGATTTTTGACCTGTACCTGGGGCAGGATCAAGAACCTGGAGTTGTTGATGATGCGTTGCAGGTGCTTGGCGCGGGTGGTGTCATTCCAGCCGATCCAGCCATCTCGGGCGCGCATGCGCCAGGCCGGCGAGGAGAACTACAGGCAACCCAATACGGTCCCCCGGTGGGGCGCTGCCTGGATCAGTCCGCGGCGAATCAATTGACGCGAGGACATTTATGTCCTAAACTCGACTGGGATGAAATGCGGCGAATTTCTCAGACTTCTTAAGCGAGCGGGCGCCAGCATCGATAAGACACGTGGCAAGGGTGGTCACTACCTGGTTCATCTGAATGGCAAGTCAACGACAGTGCCGGTGCACGGCGATTCCGATTACGACCCGAGGTTTTTCGACGATATTTGCAAGCAACTGGGTACTCGACTGGAGAATTTGCGATGAACCTTTGCTATCCCGTGACTGTCCGGCGCTACGACTCCGGAACCGTCGGCCTGTTCTTCCCCGACGTGCCGGAGGCCGCAACCGCCGGCAAGACCCTGGCAGAGGCGAGCGACCGGGCGCCCGACGCCCTGTTGGTGGCGCTTTCAGCGTATGTGGATGATGGCCGGGCCATCCCGGTCCCGAGTCGCGCCAAGCGTGGTCAGCCGGTGATTTGCCTGCCTCCCTTGGCCGCGTTGAAGCTGGCCATTCATGACGCCATGACACAGCAGCGCGTCACTCAGGCAGCGTTGGCCGAACGCCTGAGCATCGATGGGCGTCAGGTGCGGCGGATACTTGATCTCGACCATGAATCAAAGTTTTCTCAGATCGAGGCCGCGCTTGCCGCTCTGGGATTGCGCGCGTCGGTGAGTGTAGAAAAGGCAGGCTTGTGATCTTGGCGTAGTAGACAGTTTCCGGCGCGCAATGCGCCTGGGTGTCAAACTGAGACTGTCAAACTGAGACCCCGTGCCGCGCGAGCTTTAGTGGGCTGAATAGGCCGGAGAAGCGCGCCAATATTGCGTCTTCAGGTGATTTGCCAAACGCACCCGATTTGAATATCGCATTCGAAGTCAACGCCCTCACCCGCCCAAGCGTTACTGTGGAATCGCAATCGTGGGCCTCAGCGAATGGCGCTTTCCGTTTGCCCCGAAATTCCCGGACACACCCTGCATCTGACCCGGCGCGGTCGCCTGCATGCCGCGTGTTTTTTTGCGAGCGCCGACCGCGAAGC
>JBCKLP010000169.1:0-5555 GCA_038903735.1 Burkholderiales bacterium | reverse complement strand
AGCAAGTCTGCGTACTTGTGATGCAGGTCGAACAGGTTGATCTTGTGGGAGATCAAGCTGCGATCGAAACAGCACTCCTCGACCAGAACGACATGAAAGCCGTAGGAATAGGCATCGACCGCAGTTGCGCGCACGCACCCGGATGTACTTTCCCCGAAGATGATTACGGTCCGTACACCGAGCTGTGTCAGATGGGCGATGAGGGGGGTGCCGAAGAAAGCGCTGGCACGCGTCTTCGGGATGACAACATCACCGGGCTGCGGCTTGAACTCCGGTCGGATCGCGTAGAGTTCTGGATCGACCGGTATCGACCGCCGTTTGGTCGCCCACACTCCCTTTGGCCGGCTGTCAGGACGCGTTTCCCCAGTGGAATAGACCACCGGGATGCCGGCTGAGCGGGCTGCCACGAACAAGCGTTCCGTGGGTTCGATGGCTGCCCAGGCATACTCCCCGCAGGAACTCGGATAGGTCCTTGCGACCTCGCTGACAGGCCTTGGGCCGCCCTGATACGCCAGTTCATAGAGGTCGATGGCGAGCAGCGCGGGATTCGCTCCAACGAAGACCTCGCGCTGGTAATGAGAGTACAACTCCAGCACGTCAGCCGGAACGATATCCTTCCAGCAGTGATTTTCAAATTCTCGAGTCATGCTTCAGTCCGCCGTAATCTTTGCTTCCCTGACCACCTTGGTCCACTTAGCCCACTTCGTTAGTATCGTGCTTATCGGGTTGTCACACACACCCACTACCGGTAGTATGCCGGGTATCCGGATAGGCACGGAAGCACACTACATATAGTAGCCTTGGGAGCTAACCCGATAAGCACGGTTAGTATATTGCTTTTCAGCAGCGCGAGGTACTCCTCCGGGCCGGACGGAGGCGGCGCTTGGCGCTTGCGCCACCACAGCACCGCCTTGAGCCCGAGCCGGCCGGCGAAGAAGGCCAACAGGCCGGCCGCGGCAAACGTCATCAGGGAGATCGGGTCGGTCAGAAAGGCCATGGGGCTCGCTCATGCAGGCAATGATCGCCCAGCCCTACAGGCTTCGACCCCGCCTGACAATCCTCACCTTCAAAGGCTCAGGCCAGGCCGTAGAAGCGCCGCGGATTGACCTCGAGGATCTTGCGCGCCGTCTCGGGATCGAGCCGCGCATCGTCGCGCAGGCGGCGGATGGCATTGAGCTCGGTCGAGGGGTCGCTATGGCCGTAGTCGGTGCCGATCATGATGTGATCGACCTCGCCCACATGACTCAGGATATAGGGCACGTCTTCCCAGTTCTCGCAGGCGACGAACATGCGGTTGGCGGCAAGCGGCCGGTCCGGCCAGGGCTTACCCTTCTTACGGAAGCGTTCGCGCAGATCGCTCAGCACATAGGGCAGCCATTGCGCGCCGACCTCGATGAAGCCCCAGCGCAATTTCGGAAAGCGCGTCGGCACTTCCTTTTCCAGCAGTGTATGAAAGGCACCGACCACCGCGAGCTTGAAGCGCGTGAAGCTGGTGTCTTTCATGAAAAAGTCATGATGCAGGAAGCAGCCGTTGGCCGAATGGATGCAGATCGGCATATCGAGATCGGACGCCATCTGCCACAGCACATCGAAATAAGGATCGGCCAAATTGCGCTCGCATTCGAGGCCGCGCAGGAAGACGCCGCAGGCGCCGTTGTCCTTGGCCCAGGCCAGTTCGTCACGCACGCGCTCGGGTGATTTTTCCAGCACCAGCAAGGGCGGTATGACGACCCAGCGCAAGCGACCGCCGCCCTGGCGCCAGATATCGGCGAGCCAGCGGTTGTAGGTCTTGCACAACGCCACCTCGCGCTCCGGATCGGCCACGACCGGGCGCAGGAACAATGTCGGGTAGAGCACCTGCACTTCGATCTCCAGCGCGTCCATATGGGCGAGGCGCGCCGCCGGGTTCAGCATCTCGCGCGATTCGCGCGACGTGTCCGAGCCGGTGTTGTGGTCCTTGGCGTGGGTGCGGTTCTCGATCGCCCAGAAATCGCGCAGCGCAATGCCTTCGCTGTTGAGCAGCGTCTCGCCCGAACTTTGCGTCAACAGGCGCGGCGTGAAGCGCTTCTCCGCCCCTTCGAGATAGGCCCAAGTCTGCGCCGTCTCGATCACATGGGCATCGGCGTCGATCGCTCCCATCGCACTCTCCCTTATGTCATCGCCGGCCCCGCCGGCGGACGCCAATTCAAGTCTTGATTTAGTCATGGTTTTCTTTCAGTTAATGTTAATGTTTAAAATTCGGGTCGCGGCATTCGCGTGCCTTGAGCCCGCCGCCAGTTCGCTGCCATTGCAGCAATTCGCACACCGTGTGTGCCAACTCCATGCGACTCAATCCAGCGTGGCGCTTGACCACCTCGCAGATCAGTTGCATCTCGGTACTGCTGAACTGCCTGCCGCAGAATGCTAGCTGCTTATCCATGCGCGCTACCCCTCCCCAAGTTTGCTTACCCAAGCGAACGCTAGCCCAACGCCGTGAAAATGGTCAGCGGGAAAACGCATCTCTTCGGTGGCTCGATTGGCCGCCGCCCGCCCCTCCTGCAGTGCCCTATGTCATCGCCTAACCCATAGCTCGCCAAAAAGCATGCGTCAGCGCCTTCATGGCGCAGCTAAGTATTTGTACTAACGACACAACGCCTCTGTCCAAAAAGAGCCACACCCAATTCATTCAGGGCGACATGTTTACCGCGAACATTTCACAAGCCACGGTGCTGGCGCTGTTTCTGCTGCCCTCCAATCTGACCCGGCTCAGCCCCCGATTTCTTGAAGAACTGCGGCCCGGCACCCGCATCGTGGTCAACACTTTCGGCATCGATGGCTGGGAGGCGGCAGCCAATGAAGTCGCACAAGGCGAGTGCGGCGCATGGTGCAATATCATGCTGTACATCATTCCCGCAAAAGTGGCCGGGACCTGGCGGACGGCAGAGGGCGAATTGAGACTGGAACAAAAAGCACAGTGGCTGACAGGCACACTCCGCTCAGGCGACAGCATCCGGCACATAGAACTTGGCCGCGTCCACGGCGAGCAGGTGAGCTTCAGACTGGGTGGCGTAGAGCATTCTGCAATGCTGAAAGGCAATATGCTGGCTGGCAACATGAAAGGCAGGAATCCCGGCACCTGGACAGCAACCAGGCTTCCCTGAGGCGGCACCCGTCGCTGCAGGATTGAAAATTCGCATCCAATCCGGATATTTGTGTCAGGCTACGCGCCGGTGATAGATCTGCGGCTTTCCCGGTTGCGCCTGCAACTCTGGATCGCGCATAGCAATCGAAATTCCCGCCGCTAAATTGAAGTTTGAATTACCCTGACTTATCCCGACTAATCCAGCATTGACCCGCTAGGAGAAAAAATGAAGGTTTTCACCCCTTGTCTGTTCGCAAGCTTGGTTTCCATTGGATGGATACCCGCAGTTCATGCCCAGAATTACCCGGTCAAACCCATTCGCCTGATTGTCAACTTTACGCCAGGCGCTTCCGTCGATATTGTCTCTCGGGCACTCTCGCCAAAGCTCAGCGAGACCATGGGTCAACCGGTGCCGGTCGAAAATCGCGCCGGGGCCACCGGCAATATCGGACTCGAAGCAGTGGTCCGTTCAGCGCCTGATGGCTATACGCTGGTGCACTCCCCGGGAAGTACCATCATAAGCAATCCGCATCTGTACAAAACCACGTTCGACACACTCAAGGATCTTGACCCGATTGCACCAAGCTTTCGCACCACCGGCATGCTGGTGGTGCGCGCCGACTCGCCGATTCGCAATGTGGCCGACCTGGTCGCCCGGGCGCGTGCCAATCCCGGCAAGCTCAATTACGGAACTTCGGGCCCGGGCAGCGGCATGCACATCTCCACTGAAATGATGTCGCGTTCCGCCAATATTCAGGTTACGCAAATACCCTACAAAGGCTCGGCGGATACGCTCGCAGCCCTGCTGGCCGGCACCATCGATTTCACTTTCGATCCCGGTCCATCGGTGCCCCTGCTCAAGGCCGGCAAGCTGCGCATCATTGGCGTGTCGCGATCCACGCGCAGCCCGTTTTTTCCTGATGTACCCACCATGACAGAAGCGGGCGCCGCCACCGACACGGAATCCCTGTTCGGCATATACAGCGCCGCCAGCACGCCGCGCGATATCGTCCACCGCCTCAATCGCGAAATCACCCGCGCCATGCAAACCCCGGAATTGACCAACGTCTTGAACGGCCTGGGAGCGGAGGGCGTAAGCCTCACAGCCGAAGAATTTGCGGATCGACAGCGCCGCGACCGTGAAAAGTTCGGCGCGATTATTCGCGAGGCGGGCATCAAGGTGCAATAGAACGTTGCAGCAACTCAGTGATTGCCGGCGGACACCTTGCGTGCCACCGGCGTCACGATGCCGAGATTCTCCCGCAGGGTGCGGCCTTCATACTCGGTGCGGAACAGTCCCCGCCGCTGCAATTCGGGGATCAGTTGCTCGACGATGTCCTGCAGCCCCTGCGGAAAAATGAGCGGCATCAGGTTAAAACCGTCGGCCGCGCCGCTGCGAAACCACATTTCAAGATCATCGGCAATCATGGCTGCGGTGCCGCAGACAATGCGGTGGGCGCGCTGCCCGGTCAGGCGCTGGTAGAGCTGGCGGATGGTGAGGTTTTCCCGCGCCGCCAGGTCGTAGACCACCGCCTGCCGGCCCTGCTGGGTGTTGATCGGCGGCTTGGGGGGCAGCGGACCATCCAGCGGATACTTCGAGAGGTCGGTGCCCACCATGTCAGAGAGCACCGGCACCCCCTGTTCGGGATGGATCAAGCGGTTCAACTGCTCGAACTTCGCCTCGGCCTCCTCGCGGTTGCGTCCCAGCACTGGCATCACGCCCGGCATGATGAGCAGAGATTCTGGCTTGCGGCCTCGTTCCACCAGACGCCGCTTGAGGTCAGCGTAGAACGCCTGCGCCGACTCGAGGCGCTGCTGCACGGCGAACAGCACCTCGGCCGTCTCTGCGGCCAGTTCGCGCCCGTCTTCCGACTGCCCCGCCTGCACGATCACCGGCCGGTCCTGCGGTGAGCGCATCACCGTCAACGGGCCGCGCACCTTGAAATGCTTGCCCTTGTGATTGAGGAAGTGCAGCTTCTGCGGATCGAAATACAGGCCCTGTTCCTTGTCGCCCAAGAAGGCATCCGGTTCCCAGCTTTCCCACAGGCCCATCACCACCTGCACAAATTCGGCTGCGCGCTCGTAGCGATCGGCATGCGGAACATGCGCGTCATAGCTGAAGTTATAGGCTTCGGATGCCGCCGATGAGGTCACCAGATTCCAGCCGGCACGCCCGCCGCTGATCCTGTCTAGCGAGGCGAAAAAGCGCGCGACATGGAAGGGATCGCCGTAGGTGGTGCTGGAGGTGCAGACCAGGCCGATGTGACTCGTCACCATGGCCAGCGCCGAAAACAGGGTTATCGGCTCCAGTTGGCAGGCCGAAGTCGTGCGCTTCCAGTTCTCGATGTCATCAGGCCCGAAGGTGGATTGCGAATCGGCCTTGAACAGCATATCGAAGCGGCCACGCTCGGCCAGCCGTGCAATTTCCGCGTAA
>JBCKLP010000168.1:0-5577 GCA_038903735.1 Burkholderiales bacterium | reverse complement strand
CAGCCCAGATGTCGCTCAGGCCCTGGAAGCCAACTACTCGGCGCTCAAAGATCGACTGCGCCAACTCGGGTTCTTTAGCGATTTATCCGACGCTTCCATTTCGCAAGTTATTCGGCCCCGCTTTCCTATCAATCCGGGCGCGGCATGAGTAGAGTCCGAAAAATGCCCAAGCCTAAACCAGACCAACCAGAAGCCCCGGCGGGCAAGATCGTTGACTTCATTGACGGCAAGCTCCGCGCCGACGCCGAGACCGAACAGATCCGGCAGGACTTCGAACGCACCCTGATCGAGGAGTACCGTTACGAACGCGCGGACATTGGCGTGGATGTCCGCCTCAGGGTCCAGGACGGCTTCCGCGTCGCCCAGAAGAAGGCATCCCTCATAGTGTTCCAGCCCGACGCCGCGGAGAAGGACCAAAACTCCGCGCATGTCATCATCCAAATCGTCAAACCCGGCACGCAGCCGAGCGACTCCAAGATTGGCGCCGCGGAACTCGAACGGATGATGATCGCGTGCCCCAGCGCGCGCTTCGGCTGCTGGACCAATGGCACTGAAACGGTGTACTTCCAGAAGAAGAAGCAGAAATTCGATACGGAGATATTCCCGGTCAACGATTTCCCCCGCAAGGGAGAGAATGACTCCGCCATTTTCACCACGGACCGGTCACGCCTGCGCGTTGCCACCGGTAACAATCTGCTCGCCGCATTCAAACGCTGCCATGACTTCATTCACGCCAACCAGGGAGGCTCCAAGGAGCAGATTTTCTGGGAGTTCCTGAAGATTCTGTTCGCCAAGATCGAGGACGAGCAGGACGAAGGCCGCCCGCGGTTCGCCATCCGCAACGCAGATGAGCGTAATACTCGCAGTGGCCAACAGGAGGTCAAGGATCGTGTGGATGTTCTCTTCCGGAACGTCAAGACCCGCAAGGAGTACAAGGGCCTATTCGACGACGCCGTCGAGGGCATCCGGTTCAATTCCGATGTCGTCGCTTATGTCGTCGCCCAACTGGAAAAATACGACTTTCTGCGCTCGTCTGTGGACGTGAAGGGCATGGCCTATGAAACCATCGTCGGCCCTACGCTAGAGGGCGTGAAGGGCGAGTTCTTTACCCCACGCAATGTGGTCAAGATGACGGTCAAGATGCTCGACCCCAATCCCAGCGACCGCATTCTCGATCCTGCCTGCGGCACTGGCGGCTTCATCGTTGTTGCCTTCAACTACGCTTCCGAGAAGATTCGCCGAACGGCGCGTAAGTCCTGGAGGGACCCCAAGGCTCCCGCAGCCGCCGAGGAGAAGGAACTTTTCAAGAAGATTCACGAAGCCGGCAAGTCCATCTTCGGCCTCGATTTCAATGCAAATCTCGTCAAGACCGCTCAGATGAATATGGTCATGAACAATGATGGCCGCGGCGGTCTCTTCTGTGTGAACTCGCTTCTGAAACCGTCGGCATGGCCCAAGGCCGTCCAGCAGATCATCGAACTCGGAAGCATGGACATAGTCATGACCAATCCGCCCTTCGGCACCAAGATCAAGATCGAAGGCCAAGACATCCTCGACCAGTACGACCTCGCCCATGTCTGGCGCAAGGAGAACGGCAAGTGGGTGATGGACGGCGCCCTGCGGAACGCCATGTCGCCCGAAATCCTCTTCATCGAGCGATGCGTCCAGTTCTTGAAACCTGGCAAGGGCAAACTCGGCATAGTTCTGCCGGACGGCGTCCTTGGCAATCCCCATAACGAGTACATCCGCCAGTGGATCATGTCCAACTGCCAGGTTCTGGCGAGCGTTGACCTACCAGTCGAGACCTTCCTGCCCAGGACCGGGACGCAGACCAGCGTCCTAATTCTGCGCCGCAAGTCCGAACAAGAGAAGCTGGCAGAGAGTCTCTCGGGAGAGATTCCGGAGTACCCGATTTTTATGGCGATTGCCAGCAGCGTCGGCAAGGACCGGCGCGGCGGTTTCGTTTACCTACGAGATCAGGACGGCAGGGAAGTTCTCCGGGGGGACTTGTACGAGACCTACAGGAATTCAACTCTCCTCGATTTTGCCCCTGCGGTCGAGCCGAGCGGCCGTGTCGTGGATGACGAACTACCGAAGATAGCCGAACTATTCATCGAGTTCAGGGCGACGCAAACGGATCAGCGTGCCCCATGAACAACGCCATCCTCGACCTGTTTCCGGCGACCAAAACAGCAATGCCTTTGTCCACCGTTGTCTCAAGCGGCTCTTTCCGCCTTGACGCCGCCTACTACTCGGTCGACAGCGTGGATGCACAGGCAGTGATTTCACGGCTGGGCGTCAGAATCCAGAGGCTCTCAGATCTCGCCGATGTCCACTGTTCCGGTGTCAGAGAAAGGGCTTTTGTTGATCGCGCGCACGGTGTTCCGTTGCTCACCGGCAGCGATCTTGACGTGTCCACCGATAACGGTCTGAGGTTTGTATCACAGGCCCTGACGCGCAACATCACTTCAGAAGCGCTCCAGACCCACGACATTCTGATAAGCAGTGCGGGTACCGTAGGCAAGGGGGACTTTGTCTATCGGAATCACGAGGGCCGGCTGGCCAGTCAGGATGTGATTCGTGTTCGCCCGAAATCAACCAATCCGCCGCCTGGCTATGTCTATGCGTTTCTAACGAGCGAGATCGCGCGGCGGCTCATCCTGAACCAACCAGCAGGGTCAGTGATCATCCGGGTCTACGAAAAGAATCTCGAGACGCTAACTGTGCCTCGCCTGGCACCGGAAACAGAAGGCCGCATTGCGAGAGCAATCACTGCTTCGTTCGACGCTCGTGCCGACGCCAGGTCACTTATCGCCTTGGCTGAAGAGGATGTGTTGTCCTGTAATGAGCTCCCCCATCTGCCCAAGGCACGATACGCACGTAATGCGATCGAGGATGCACCAGAAGTAATCATCATGTCATCGAGAGATCTGCAATTAGGACTCGAGAAGTCAGAATACCGACTCGACGCTCATTGTTATAACGCCACCGGCCAACTTGCGATCGCCAACATCAGGAAATGTCGCAGCGACGTCAGGACCGTCGCCGACGTGGCCAAGCAAGTCCTAATGGGACCGCGCTTCAAACGCAACTATGTCGAAGCCGCCCACGGTGTGCCGTTTCTCTCCGGCAAGAACATTGGCCAAATCCGTCCGACAGACTTGAACTATCTCTCCAATATTCAGATGGCGGATATGCAGGAATTACTCGTCAAGAGTGGCTGGACGCTTATCACATGCTCCGGGACCATTGGCCGCACCTGTTTCGTCTGGAAGAACTACGAGGACTACGCGGCGTCGCAGCACATCCTTCGCGTCATTCCGGACGAGTCCCACATCGACCCCGGCTACCTGTACGCCTTCCTGTCATCCCGATACGGATACGAGCAGATTCTTCGCTACCGGCATGGCTCCGTTATAGACGAGGTCACCGACATCCAGATCGAACAGGTCTTGGTGCCGCGCCCATCACGAAAGGATCAGATCGCCATCGGCGACAAGATCCGAGGCGCCTACGAAAAACGAGCGGAAGCCATCCGCCTTGAGGACGAGGCGCAGGCGATTCTGATGAAAGAACTCACCAAGGCTCCAGGAACCAAGGGGACATAGCATGTTCGTGGTCACACGCGAGATGTACCACGCTGAAATGGCAGCAGCTGTTTACGAGCAGCTGCGCGACTTCGTCCTGGGCATGGAACAGAATCACTGCCAACGCGTCGAGTTTCTGCCGGTCGAGGTCATGCGCATGACCTGTCAGATGCTCCGCGAAGACCCTGCCCTCAAAGCTAAGAACGTCGAACCCTACGTTCTTGCGGAGAAGGCTGCGGAGGCCCACGAGATAGAGAGCGGTGCATTGATCGAAAAGCGCAATCGCGCCAAGTTCGGTGTCCTTGTAGCTTTTTTGCCTCAGGGTCTGCGCCTGCCCGCCGAGGACTCCTACGACATCCAGACCTTCAAAGCCTATGACCTCACCGGTGTGCTCAAGGCCCACGTGCGCCGCATGGTAGACGCGTTACCAGATGATCAGCGGGAGATCGTGCGTACGATCCTCAGCCAACCCAGCGTCAAGCGCCAGCCGATCGACTGTCACCTGAAGTATCTCCTCGCGGTGCGAGGCGAGGGCGGTTCCTGGCACGAAGCCGGCGCCCACCTTTACCACTTGAACCTTGTCCCCGACCTGGACTTGGCTGAAAAGGGTGTCGAGACGCGCATTGACCGCAACGCGCATTGTGTCGCCGAACTTTCCAACGCGGACCGTAGCGTCTTGATTGCCATCGAGAACTTGGTCAACGATTACGGCCTTGACCCGGTCGAGAACAACCTGCGTGAGAACCTCGTCTCCTACCTCCGCGATCGCAGTGTGGTTGAGACCCGGGAATGGCTCCCCCAAATTCTCGAAGACGAGGATTGGCGCCAGAAATTGTCCTTCGACAAGTGGAAGTTCAAGGACATCACGAAACCCGGCGAGGTCGAAGTTCACCTCGACCCGCTACGCGACCCTAAGACTGGCATTATCGTAAAGGGCCTCCAAGAACGCGGCACGAATCTCGTCGCCACCACCGACCCGCGCAACCCCATCCATCTGAAGTGGAGCACCTATCCCAAGCGTCCCGAAAGTCTCGGCCACTACCTGGTCCTTGTCGTTAAGGACACAGCCGACGACGAGGCGGGGGAAGAACTGACACGGCGCACCGTCAAGGCTGGCCGACAGAGCCTCAAGCTGGCACTGAAGGATGTGGAACTGGAAGAGGGCGAGACGTGTGCTGTAAGGGTTGTCATCCACGCCAAGGACAAGACCGGCGTAATCCTGGCCACCGACGAGAGCGAGTCCTTCTACATCGAAGGGGGCTTGCCAGCGGAAGACGTCGTGAAGAAGATCAACCGGGTCCGCAACCGCGCCGAAGCCTTTTTCCAGGCCGCCCTGCGCAGCCGCAAGGCCCCCGAGGTGGACAGCGAGAACTGGGAAGAAGGCCGTCCCCGCCTATACCGGATCAAGCTGAAGACGCGCGACGTGTACCGAATCGTCATCAACGCCACCCTCTATGACATCGAGCACAAGAACATCACCGATCCCATGACCTGCGGCGCATGGAAGGCAGACATGCGCAACCGCGTCGTGCTCGAAGTCCAGGATCTCAGCCCGGTGGAAATCATAGCGCCGGGATTAAAAGCGCTACAGAATTTCACGGATGCCCGTCGCCACCTCTTCAACCGATTCCAGGACAAGGACCCAGCCGGCGTGGTCGAGGTCTTTGATCTCCGGGAGTTCAAAGCTGAGATCCTCGAATACGTTGAAGCCTATCGGGCCATGTTCGAGGAACTGCGGAGCAAACTCGCCGAGGCCAAGACCGACGGCCAGATCAACAACTTACTCAACGCTGCCCACACTCTGAGCCGCATTGACACGCTGCACCTTATAGTCGGCTCCACAGACCAGGCCGACGAGGCTGTGCTGCTCGCGCCGACCCACCCGCTACGCATGCTGTGGGTTTTGCAGTACCAGCAACTCCTCTTCGGCTGGGCCGCCAAACTGGACGGCGTCTCCGAAGGCGAAGCCGCTCGCCTCGTGAATCGCGAG
>JBCKLP010000167.1:0-5589 GCA_038903735.1 Burkholderiales bacterium | reverse complement strand
GTCCATCAGCACGATGTCCACGTCCGGGTTCTTGCCGAGCGCATCAATGGCGTCGCGGCCGTTCTCGGCGGAGAGCACTGCCATCTTGCGCAGTCCCGCTCGAATGCAGGTTAGGCTCTCGCCACCCAAATTGCGGGATCTCTGCGGCCATGAAATACCGCCAAGACAACAATGCGATGTTGTTCCGCACGAAAATAAACGCTGTATGGAAAACGATTGGCAACAACACGCCGAATGTCCTCGCGAACAATGGCAAACCGGAGGGGATGTTCAGATGCCAGCGATACACAACGGTCAATCTCAGCAATGAACTCAAGAGCAAGGCCGCGTTGCTTGCTTTCATACCATGTGCTTGCTTCATTAAACTCTGCACTGGCGGCACGATGAAAAGTGACTGGCAGGCTCATTGCCTGATTTTGGCAAGAGCGGCAGCTTTTACTTCGCTCCAGGGAATCACATCGTTTGGGTTTGCTAGATGATCTGCGAGACGACGGTCAAGTTCCGTTTTTTGCGTTTCTGTCAACGATGGCGCGGCACCGCGACTAACGATGCCGTCCCAGATAGCCTCAACCAGCTCGATCTGTTCGTCAACGTCGAGCACACTTGCTTGCTGTAAGAGTTGTGTGTTCATGGCCTAGGCTCCTTTCAAAACTAATGAGGAAATTCTAGCGTGCCTCGCACCCCATGTCGAACGTGCAGATGTCCTCGGGATCGGGGATCTGCACGTTATTGGTACAGCCAAACCCGCAGGAGCGAAACAAGCTGCTCGGTGTCCACCGGCTTGCTGAGGTAGTCGGAGGCGCCGGCCTCGATGCATTTCTCGCGGTCGCCCTTCATGGCCTTGGCGGTGAGCGCGATCATCGGCAGGGACTCGAACTGCTTCATCTGGCGAATCTGGCGCATGGTCTCAAAGCCGTCCATCTCCGGCATCATGATGTCCATCAGCACGATGTTCACGTCCGGGTTCTGGACTAGCTCTTCGAGGGCGGCGCGGCCGTTCTCGGCGGAGAGCACTGCCATCTTGTGGCGTTCCAGTACCGCGGTGAGGGCGAAGATGTTGCGCACGTCGTCGTCCACCACCAGCACCTTCTTGCCGGCCAGGCTGTCGGCGCTCAGGTAGAGCTTCTCCAGCATCTGGCGCCGCTCCTCGGGCAGTTTGGACATCACCCGGTGCAGGAACAGCGCCGTTTCGTCGAACAGCCGCTCGGGTGTCCGCACCTCCTTGACGATGCCCTTGAGCACCAGGGATTTCAGCCCCTCCCGCTCCTGCTGCGACAGTTCGTCCATGCCGTAGACGATCACCGGCACGTCGCGCGTCAGATCAAGGCCCTGGATCGCCTCGAACAGGTCGGCGACGGGGATGTCGGGCAGATTGAGATCCAGCACGATGCAGTCGTAGCGCTTCTCCTTGAGCGCCGCGAGGGCGTCCTTGCCGCTGGCCACCGCTTTGATGCGCACGTCGTCGCCGCTGCCGATCAGGTCGAGCACGTTGTTGCGATGCTGCTCGTCGCCGTCGGCGACGAGCAAGTCCTTCACCTCGCGCTCGACGAATTTGTTCACGTCGGCCAGCGCTTTCCGCAGCGACTCGACGGTGACCGGCTTGACCAGGTACTCGAAGGCGCCATAACGCAGGCCGCGCGGGCGGTTGTCCTCGACGGAGATGATCTCCACCGGAATGTGCCGCGTGTCGGGGTTGCGTTTCAGGCGCTCGAGCACCACCCAGCCGTCCATGTCGGGCAGATGCAGATCGAGCGTGATGGCCGTGGGCTTGAATTCGCCGGCGAGTTTGAGCCCATCGTCGCCACGCGCCGCGACGATGCCCTTGAAACCTTTGTCGCGCGCCGCCCGCAGCAGGATGTCGGCGAAGCGCGCGTCATCCTCAATGATGAGCAATGTGCGGTCCCCCGGCTTGATTGCCGCCCGGTCGTCCGCGACAGCGGGAGGCTGGGGGTTTGCATCCGCAGCACCCTCCTGCGCAGGCGCGCTCTGGGTCGCATCCGGCGTAAAGGAATCCAGCGGTTTTTTAGATTCAGGGTTTTCTCTGTGCCTCTGTGTCTCTGTGGCAAATAAGGATGTTCTGTCCTGCCCGGATTCGGGCGCGCGCAGCGGGATGAACAGGGCGAAGGTGCTGCCCTGGCCCGGCTCACTGGCCACCAGATGCAACTCGCCGCCGAACAGCCGTGCGATCTCGCGCGAGATGGACAGCCCCAGGCCCGTGCCACCGTACTTCTTGGTGGTGCCGGTGTCGGCCTGCTGGAACGCTTCAAAAATGATCTTCTGCTTGTCGGCCGCCAAGCCGATGCCGCTATCGGTGACAAACAAGCCGATCACCGTCTGAGCGCGGTTGAGCCCGTCATGCTCCACGCTCCAGCCCGATTCCACCGCTGCGATGCGCAGCGATACCTGACCCTTCTGGGTGAACTTGAAGGCGTTGGAGAGCAAGTTCTTCATTACCTGCTGCAAGCGCTGTGCGTCGGTGTAGAGGGATGGCGGCAGGCCAGGCGCGAGTTCCACGACTAAGCCCAGGCTGCGGCTCTCTGCCACGTGGCGGAAGCTCCGTTCGACCTGTTCGCCGACGTCGGCGAATGACACGTCCTGAAGGTCCAGCGTCACGGTGCCGGACTCGATCTTGGACAGGTCGAGGATGTCGTTGATGAGCGCCAGCAGATCCTTGCCCGCCCCCTGGATGATCTTGGCGTATTCGATCTGCTGCCCGCTCAGGTTGTGCTCGGGGTTCTCGGCGAGCAGTTGCGCCAGGATGAGCAGGCTGTTGAGCGGCGTGCGCAACTCGTGCGACATGCTGGAGAGGAACTCCGACTTGTACTTGGAGGTGAGGGCCAACTGCTCGGCGCGCTCCTCCAGTGTCAGCTTGGCGACCTCGATCTCGCGGTTCTTGTGCTCGACCTCGACCTTCTGGTCTGCCAGCAGCTGGTTCTTTTCTTCCAGATCCTCGTTGCTCTGGCGCAGTTCTTCCTGTTGGCTATGCAGCTGCAGCACCCGCTCTTCGAGGCTGGCATTGAGGCGCAGGATTTCGTCTTCCGCCCGCTTGCGCTCGGTGATGTCGTGAATCAACGCCATGAACAGGCGCCGGCCGCCCACCTGAACGTCAGCAAACGACGCGCTGACCATAAATTCGCTGCCGTCCTTGCGCAGGCTCCGCACTTCACGGTCGGCTATCCTGAAGCCTTCGGGCTGCGCCGCCAGCGCCGCCGTGCTGTCCTTGTGCTGGCGGCGGTGGCGTTCGGGCACCAGTTCCGAAACGTCGCGGCCTATGAGCTCGCTTTTTTCATAACCAAAAAGCTGTAGCGCTGCCGCATTCGCCTCCAGCACAATGTTCTCCGTCGTCGTGGTGATCACGCCTTCCGCCATGTTCTCGGTGAGGCTGCGGCTCATCACTTCGCTTTCATGCTGCTGTTGCAGGTGGTCCAGCATACCGTTGATCGACTGCGCCAGGCTGGCGACCTCAAGGCTGTCGGCGGCTTCCGCGCGGTCCGTGCCAAACCCCTTTTCAGCGACGCCTTGGGCAAAAAATTCCAAGGCCCGCAAATCCCTGGTCAGCCTTTTTCCGAAGTGCAGCCCCAGCATGATCACCGTCACCACCATGCCGACTGTCAGTATGAAAAATATCAGCAGCCGCTGCCAATCGACCTGCAAGGCGGAGGAGCCAGGGCTGGTGGGAACGTCGAAATCAAGATGAAAATCAAAAGCTTTGTAAATCGGTGGTACCTTCACCACTGTAGCCAGGGAGGAATGCAACAGATGTTCAGATGCCTTGCCACGCACCAGCCGCACGCCATCCTGCAGCGGAATCTCGTTCAATTTTATTCTGTAGAGCAAGGCGCCTTCCGCCGAATTCGCGTTCGAAAAGATAACGAACTCGACCGCAAGCAGCTCTTCGCCCCCTTTGCCATCTTCGCCGAGCTGCAGCCGTGAAGCGGGTTTGCCGGCGAGAAGCTTTTCGCGCAGCCAGCTCAACTCTTGCTCGCTGAAGCTGGCGTTGCCGTTGCTGGCGATTGCACGTCCTGCGAAATCGGCAAACAGAATATCCACCGGTATGCCATGGATACGCTGGATGCCGCTCAGGAACGGAACCAGATAATTTTCCTTGCCAGCGCTGTCGACCAGGGCGCTTAAGATCAGGCGGTTCTGGGCGATTTCAGACATTCGGTCATCCATCCCGTGCAGGCTGCTGCTGACGCTTGTCGCGTGCAGCTCGGCATCCTTTTTCAGCAGGCTGCGTAGAGAAGCCGCATGCTCCTGGTTGATCAGCCACCAGGATGCGCCAGCGATCGCCAGCATGGCGATGCCGGCCAACAACGCCGCCGTAGTCGCAAAGCGCCGCGCGAGGCTGACGGCGATGGGTTTCGTCATGCTATTTCTGCACCGGAACCAGCACGCCTTCCCGGTTATAGCGTGCCATCAGTAACTCTGCCGGCCCGAGCGCCTCGTGGCGAGTCGGGGTGAAAGGTGGCTTGTACAGCCTGACCAGGCCCCGATGCTCGCTCACCTTTTCCAGCGCGTCGCGGATGGCGCTACGCTCGGTCGAGCGCGCCAGGTTGATGGCCTTGGCCAGGATGTGCATCAAGTCGTAGGCATGCGCCACGCCGGTCGGTGCGCGAATGTCCTCAATGCGCTTGATGCCACCGGTCAGCGTAGCAGTCTTCATGAAGCGCGCCAGCATCTGCTTGTCGGCGCTGAAGAAACTGAAGGTCTGGATCACCGACAGATCAACTTCCTGCAATCCTGCACCCACATTCTTGACGAATTCGCCGCCGACGATGCCCCAGTGGCTGATGATAGGCACGCGCTGACTCGACGGCAGGGCCGCCACTTCGCGCACCAGGGTCGCGCCCTCATCGTTGGCGACCAGTATCACCGCCTTGGCGCCGGCATCCGTCAGCCTCTTGTATTGCGCGATGAGCGTGGTGTCTCTAAAGTTGAACCAGGCGATATCGACGATCTTCTGACTCTTGACCCCGAGCATGTATTTCTCTGCCGCAGCCAGGTTGCTGCGCCCCCAGGACATGTTGGCCAACAGCAGGCCGACCTGGTTGAAGCCCCGCTGTTCCGCCGTCTTCAGCATCGTCGGCATGGCCAGGCTGTCTCGCAGCGACAGGCGGAAGACGTAGTTCGGCTGCATGCCGTTGTCGATGATCGGATCGGCCGCCGCCCAGGGCACCATGTACAGCAGTTTCAACTCCTTAATTGCCGGCAATTGCTCGAGGATCGTCGGACTGAGGCGTCCGCCGAACACGGCAACCAGGTTGGGCATGGCCGCGAATTCGGCGCTGTTGCTGGTGCTGCGCGCCGCTATCCCGCGATTATCCTTGGTCACCAGCTCAATCGGACGCCCGCCCAGCACGCCGCCGGCCGCATTGATTTCCGCGATTGCCGTGCGCAGGCCCAGCTCGATGGCCTGCGCGGAGATGCTGTGCTCGAGGCCGAACTCGCCGTCCAGACCGACCAGCACCGGCGCCTTCTCTTGCGCACTGGCAGTGACCACCACGCACAAGAGCATGGTCATGCATAGCGCAAAGCTACGGAACATTCTTGGGAAAAAGGGCACCATGGGATTCTCCTGTTGGTATA
>JBCKLP010000166.1:0-5603 GCA_038903735.1 Burkholderiales bacterium | reverse complement strand
CGATGGCTGATCGCAAGTCGCGGGCAATCGTGGTCGGCGCCGGCATGGCGGGCCTTGCCACGGCCGAGTATCTGAGGCGCGCCGGATTTGATTTCACCGTCTATGAAAAAGCCGGCGAAGTCGGCGGCACCTGGCGGGACAACACGTATCCCGGCCTGTACGTGGATGTGCTGTCGCGCCAGTACGAGTTTCCGTTCGCGCCGAATTTCGACTGGTCGCGCAAATTTGCGCCCGGGCCGGAGATTCAGACGTATCTACAAAAAGTCGCGCGCGAACGCAGTTTGCGCGAGTACATCCGCTTCAACGACGAGATCACCGAGGCGCGCTTCACGCAGGGACGCTGGCATATCAAGACCGCCAAAGGCGCAACCGACGTCGCGGATGTCCTCGTGTGCGCGACCGGTTTCCTGAGAACGCCTGTTTATCCCGGGATCGAGGGCAGGGAAAGTTTTGCCGGGCCGTCCTTCCATTCCGCCTGCTGGGATCATAAGGTGACGATTGCGGGCAAGCGCTGGGGCATCATCGGCAGCGGCGCGAGCGGCGTGCAGATCACCGAAGCGCTCGCCGGGGAGGATTGCGAGGTCACCCAGTTCGTACGCCGTGCGCAATGGGTGTGGATACGCGACAACCCGCCCGCGACCGAGGCGGAGCGCGCGCAGCTTCGCGAACCCGGTGCCTACGAGCGCATCCAGCGCGAGCTATGGGATGCCTACAGCCAGTCGGACCGCTGGCGTCTCGTGCCCGGCCCGCAACGCGAGGCGATGCAGCGCGAATTCCGCGGCTACCTCGAAGTCATCAAGGATCCCGCGTTGCGGCGAAAACTCACGCCCGACTATCACCCTGGGTGCACGCGCATTCCGAAATCGGATGCCTACTACGAGGTGGTGCAACGGCCCAACGTGCATATCGAGACGACGCGCATCGAGCGCATCGTTCCCGAAGGCGTGAAGCTGGTCGACGGCACCACCTGCGGGCTCGATGCGCTCGTGTATGCGACCGGCTATGATGCATATGCCTACATGCGGCCAATGAAAGTGCTCGGGCTCGAGGGCGTCAGCATTGATTCGCTGTGGAAGGACGGCGTTTTCTCGTATCGCGGCGTCGCGCTGCCGGGGTTCCCGAATTTCTTCCTGCTGTACGGGCCGTACAGCCCGGTCACCAACGTGTCGTATCCGCTCGGCCTGGAACAGGAGATCGGGTACATCCTGCGAATCGTAGAGCTCGCGCGCCAGCGCGGCGCCGCAGTCATGCCCACCGTGGAAGCGACCGATAAGTTTGTGGCGCGCTGCCACGCGGCCCTGCCGGGCACCGTCTGGCACGGTTGCAGCAGCTGGTACTACGAGAACGGAAAGGCGATTATGTTTCCACTGCCTACGGACGATCATCGTGCGATGCTGGCCGATGTCGCGATGGGGGATCTGCAGTTCGTTCCGGTGTGATGAGGCGGTAGAACGGGTTCCCGTTGGAGGCAAGACAGGGAACCGGACTAGGCCTGTGTCGAAAAACGGCAGAGCCGCTTACCGTCGCCAGTTCTCGAACAGCACATCCATCGGGTAACGCCGGACTATTTCGAAATCGGGCAGCTTCTGCACCAGTCCAGGCAGATTAATCTGATCTTCGTACCACTGGTCGTTGCTGTACTCCGTATACAGATACCGCGTTGCGCGCAGCAAGCGGGCGGCCCCGTCGATAAGGTCACTCTCCGCGCCCTGCACATCGGCCCAGATGAAATCGACCTCGGTAATCTCATACAGTTCTGCCCAGGTGTCCAGGGTCATGATAGGCACTTCGATCTGCTGCTCGAACTTCACCCATGGCCAGACCTGCAGGTGGCTGTGCGGCTGGCGGATGGACCCTGACTGGTCCCAGCCTTCGCCGTAGCCGGCGAGCTTCTCGGTGCCGGAACTCTGATAAAAAATACTGGTGCCGTTCACGACGCCAATGGCGCACTCGTACAGGTGCACCTTGGGATGCGTGATGCTGCGTTTGAACTTGGCGATGGCCCTGGGGTCGGGTTCGAAGGCAAAAATGCTGTCGCGAAGGCAAAAATGCTTGCCTGCGGCAGGCTCCTATATTAGCATACACTTTGGCAAGAAAAATTATGCCCTTCGTTATAGATTTATGTATTACATAAGAGCCTCTTGCAAAACTAAAAATGATTTTTAAAGGTGCATGACAACAACAACGAGCGGGTGGACGAAGCCTGCCGCAACCTGGTCTGGGGCCAGGCCAGCGTGAAAAATTGGTACCAGAACAAGGACCGGCGCGTGTTCGCTAACTCGCCCTGGCGGCTGCTCGATTACTGGCGCATGACGCACAAGCTCGAGCCTTCCGAATATGCGCTCGGGCAGCGCAGCCGGTGTGGGCCACGGCCTAAAACAAGTCCCGCCACGCGCCTCCCGCCGCGTGGCAAGGGACACTAGCAACAGCGGGCAGTTATTGCAAACAGGAGAGACATGATGAAATTCAAACAGTTCACCGCCGTGCTGATCAGCGCCGGCTTCGCCGCTTCCGCCTTCGCCCAGAGCGTCGGCGTGGGCACCACGCCTATGGGCTCAATGAATTACTCGCTCGGCGCGGCCGTGGCCAAGGTCATCACCGAGAAGGCTAAGGTCCAGGCCCGCGTGCAGCCGAACAGCGGCGACAGCGTGCTTATGCCCCTAGTCAACAGCGGCGAGATCACCTACGGCATCACGAACCTCGCCGAAGCAATGGACGCGATCGCCGGGAGCGGCGTGTACATGGGCCGCAAGAACGCGGGCCTGCGCCTGGCTACCTTCCTGATCCCCGTGAAAACCGGCTACTTCGTGAAGAAAGACTCACCGATCAAGTCCATTGCCGACCTCAAGGGCAAGCGCGTCACCTACGGCTACGCGGCCCAGGCCGCGTTCAAGCCCATCCTCGACGCCATTCTGTCCAACGGCGGCCTGACGCCCGCCGACATCAAGCCAACCCTGGTGGCCAACCTGATCCGCGGCGCGGAGGAGTTCAGCAGCGGCAACGCCGACGCCTTTTTCTTCAGTGCCGGCGCAGCCAAGGTGACAGAGGTGGATGCAGCCGTGGGCGGCCTGCGCCTGCTGCCGCTCTCCACGGACCCCGCCGCGGTCGAGGCTATGAAGAAGATCTTCGCGATGGGCTACGTCTCCGACCTTGCCCCGCGTCCGGGCCTGGCCGGCGTCGCCCAGACGACGGCCACTTGGGCGGTAGACCTGGCGCTCTTCGTGGGCGCCGGAGAGAAAGAGGACGCTGTCTACGCGGTGGTGAAGAGCCTAGCCGAGAACAAGGCCGACCTGGCCTCGACCTTCCTGCCGCTGAACGACTTTGACGTGGCGCAGATGTACAAAAAGGCGCCCATAGCCTTCCACCCCGGCGCCGTGCGCTACTACAAGGAGCGCGGCTTCATCAAGCCCTGATCGAATACCCATCCGGAAAGTGCGCGGACGACCGCGCACTTTCCGTTTGATTCACCGACTTCCTTCTCGCAGCAATACATGATTCCAGCTCCTGCTTCCCCGATGACAGAGCCCCTCCTGTCCGGCCGCTTCGTTCCCACGCGCCTGCGCGACACGGCTTCATTCGCCCTGCAGGCGCTGCTGACCTTCATCGTCGTGGCCTGGGTGCTGAACCTGCCCCAGACCCTCGGCATCAACCTCTACACCGAACAGTTCCTGGTGACGGCCCTCGGGCTGAGCCTCGCCCTGGCGATGCTGCACATGCGCGCACGGGCCAACCCGGACCCCGAATCGCCCACACCCTGGTGGGATGCGATCGCCGGTATGGTAGGCCTGGTTTGCTGCATGTACATCGCCGTGCGTTACCCCGACCTCGTCAACGCGATGGTGAGCCGGCCCTGGGACGCACTGCTCCTGTGCGGCATCATCATCGCGCTGATCATTGAGGCCACGCGTCGGTCCGCCGGCCTCACGCTGGTCATCCTCATTGTCATCCTGATCGCCTACGCCATGCTCGGACACCTTCTGCCCGGTGCGTTCGTCAGCCGACCCGTGCAATTCACGCGGCTGCTGCTCTACATCGGGCTGGACACCAACTCCTTTCTCGGCTTGGTGCTGAGCATTGCGATCATCGTCGTCGTGCCCTTCATCCTCATGGGGCAGGTGCTGACGCGCTGCGGCGCCAACGAATTCTTCACCGACTTGGCGATGGCGGCGATGGGCCGCTACCGGGGCGGCGCCGCCAAGATCGCGGTTGTCGGGTCGACGCTGTTCGGCATGATCTCCGGCAGTGCCGTGGCGAACGTAGCGGCTACCGGGGTGATCACCATTCCGCTGATGAAGCGCTCGGGCTACCCGGCCCACGTCGCAGGCGCGATCGAGGCCGTCGGCTCCACCGGGGGGCAGCTGGCACCGCCCGTCATGGGCGCCGCCGCCTTCCTGATGGCCGAACTGCTGCAGGTGGCCTACATCGACGTGATGCTGGCCGCCTGCATTCCGGCCCTGCTGTATTACGTCGCTCTTTTCGTTCAGGTGGACCTCGAGGCCGCCAAGCTGGGCATCCGCGGCCTACCGTTGGAGCGGCTGCCAGCGCTCAAAGAAGTGCTGCGCAACGGCTGGCATTTCCCGATCCCCTTTGCGATCCTGATCGTGTCCATGATGGTCTTCAACACCGCGGCAGAAGTGGCCGCGCTACAGGCCGTGGCGGCGCTGATCGTGCTGAATCTGACCTTCGGCTACCGGGGCCGGCGGGCCTCCATCGTAGAGCTGCTCAAGGCCGTTGTGACGACCGGACGGGCCTCGATCGACTTAATCATCATCTCGGCCGCCGCGGGCATCGTCATCGGCGTGCTCAACATCACCGGCCTGGCCTTCGGCCTCACGCTGCAGATGCTGGCGCTGACCGGCGACAGCCTCCTGCTGTTGCTGGTGCTCTCGGCTCTGGTGGCCATCGTGCTGGGCATGGGCATGCCGACTGTCGGCGTGTACATCCTGCTGGCCACGCTCATCGCCCCTGCACTGATCAAGGTCGGCATAACGCCGATGGCGGCTCACATGTATGTCATGTACTTTGGCATGCTGTCCATGATCACCCCGCCGGTCGCCCTGGCTGCCTTCGCCGCCGCAAGCATTGCCCAGGCCGACCTCTCTCGCACCGGATGGACGGCGACGCGTATCGGCTGGTGTTCCTACCTCGTGCCTTTCATGTTCGCCTATTCGCCCGCCCTGCTCATGGACGGCACGGCCGACAAGATCGTCTGGGCCGTGTTGATGGCGGTGCTGGGCATCGTGGCCGGCTCGGTCGCGGTGGTGGGCTATTTCATCCGCGGCGTGCAGAGCCTGGAGCGCTGGCTGTTCTTGGCGGCCGCGCTGTTGCTGCTGACACCCGGCGAAGCCTTCCCCGGCGCCTACTTGACCGACATCGCGGGCCTGTTGCTGTTCGGCGCACTGGTGTTGCGCCACTGGCTGCGGCGCGGCGCGGTCCCGCTGCCGGCCGAACTGCCGCCGGCGTTATCCTGAGGGCCGTCCCGACGCTATCCATCTGATATTTAGGGCACTTCTATAAATTCACCAAACCCCGTTCGGGCTGAGCCTGTCGAAGACTTTACCTAATAAAAACAATAACTTAAATAGAATACCCTTCGACAAGCT
>JBCKLP010000165.1:0-5693 GCA_038903735.1 Burkholderiales bacterium | reverse complement strand
GGTCAATCTCGGGTTTAGAAATATGCAGAAAGCTGTGGGGCTTGCCCGCGGCGCGCGCGCGGGCCTCGGCGGTGTTGAGCACGTCATAGGGCGGCGCGGCGACGTCAGCGGCGCGCTCGGGGAGCGGGCGCAGGCCACGGAAGGGTTTGATGAGAGGCACTATGGTTTCCAGTCGGTTGATGAATGTCGGACCCGGGCGTTCGCTGGGGCGGCAATAACAAGTTGCTAAAGGTGACTATGCGGGATGGGTTGCTGCCTTCCGCCCCTACACTTTGTAATACCCGCGATACCACTTCACAAAACGTTTGACGCCGGTTTCCAGCAGCGTGCGCGGCCGGTAACCGACGGCGGCCTCCAGCCGCGATACATCGGCGCTGGTGGCGGGCACATCGCCCGCCTGCATCGGCAGCAGTTCGCGCATTGCCTTGCGGCCCAGGCTTTCCTCCAGCACCTCGATGTAGCGCAGCAGCTTCACCGGCGAACTGTTGCCGATATTGTAAATCCGGTAGGGCGCGGAACTGCCCGCAGGATCCGGCGCCTCGGCGCGCCAGGCGGCATCCGGCACCGCCGGCTGGTCCATGGTGCGGATCACGCCTTCCACGATGTCGTCCACGTAGGTGAAATCGCGGATCATGTCGCCGCTGTTGAACACCGGTATGGTTTCGCCGGCAAGGATGGCGCGGGTGAATTTGAACAGCGCCATGTCGGGCCGCCCCCAGGGACCGTAGACGGTGAAAAAGCGCAGGCCGGTGCAGGGCAGGCGATACAGGTGCGCGTAACTGTGCGCCATCAGCTCATTGGCCTTCTTGGTGGCGGCGTACAGCGACACCGGGTGATCGACGCTGTCGGACTCCGCGAACGGCAGCTTCACGTTCGCGCCATACACCGAACTCGACGAGGCAAACACCAGGTGCCCGGCTTCGCCGCGGCGGGCACCCTCCAGAATATTGCCGAACCCGACCAGATTGGCATCGATGTAGGCGGCCGGATTGTCGATGGAGTAGCGCACCCCGGCCTGCGCAGCAAGGTGAACTACTGCGTCAAAGCGGGGACCGGCAAACAGGGCGCGCATGCCCTCGCGATCAACGATATCGAGGCGCTGAAACTGAAAGGCCGGGTTTTTCACGAGGCGCGCAAGCCGCGCCTCCTTCAGCGAGACCTCGTAATAATTGTTCATATTGTCGATGCCCGAGACGCTGTCGCCGCGCTCGAGGAGGCGCAATGCCAGGGTGCTGCCGATGAATCCGGCAGCGCCGGTGATCAGGATTCTTGCCACCTCAGAGAGCTCCTTTACGCAACATCAGTTTTTCAAATCCGGCGAGCAAATATTTCAGGGGCGAGAGGGCCAGCGCCCAGCCGATCACAACCCCGGTGCTGTTAGCCAGCATGTCCGCTCCTTCGAAACTGCGATAGCCGCTCATGCCCTGCAGGAATTCCAGGATGACGCCGATGGCAGAGAAAGCAATGGCAAGGGCCAGTTGCCTGAGCCAGCCCGGGTGCAGCATGGCGAACCAGAACATCAGTCCGCCATAGGCCAGGAGATGGCCTATTTTATCGCGGTTTTCGCCCAGATCCGCTTCAATGGGTATCAGGGATACGACGATGATGAAGGCAAGCATGGTGTAACCCACCCAAAGCCACAGGCGTTGCAAGCGCAGGCGGGGCTCAGGCACGGTCGATGCCGAAACGGTAGCGCTCGTCCTTTGCCGGTATGTGCAGTGTGCCGAACAGCCAGTCCCAGAGCGCCAGCGCGGTGCCGAAGTTCTTCTGATGGTGTTGCGGGTCCACGGAGTGATGGGCCTGGTGCATATGCGGCGAGACCAGGACGTGCGACAGCCAGCGCGGGTAGCCAAGCGCAATATGGCTGTGGCGCAGGTGCGAAAAAGCCAGAAACCAGGTGAGCAGAAAAACATTGACGCCCAGGTAGGTGAGCGGCGTGATGTTGATGCCGAAGGCGACATTGGCGATGCCGAGGGCCAGGCCCTCGCCGAAATTGAAAGCCGCGAAGTGCACGGCGGCCTCGGGCGGCCAGAAGCGGAAGGCGGTGACCGGTGTCAGCACCGGCGGATTGTGGTGCAGCTTGTGAAACCACCAGAGCACGCGCGGGCCGTGAAACAGGCGATGGCTCCAGTACAGGCAGAAATCACTCAGGACGAAGGCCAGCCCTGCCAGGATCAGCTTTTCTTCAAATGCAGCTTTGGCCGGAACCGAGGGTTGACCAGCAACCAGGAACACCAGCATGACGCCCCCCACGGATGCCCAGAAGAGCGTCTTGGCCAGTGCCACCTGGGTCAGAGTGTAGCCCAGATAACAGGCGATATCCATGGGCAGTTCGCGCAGGAAATCGCGCAGTTTTTTCCCCTCCTCGGGAGGCACAAATGAACCCGACGCAGCAGCCTTGCGGCGCGTACTAACCAGCAGGATCACGCCCGCGCCCAGCACTGCGGTGACAATGCTGGGCCACCAGAAAAGGGCGCGCGCGTTACTGAAAAAGCCCGCGAAGGAGGCCAGCCAGGCGTTGAAAATGGAGGTGATGTCGAAAGCGCTCATTGGCATGGTCCGCGGTTGATTTTTTCCTGCGCAGACGGGGCAGGAGGTTGTCTGGAATGCAAAAGGAGAAAATATTCACCATGTATCAGATTGTGTCATTGAATTTTCCATTTTATCGGCCCCGCGCTATAAGGCGATAAGTGTCTTCGTAAATTCTTTCCCGCGGGCCGAACGCAACCAGCTCAATGATACGGTTGCCGGCTATCCGGTAAATCAGCCGGAATTTTCCGATGCGAAAACTCCACATTCCCGCCAGCTCGTCCTTGAGCGGTTTGCCCACGCGCGGATTCGCCGTCAGCTCCTCGATGCACACCCGCAGTTTGCGTTTGATATTCGGATGCAGCCTGCGGATTTCCTCAGCAAGCAGGCCCGGAACGCGCAGGCGATACAGGGGTGATGGCATTGGCAGGCGTGGTGCGCGCGCCAACGAAAGCTACTTCGAAAACAACTCGTCTAGAGAATAAAGACGTGCCTTGCGCGCCTTGAGCGTGGCCAGTCCCTTGCTGATTTCGCGCATCAGGCCCTGATCCGAGCGGATGGCCTGGGTTTCCTTCCAGCTTTCGTATTCATCGGTGCTCACCAGAACCGCGGCGGGACGGCCGTTTCGGGTGATCACCACCTCCTCGTCACGGCGCTCCACCTGCTCCACCAGGCCGCTCAGCTTTGCCTTGGCTTCCGACAATGACAGTGTTTTCATGGCAAGCCCCAATAGACCAGAATTCTAGTCATGTTATCCGGCTCGGGTTCTGCATGTCAAATTGCAGGCATCGCCGTTTTTGCAAATACGAGATTCGTCGCCACCACCTTGATTGCTGCAACCATTGCCGCGTCATTCCGGCTTGATGCCCGCGGCCTTGACTACTTCGGGCCAGCGCTTGAGTTCGCCCTTGATGAAGGCATCAAACTGCTGCGGCGAGCCGCCCACGATATCGGCGGCCTGGCCCTCGATGATCGCGGTGCGCACTGCAGGAGCCTGCAACACCTGGTTGAACACGGCATTGATGCGCGCCACCAGCGCCGCATCCATGCCGGCCGGGCCAACGATGCCGTGCCAGACGCTGACATCGAACCCGGGCAAGGTCTGGCTGGCCGGTATGACATCGGGCAACTGGCGCATTGGCCGCGAGGCGGCCCCGGCGAGCGCGCGCACCCGGCCGTCGCGCACCTGGCCGAGTGAAGTGGAGACCGTGATCATGGCGGTGTCGGCATCGCCGCGCAGCAGCGCGGTCAGCATCTCGGCGCCGGACTTGTAGGCCACGTTCACCTGATCGATGCCGGCGCGGCTGTTGAAATAGGCCATGTACAGGTGCGTCCAGTTGCCCAGGCCCGCCGAGGCGTAGTTGAATTTGCCCGGTTGCTGTTTAGCCGCAGCCACGAACTCCGAAAGCGTCTTGTAGGGCAGATTGGCGCGGATCAGGATCACTGCCGGCAGATTGACGGCGTGGATGATGGGCGTGAAAGCGGTATGCGGGTCGTAGGGGAGTTTGGTCAGCGTGTGGGATACCGCGTTGGGGCCGACCTCGGCGAGGAACAGCGTGTGGCCATCGGGCTTCTCGCGCGCAACCGAGGCGGCGGCGATGGTGCCGCCGGCGCCGGGGCGGTTTTCCACCAGCAACGGCTGTCCGTTGGCGAACTGGGAAAAACCGTTGGCAAGGTTGCGCGACAACGTGTCGGCCGCACCGCCAGGACCGACCGTTACCACCAGCCGTACCGGCCGGTCGGGCCATTGGGCGAGCGTCGCGCCGGGCAGGATCGCAGCGGCACAGGCGGCAACGGCCACAAAGCGGGCCACTGCGAGGCGGATGGATCCGGTCATACAAATGCGGGTCGATGGCATTGGGTTTTCCTCCTTGGGCGCGAGCGCGCGATGTTGCGGGCTACGCGTCACGCATTGTGGTGGAGCGCAACGAAGGGCGCAAGCATTCCAGCCTGGAATGTTCCAGCCTGGAATGGATAGGAAATTCAACCTGGCTTGGGCAGTGCGAATCCACTTTTTACGCCGGGCCGGCGACGAGTTTGGCTTGGAACAGGCAGAATCGCCAGGGCTATGAAATCCGGGCCTGCAAAGCGGCGCAGCCGCCATCCTTCATTTAAGCTTCGGCGAGTGGCGCTGATTTTCAAATCCGGACAAGCATTGGAGGAGACAAGACATGAATTTTCGTAACGCACTCATGAGATTTACAAGTATCTGTGTGCTGGCCGCACTGTCGGGCGTGTGTTTGGCCCAGCAGCGCTTCCCCAGCAAGACGGTCCGCTTCATCGTGCCCTTTCCGCCCGGCGGCGGCAGCGGTATCGTCGCTCAGATGTTGAGCCCGCTGCTCACCGAATTGTGGGGCCAGGCGGTGGTCGTCGAGAACCGGCCCGGCGGCAACACCATCATCGGACACGAGGCGCTGCTCGCACTGCCGCCCGACGGACACGCGTTCGTGGTTTCCACCCCCTCCTTCATCCTGAGCGCGATGGCCCAGAAGTTGAGCTACGACCCCTACAAGGACTTCGCCCCGCTCACCACGCTCTACAACAGCGAGCAGATCCTCACGGTCGCGCCCACGGTGGCGGCGAGCAACCTGAAAGAGCTGATCGCACTCGCCAAGGCGAAGCCCGGCGAGCTCAACTACGCCACCGTCGGCACCGGCGGATCGACCCACGTCGCCTCTGAACTCCTCAACCTCATGGCCGGTATCAAAACGCAGCAGGTCGCCTACAAGGGGGCAGGGCCTGCGCTGCTCGATCAGTTGCGCGGACAGGTGCAGATGTCGTTCACCGCCCCGTCGGCGGCGCTCACTTACGTGAAATCCGGAAAGCTGCGCGCCATCGCCATCACCGGCGACAAGCGCACCCCGGCGCTCCCCGACGTGCCGACCTTCGAAGAGGCCGGGCTGAAGGACTTCGGGGGCACCATCTGGTTCGGGGTGCAGGCGCACGGTGCCACGCCGAGGGAGATCGTCAACCGTCTCTCGGCCGACATCTCGCGCGTGGTCATGCGGGCCGACGTCGTCGAGAAGTTGGTGCAGCTTGCGACCCAGCCCTACGTCATGACCCCGGAGGCCTTCGGCGCGCGCATCCGGGCGGACGCGAAGACCTATGCACGTGTCATCAAGGAAGCGAACATCAAGTTGGATTAGGGGAAGCGCTGAGCAAGT
>JBCKLP010000164.1:0-5736 GCA_038903735.1 Burkholderiales bacterium | reverse complement strand
CGTCAGGGAATGGCCGACATCAATGGCGATACCAGGGCTCGCAAGCCCGGTCGACGGGTTCCCTGCAGCCAGGAACGCCAAGGCATTCCAGTAGTGCATGCAAGGCGGCATGCCGATCGCCTGAAAACGCGAGGATGCGCTCGAATTCTTTCTTCAGGCCCTGCGGCTGGTCAATGGAGAGTTGTTCCTCGATGGCCAGATGCAGGCTCATGTGGAGAAACGGGTTGGTACCGCCATGTTCCACTGAAAATTCCGCCGCCATGGCGGCTTCCGAGGATTCGAGCAGTGACTGATATTCCGGATGCGCGAGCACAATGTCCACTGCCAGACTTTCCATGGGCAGAATCGGCGCGTGTGCGCCGTGCTTGCGCCAGGCATCGGCGAAAAAACGTCTGACATCGTCTCGGCTGGGCGTAAACATGGTTGGGGCTCTGCCTTGTGCCTTGTCTGAATGCGGCCGAAATCAGGCGTCTGCCCGGGTTTTCCCCCGGTATTCGCACAGGTCCATGATCGGACACTTCGGGCATTCGGGGCTGCGCGCTTTGCAAACATAGCGTCCGTGCAGTATCAGCCAGTGGTGGGCATCCAGCTTGAATTCGTCCGCGACAAATTTGAGCAGGCGGCGCTCGACTTCGATCACATCCTTGCCGGGCGCAAGACCGGTACGGTTGGCGACGCGAAAAATATGGGTATCGACGGCGATGGTCGGCTGGCCGAATGCGGTATTCAGAATGACGTTGGCTGTTTTTCGCCCGACGCCCGGCAGTGCCTCAAGAGATTCCCGATCTGCGGGCACTTCGCCGCCATGTCGCTCAAGGAGCAGGCGGCAGGTTTCAAGCAGGTGCCTGGCTTTTGATCGATACAGGCCAATGCTGCGGACATAGTGGCACAGGCCTTCGAACCCCAGAGCGAGCATGGGCTGCGGCGTGCCGGCGTCGCGAAACAATGCGGCGGTAGCCCGGTTCACACTGCGGTCGGTTGCTTGAGCCGACAGCACGACTGCGACCAGCAACTGGAATGGCGAGTGGTAATGCAATTCAGTACGCGGAGCGGGATTCCCGGCGCGCAGTTTTTCAAAAATCAATTGCCGTTTTGCGGAATTCACCTTCTGCTCCTGCCGCCGGGCTCTGCAGGAGCGGCTTGCCGTGCACCGGATTCGTCCGGTTGCCGGTCGGGTTTCGCAAATTGCTTTTCCTTGATGCCGGTCCCATGTGGAGTTTGCAAATCTCGGGCACGCTCCATGGCGGCGCGTACCATGGCATGACGGGCCTCCGGGCCGGCATACTCGCCTCCCGTGTCACTTCGCGCCTGCTCGCTTTGCAGGCGTGCACTCCTCGCTTCGAAGCGTTCGCGTGCCGCACCTGCGCGGGCAGCAGTCCATTCCGATAGCGCTTCGGGCGCGCGGATCATGGTTATGCAATCGACCGGACAGGGTGGCAGGCACAAATCGCAGCCGGTGCAGAGTTCGGTGAGAACAGTATGCATCTGTCGGGATGCGCCGATGATGGCATCCACCGGACACGCCTGGATGCACAGCGTGCAGCCAATGCAGGCGGCCTCATCGATGAAGGCGAGTTGCAAGAGGCCTTCAGTGCCATTGGCGGGATTGAGGGGTTCGGGACTGCGATCCAGCAGCAAAGCCAGTTTGCGGATACCGGCCTCGCCGCCGGGCGGGCATTGATTGATATTCGCCTCGCCTTTGGCAATCGCCTCGGCGTAGGGTCGGCAGGCCGGATAACCGCAGCGGGTGCATTGGGTCTGGGGCAGTATCTGGTCGATTGCCGCAACCAGGGCCTCGCCGGAAACCCTGCCTCGCAGGTCCATCAGCGCGATTGCGCCAGACCGGCAACGATATTGCCCACCAGTCCCGGCCCTTCGAATACCAGTGAGCTGTAAAGTTGCACCAGTGTGGCGCCCGCCTGCAGCTTGTGCGCAGCATCGGCAGCGCTGGCAATGCCACCCACACCAATGATGGGCACGCGTCCGGCCAGTTGTTGTGCCAGACGGGCGACGACCGCAGAGGAACGCGCGCGCAGGGGGGCGCCAGACAGGCCGCCGGGCTCGCTCGCCGCGGGCAGATGTTCGACGCCTGCCCGCGACAGCGTCGTATTGGTGGCAATGACGGCGTCCAGCGCATGGCTGATTACGCGTTCGGCAAGCGCATCGATGGCGGCATCATCCAGGTCGGGTGCGATCTTTACCGCAATCGGAACGTAGCGCCCGCTGGCGCGGTGCAGGTCCAGCCGGGTTCGCGCCAGTTCGCCCAGCAGGTTGTCCAGCAACTCGTCCTGCTGCAGGCTGCGCAGGCCGCTGGTGTTTGGCGATGACACATTGGCAGTGACGAACGATGCGTGCGCATGCACCTTGCGTAGACAATAAACATAATCGTCCGCGGCACGCTCGATCGGTGTGTCGAGATTCTTGCCGATATTGACACCCACGATCCCGGTGGATTTCCTGCGGCGCAGATTCTCCACCAGATAATCCACCCCCATATTGTTGAAACCCATGCGATTGATGATCGCCTGCGATTCGGTCAACCGGAAAATTCGCGGACGCGGGTTGCCGGGTTGCGGTCGCGGGGTCACCGCACCTATCTCGACAAATCCAAACCCCAGATCAAACAGCGCATCGATATGGTCGCCATTCTTGTCCATCCCCGCGGCGAGTCCGACAGGGTTGGGGAAATCGATTCCCATGGCACGCACCGGCAACGAAGGCGCCGGACTGGCGAGCAGCCGCGCCAGCCCCAGCGCGTGCATGCCGTCGAGCAGACACATGCCAATGCCGTGGGCGGATTCCGCATCCAGTGTGAAAAGCAGTGGGCGCGCCAGTCGATAGAACATCCCGCGAGTCTACCAGCGCGCGTCCTTCAGAGATCGCCCTTATCCAGTCTGCGCCAGGCGCCTTCGAGGAATCCTTCAATCGGCTGGAAACGCGCCTTGTAGGACATTTTTTGCGCGTCGCGTATCCAGTAGCCCAGATACAGGTAGGGCAGGCCCAGTGCGCGGCATTGTTCTATCTGCCAGAGGATGTTGTAGGTTCCGTAGCTGGCTGAGGCGTCGTCCGGATCGAAAAACGTATAGACAGAGGACAGGCCGTCGTTCAACTGGTCGAGAATAGAGGCCATCACCAACTGGCCATCACGGCGAAATTCGACCAGTTTGGTATTCACCCGGCTTTGTAGCAGGAAATGCGAGTACTGGTCGCGACTGTCCTGATCCATGCCGCCGCCGGCATGCCTGCGCGCCTGATAGCGCAGGTAGAGCGAGTAATGCTCGACCCTGAAGCGCAGACCGCTGACATTGGATTCCAGCGCGCGATGCTGTTCCCGGGCGCGGCGCTGGCTGCGGGTCATTTGGAAGTCGGCCACTGGCACGCGTACCGGAACGCATGCACGGCAGGTGTCGCAATACGGCCGGTAGGTAAATATGCCGCTTCTTCTGAAGCCCAGCCTTACCAGGTCGCCATACAGATCGTTGCCGATCATATGGCTGGGCGTGGCAACCTGCGAGCGTGCCATCTTCCCGGGCAGGTAGCTGCAAGGGTAGGGCGCAGTGACGTAGAACTGCAGGACTGCGTGCGGCAGATCGTTTAGTTGCGACATGGCTGCTTGCCAAAGCCGGCATGGCTCCAGTTGCCTTCGGTGCGCGGATTGTGGACCAAATCCGCTACCTGCCGCAAGAAATCGGTGCGCGACACCCGGCGGGCGCCAAGGGACTGCAGATGGTCGGTATGGAACTGGCAGTCGATCAACGCAATGTCTTCGGCCAGCAGTTGGCGAACCAGGGCAACAATGGCCAGTTTGGAGGCATCGCGAACCTGCGTGAACATCGATTCCCCGAAAAAAACGCCACCAATCGCCACGCCGTAGAGACCGCCCGCAAGCTCACCAGATATCCATGTCTCAACGCTGTGCGCAAAACCCAGGCGATGGAGTTCGTGATAAGCCAGGCGCATTTCGGAGGTAATCCATGTTCCTCTCTGTCCCTGCCGTGGCGCCGCACAGGCAGCCACCACGGCATCAAACGCGTTGTCGAAACGAATTTCGTAGCAGGTATTGCGCAGTGTTTTCGCGAGGGAACGCGAGATATTCAACTCCGCCGGATACATGACCATGCGCGGATCTGGACTCCACCAAAGGATGGGTTCGCTCTCGGAATACCATGGAAAAATGCCATGGCGATAAGCGCTCAGCAGTCTTTCCGGGGACAGGTCCGCCCCGGCAGCGAGCAGACCATTGGGCTCCCGCAGTGCTGTTTCGACTCGGGGAAATGGCGCTTCGCTATCAAGCCAGGGGATCAAAATTACCCTTCCAGCAGCGGTACCCTGGTGCATATAATGGCGCCCGCGGCCAAGAGAAATAATCGTGGGTATACCAAGGGGCACAAGGGGGCAGCATGGAAAATCTCAAATCAGGCGCGGATGTATTGTTTATTCTGCTGGGTGGCATCATGGTCCTGGCGATGCATTCCGGATTCGCATTTCTCGAACTGGGCACGGTGCGTGCCAAGAATCAGGTCAATGCCCTGGTAAAAATACTTTGTGATTTTTCCATATCCACAATAGCGTATTTCTTCGTCGGTTATACGATTGCCTATGGCGTGGGGTTCTTTTCGGGGGCGGAAACCCTGGCGGAAAAGAACGGCTATGAACTGGTCAAATTCTTCTTCCTGCTCACCTTTGCTGCGGCGACTCCGGCAATCATATCGGGTGGCATTGCTGAAAGGGCGAAGTTTTACCCGCAGCTTTTTGCGTCCGCGCTGATTGTTGCCCTGGTCTATCCGCTTTTCGAAGGTATTGCCTGGAACCAGCAGTTTGGCGTTCAGGCGTGGATGAAAGCAAGTTTTGGCGAAGAGTTCCATGACTTTGCCGGCTCTGTGGTGGTGCATGCGGTCGGCGGCTGGATCGCGCTGGCTGCCGTGCTGTTACTGGGGGCGCGCACCGGCCGCTATGGCAAGGACGGTAAGGTGAGTGCTGCGCACCCGCCCTCCAGCATCCCGTTTCTGGCGCTGGGCGCGTGGATTCTAACGGTCGGCTGGTTCGGGTTCAATGTCATGTCGGCGCAGATGCTGGACAAAATCAGCGGGTTGGTAGCGATGAATTCCCTGATGGCAATGGTGGGTGGCACACTGGTGGCAATGGTGGCGGGAAGGAATGATCCGGGATTTGTCCACAACGGGCCGCTTGCCGGCCTGGTGGCCGTATGCGCTGGATCCGATGTCATGCATCCGATCGGATCACTGGTGGTTGGCGGCATTGCCGGTGCCATATTTGTTTACATGTTCACCCTCACCCAGAATCGCTGGAAGATTGACGATGTGCTGGGCGTCTGGCCCTTGCACGGGCTTTGTGGCGCCTGGGGCGGGATTGCGGCTGGCATTTTCGGCAGCAAGGCGCTGGGTGGCATGGGTGGCGTGGCGTTCATGTCGCAACTGACAGGCACTGTGATCGGCATTGTCATCGCGTTGGTAGGTGGATTTATCGTCTACGGCATACTGAAAGCGACAATGGGATTGCGGCTGGATGAAGAGCAGGAATTCAACGGCGCGGATCTTTCGATTCACAAGATATCGTCGACCACCTGAGGTAGGCCGCGCGGGTAATAGGGCTCGCTTTGTACGAGCCTTTTTTAGCCGGACTGGCGGATATCAAGCGCTGATTATCCTGCCAGGGACTTAACGAGGTACTGGAAGCTCGCCGCTGCGAAAAAGAAATGCGCCCACACTCCAGACC
>JBCKLP010000163.1:0-5767 GCA_038903735.1 Burkholderiales bacterium | reverse complement strand
GACGCGGAAGCGCCACGAAGTGAAAGAGAATTATCCCGACCTGCGCGCTCCGGCGAAGTAGCCGGGTTTACGTCGGGGAATTCGCCTGGTTGACCGGAATATCCGCCTGGATTTCGAAGGCGAGCCGCTGGTGCGCCAGTCGCAGACTGGATTCAACTGCGTGCGGCGACATGCCCTGGGCGAAGATGAAGCCCAGGTAGCTCGCGCCTTCCGGTGGCGGCGCAATGACCTGACCCGGGCTGGCGGTGATCTGGATGTCGCTGATGCCGGCGACTTGCAGCGCGCTGTCGAGGTTGTGGGCGCCCTGAAAAATACCACGCCCTGGAATCGGGATCATCATCACGCCGCTGGCCTCGCCGTGTTGCGTCTGCGGTAACGGCCGGTTAAGGGCGTGGCGCAGGATCAATTCTTCCAGGCTCATGCCCAGCGCATGCTTGAGCATCCTGCCGCACAGCCCGCCGATGGAGCGCGCGGCGATTTCCAGCAGCCATACCCCAGCTTCGTTGACGCGCATTTCGGCATGAATGGGGCCGCTGGTGAGCCCGGCCAGTTCACAGGCGCGTTGCGCTGTTTGCGCGATTTCGTCCTGCTTGGCTTGCTGCAGGCGTGACGGCGTGACGTACAGGGTTTCCTCGAAATAGGGGCCGTCCAGCGGATCGGGTTTGTCGAATAGCGCCAGCACGCGCAACCGCCCGTCTTGCAGCAACCCTTCCAGCGCATGTTCGGGGCCGGGGATGAAACTTTCCACGACCAATCCCAACTTGGCGGCGTCACGATCGGCTTTGCGCTGTATGCCGCGCACCCATTGCACGGCTTGCATATAGGCCTGTGGCGTATCGGCGCGAACGACACCGCGACTGGCCGAAAGCCGGCGCGCTTTGACGACCACCGGGAATTGCAGTGGCGGCGGTAGGGTTACGGTCTGGGCGTCGTTGCCGAGGTGATAAAAATCCGGACAGTTAAGAGCGCCGCCTTGCAGCAAGCGGCGAAACGCCAGCTTGTCGCGTGTCAACCGCACCGCCGCCGGCGTATTACCCGGCAGGTGCAGGTGTTCGCGCAGTAGCGCCGCCAATTCCAGGCCACTGTCATCCACCGCCAGCACGGTGTCGGACTTCCGTCCGAGCGCAGCCAGCACCTGTTTGAGTGCGGCTTCAGGCTGATCGAACGGCACCGACTGAATCGGACTCATGCCCCATAGCGGCGCTAGTTGATGGCAATAATTGGCGACGCTGATGATTTCCACATCGAGTGTTTTTGCGGCGGCGAGGAAATCATCGTTACGATAACTGGTGGTCGGCAACAGCAGCAGAACGCGCTTCATGGCCAACTGCTCAAAAGCTTTGCAGTTGCTGCTCCGTCGGCTCGGCGCAGCAGTACCAGGGCTCGGACAGGCGTGCGCTGGGTTCGCCAAAATCCGTCCGAGCGAGTGGCAGCACGTCGATGCCGAGCGCGTCGTGCGCGAGCCGCCAAATTTTCTCAAATATGTCGCTGCGCGCCAATCCCTCTTGATCGCCGTGCGCAGCACAGGCTTGCACCGCCTGCTGCAAAGCGTCCACGCGAGGATCGGCGTGCCGCCACGGATAGCCGAGCAATTTCGCATCGAACGCCTCAATCAATTCCCGGAAACCGGGCAATTGAAGCAAATAGGAGCCTTCTGGCACCAGTAGGCGAATACAGAGCTGAATCGGCGGCACCGCCTCCACCAGACGCAAACGCACCAGTTCTTGCAACAAGTCGAGGTAGCCCGCCAATGTGGTCCAGGGCGTGAACGCCACAAACGTTGGGGCCAGGGATATGCCAGCTTCACGGCACAGTTGTAAAGCGCGTTCAAAATCGGTGCGGGTGTGGTTTTTGGCGAAATACTCCAACACCTTATCATCCACCGACTCAACCGCCGATTGGATGAATACACAACCCGTCGCCTTCAGCAGGGGCAGCAGTTCGGCGTGGTTGATGAGGTGCTGAATCTTGATGGTGGCATCAAAGCTCAGGTCGGGAAATTTGGCGTGCATCGCCGCCATCACTTTCATGGCATGGGTCGGGCCGTTGAAAAAATCCGGGTCGCCGAAGGAAATATGCTCAGCACCTGCTTGCACCTGCTGCTCGATGTCAGCCAGCACCACATCGACCGGCACCACGCGGAACTTGCCCTGATAGACCGGCACCACCGGGCAGTGGCGGCACAGGTGCTTGCAGCCTCGGCTTGCGTCAATGAAGCCAAGCATTTTTTTAGCGCCGTCCGGCAATATCAAATGAGCGTAGCGTTGCAGGTGCGGCAGGCTGGAGCGATCAGGCGTGATGAAGTCTATTTTGGCTAAATTCACCACGGGCTCGATTTGCACATCGCACGCGTCCCCAGCGCGCAGCCGCTGCGCCAGGCTTAGCAGCCCCGGCTCAAACTCGCCACCCAGAATGGTTTTCACGCCGAGGCCGCGCAGCAGCTTCTGGTTCATCGGCGCATACAGGCCGTACACGCACAGATGCGCGTGCGGCGCCATTTCACGGATGCGCGGAATGGCTTCGACCGCGATGCGGGTGGCGGTGTGCATGCCGACATACAGCGCCACCAGCTTCGTGCCGGCAAGCAATGCCGGATCGAGTTTTTGCAAAGAGAGGTCGATGCACTGCACATCAAATCCGGCCTGCTTCAACCATGCGGACGGCTCGGCCAGGCCGAACGGCTGCCGCCCCAGCTCATAGGGATTGATCAGCACGACCTTGAACAGCGTAGCGGAGTCTGCCCAATATTCTCCGCTTGCGCTGTTTACGGGGCGGGAATCGTTGTGGCTGTCCATGCGTGGCTATTTTGATTTGGGGCGTTCCGGGACGGCACCCAGCACGGGCTCCCGGCTTGCACCCGCCTCTTGCATGCGCTGCAAGTAGTGTTGCCACATTTCAACCTGGTTCATGCCCAGGCTATAGAAATAATCCCAGGAATAAATACCGGTCTCGTGGCCGTCGGAAAACACCGGTTGCACCGCATACGTGCCAACCGGATCGAGTTGGGTAATCTCGACATCCTTCTTGCCGATTTGCAGCACTTCCTGTCCCGGCCCGTGACCGCGCACCTCCGCCGAGGGTGAATACACCCGCAGAAACTCACAGGGCAACTTGAACTGCTTGCCGTCGGCGAAAGTAATTTCCAGCACGCGCGATTTTTGATGCAGCTTGATTTCCGTGGGGATGGGGGTGGATTTGTCTAGTCCCGGCATGGCACCTCCTTGCTGCCCTGCTGCACTGCTTGCGGACAGGGAATTATTGGCGCGCCCTCATAAATTTACCGTAGAAATATTTGGCGCTCATCGTGATGCCAGGTTTGTCGAAGCTCGCAAGTCAATGAGCTTTCACTTGCTGCTCGGCGGCACATAACCGGCGGCCACTTCGGCGCCAGCGCCAAAGAAATGCGCTTCCATTTGTTCGGCAAGATATTTTCGCGCCTTGGCATCCGCAAGATTCAGCCGGTTTTCGTTGATCAGCATCTTCTGTTGATCGAGCCACCCTTTCCACGCTTCCTTGGAGACGTTTTCAAAAATACGCTTGCCGAGTTCTCCTGGATACGGCGGGAAATCCAGCCCTTCGGCTTCGCGGCCGAGCTTTACACACTTCACCATTATTGCCATGTGGTTTATGCCCTTAGGTCCAGAAACTCGATTGGTGCCGGTCACGCCACTGACTCAGCTAGCGAAAATCCTCAGCGAGAACGCCACTGCGGATGGCATGGAACTCATCCGCAAAGTCTACCACTGATTATCGGCCGAATAAATGGACACTACAACCATGGACACTACAACCATGGACACTACAACCATGGACACTACAACCTAACCGATATCACCTAACCGATATCGCCAAGGCATTTGAGAAATCGCAGCCGAACCCCAATCAACTCATTGAAGCAGCATTTCCACTTATCATACTGTCCAGTTTTGCGGGGCCAATTCTGATCAAGCTGGTTCCACTACTCTGTACGGCATCAGCCGTGTTCAACCGCGATAACCTGTGCGGTGGCGTTGATGGTAGCGGCAATCCGGCCGAGGTCGCGTAACTGTTGCGACGACATGCCTTCTTTTTCCGGAAGGTAACGGGACACGATGCAATACTACGTCATAGGAATGGAAGACATCACCACATCGCCTGAAGTGGTAATGCAGTATCACGAGGAGATGGGGCCGTATCGTGCGCGAATCGGGTGCGAGGGTCGAATGAATCGTCGGTCGAAGATGACGAGTTAAATCACGGGGATGAACGGATGACTGACGAAGCTTTTGAATTTGAATACCCGCGCGTGCTGTCCATCGCGGGCTCCGACAGTGGCGGTGGCGCCGGCATTCAGGCGGACCTGAAAACCTTTGCGGCGCTGGGTTGCTATGGCATGACGGCGATCACCGCCCTGACCGCTCAAAACACGCTGGGTGTGCGGGCCATTCATAGCGTCCCGTCTGAGATGCTGCGCGACCAGATTGATGCAGTGGTCGAAGACATGGGTTTGGATGCCGTGAAGATAGGCATGCTGCATGCCCCCGATATTGTGCAGACTGTAGCTGAGGCGATTGACCGCCATGCGCTCCAGAAAGTGGTGCTGGACCCGGTGATGGTGGCCACCAGCGGCGCCGTGCTGATCGACAACTCGGCCATTGCGGTGCTGGTACGTGAACTGTTTTGGCGCGCTGCGGTGATCACGCCGAATCTGGACGAGGCGTCATTGCTGGTCGGGCGGCCATTGGGCAGCGAACAGGCGATGGAAGCGGCTGCGCAGGAGTTGTTGGCAAAGGGCGCGCAGGCGGTGTTGCTCAAGGGCGGACATTTGGCGGGCGAGGTGGTGAGTGATTTATTGGTCACGCAAAACGGTGAACTGCACTGGATGCGTGCGCCGCGCATTCACAGCGCCAACACCCATGGCACGGGCTGCACGCTGTCCTCAGCAATTGCAGCGCACCTGGCGCTGGGAGCACCCCTGCTGGAGGCTGTGCAGGCTGCGCGCGCCTATGTACGCGCTGCACTGGAGGCGGGCGCCAAAGTACGCACCGGCGCTGGCAGTGGGCCACTGAACCATGGCCACGCGCCTCAGGCCATGCGGCTTAAACCGATCAAACCGCTGCACTGATGCCTGAGCGGCTGGAACGGGTGACCCCCGCGCCAGCACAAAAGTCAGCACCAGCGTGGGCAGGGCGGCGCCCCAGCTGGGGGCCAGTTGTGCGCACAGGTGGTAACAGGCGACGCCAAGCAGCCAGATCACGACAGCGCTGTAGTTCACCCTACGTTCTGTAACCAGCGACACCACGTTGGCCTGTCCGGCAAGACGCGCCAGAATAACGCCGTAGAGGGGTACAAACACCGAACTTAGCATCAGCAAAAACGGCTCAAGGCTGTGCATGGGCTAGCACCAGCGCCAACGCTGTGCATAGTACGGCCAGCGCCATGCCCCAGCGGCGCAGGCTCCAGCCGGGCTGGAGGCTGTGGCCGGCGACTGAACCGGAGTACAGGTCGCCATAGGCATTGTCCACTTCGTCAATCAAAATCAGGCCCAGCGCGATCAGCCCCCCTTGCGCCAGCAGCAGTGCGGCGATCAGATCGGTACTGGGCGTGGTCAGTGCGATCAGCACACCCAGCCCATAACACCAGGTGTTGGCGATGGCATACCCCACAGCCAAGTACCGCGCAACGCGCTTTTGCCGTCGCGTCCATGGCGCGCAAAATCGGCCACCAACGGCAACCAGGACACCGGCATTGCGATGACCAAATCCAGTGCCGACAGCGGCTCATGCCA
>JBCKLP010000162.1:0-5768 GCA_038903735.1 Burkholderiales bacterium | reverse complement strand
ACATCGGTATGGCGGGATAGGCGATGCGCAGTCTGCGGATCTCGTCATAGATGATGCCTGCCTGCACCGGGCTTCCGCCGGGCGAATTGATCCGCAGCACCACGCCCTGCGTATTCTTGTCCTTGAACGCGGATTGCAGGGCCGCGTTTATCCGATCCGCGCTGGCATCGCTGCGCGCGGCGATCACTCCGGCAATGTCCACCAATGCCGTGTGCTTGCCCCCGGAGAGTGAATCGCCATCCACCCGCCAGTCCATCGCCACCACCAATATGAATGTGAGATAGGCGAAGGTGAGCAGCTTGAAAAATATCCCCCAAAGCCGCGCGCGGCGCTGCTCCTTCAGCGCGGCCGTTGCCAGCTTTTCGATCAGCCCGCGTTCCCAGTTTTCTTCCTTGTCAGACATGTTCCCGTTCCTTTGCGATCCTTCATTAAGCGAGATAGACCCCGCCACTAATTTCTTCAACAGCAATCTTGGCAAGCCCGTAATAGCAGGGACCGCCCATGCATTGCCCGGTCAGCGGATCGTAGCTGGCACCGTGAATCGAGCATATCAAAACCAGTCCTTCGCGATCGAAAAACTTGCCTGGCTGCCAGTCAAGCTCGTAGGGGATGTGGGTACAACGATTCACATAGGTATGCACTTCACCCTGATAACGCACCACGAATGCTGGTTCCATTGGCTCGCCCACCGCAATTTCAAAGCGCCCCCCGTCGCCCGAATCGATTAGGTCTTCGCTGCGGCAGATCAGGCGTTTTGGTTCAGCCATCGCGACAGTTCCGGGGTATCGGCGACGCAGGCCAGCGGTTTTAGCGTCTCCAGCGATTCGCGTCTGTGAGCGCCATGACAGACGGCAAGTGAAGCCACACCGGCGTTCAGGGCCATTTGCAGGTCGTGGGTGGTATCGCCAATCATCAGCAAGCCCTCGGCGCCCAGGTCGAACTCCTGCATCAGTTCTTGCAGCATTTCCGGCGAGGGTTTGGAGGCGCATCGGTCAGCGCAGCGCCAGGCTTCAAAATACCGGGCGAGGCCCATCTCACCCAACGCGCGTTCCAGACCCCGGGTGCTCTTGCCGGTGGCGATGGCCATGCGGTGTCCGGCGGCCAACAGTTCCGCCAGCATGGTTTCGGTCCCTTCATACAAGGGTGTGGGCTGGCGGACGAAATGCGTACGGTAGCGATCGGTGAGCCTGCCATAGTCACTGCGAGCCAGGCCCGGTGCAACGAAAGCCAGCGCATCATCCAGGCCCAGTCCAATGACATGCCGCGCCTTATCCGCGTCCGGAATGGGCAAATCCAGATCGGCGCAAGCCTGCTGCAGGCTCGCCACAATGACGGCAGTGGAATCCGACAGCGTGCCGTCCCAGTCGAATATCAGAAGTTCAAATTGGCGCATGTATCCCGGCCCCGGCATCCAGCCGTTCGAGAAAACCCGACAACACGGCAGGCAGCGGGGATTCCAGGTTCACCGTCGTCGCCAGCGAGGGATGCTGAAAACTCAGGGTGGAGGCATGCAGGAACATGCGCTTCAGGCCCTGAGAGGCAAGCGCGCGGTTCCATTCAAAATCACCATATTTATCGTCCCCCGCGATTGGAAACCCCAGATGGGCGAGGTGCACGCGGATCTGATGTGTGCGCCCGGTGCGCAACTCGGCTGACAGCAGGGTGCAGGGGCCAGCCACGCGTTCCCGGCGGAACACCGTAATTGAAGCCTTGCCCTGCTCTTTGACGCTGACACGGCGCTCACCGGCCGCATTGACATACTTGTGCAAGGGCAGGTTGACCGTGCGCTTGGCATCACTCCACTTGCCTTTGATCAGCACGCGGTAGCGCTTGTCGGTGCGTCCCTCGCGCAGCGCGGCGTGCATTCCCGTAAGCGCAGATCGCTTTTTGGCCAGCAGCAGCACGCCCGAAGTTTCCCGGTCAAGGCGGTGCACCAATTCCAGGAACGTAAGTTCAGGCCGGCTCGCACGCAAGCGCTCGATGACGCCGAAGGATATTCCGCTGCCCCCGTGCACCGCCAGTCCGGCGGGTTTATCCACAGCCAACAGCCATGCATCTTCGAAAAGAATGGGCAGAACCAGAGCGGGGGCAGGCGCCAAAACCGTCCGTTCGGCAACGCGCATCGGTGGCACCCGCACCTTGTCCCCGATCTGCACCCGATAAGTCGCATCCACGCGCCGGCTGTTCACGCGCACCTCGCCGGTGCGCAAAATCCGGTAAATATGGCTGCGCGGCACCCCCTTGCAGAAGCGCATCAGATAATTGTCAATCCGCTGCTGATCCGAGCCGGCATCCACCTGCAGGGTCGCTACTTTGCTTAAATCCTTCATTTTCCTTATAATCTGCGCGTTGCCCGCACTGTCGGGCAGTCTGGCGATCCATTGTATATTGATGGTACGCCGCTGCTCGGCCCAGGACTCACGACGCAATTTTAATAATTCCGTAATCGTGGGAAACCGGGATCCAGGCCGGCAACAGGTGGGTCTAAAGACCCGACGTCTTGATGATACAAGCGCGCCGACTGATTTAAAGGCAGATTTTTTAGGTCCCGGAAACTCCAGGACCTACCGGCAAGCCAGATTCCATCGTCCATGAGAAATCCAGACACGATGCATCGTTAGCCACAAAAAGCCAGGCCTTGTGCTGCCCGCGCGCGCGGGAGAGTAGAAAAAATGAAACGCATGTTATTCAATGCGACCCAGGCTGAGGAACTCCGGGTCGCCATTGTCGATGGACAGAAACTGCTGGACCTCGACATTGAATTAGCCGGTAAAGAACAGAAGAAAAGCAATATATACAAAGGCATCGTCACCAGGATTGAACCCAGTCTCGAAGCCGCGTTTATCGAATACGGCACCGACCGTCACGGCTTTCTCCCCTTCAAGGAAATTGCCCGCACCTATTTCAAACAGGGTGTGGATGTGGGTAAAGCCCGCATCCAGGACGCCATATTCGAGGGCCAGGAACTCATCGTACAGGTCGAAAAGGACGAGCGCGGCACCAAAGGCGCCGCACTGACGACCTTCATCAGCCTCGCCGGGCGGTACCTGGTGCTGATGCCGAACAACCCCCGCGGGGGCGGCGTCTCGCGCCGGATCGAAGGCGAGGACCGCAACGAGCTGCGCGACACCATGGACAAGCTCGAAGTGCCCCAGGGCATGAGCATCATTGCCCGCACCGCCGGCATCGGTCGCACCCAGGAAGAACTGCAGTGGGATCTGAACTACCTGCTCAAGGTCTGGGAGGCCATCGAAGGCGCCGCTCAAGCGCAGCGGGATGACAATGGCAAGCTGCAGAATCCCGCGCCCTACCTCATTTATCTCGAGTCAAATCTGGTGGTCCGCGCCATCCGCGACTACTTCCACGATGAAATCGGCGAGATTCTCATCGATACCGAGGACATCTACGAACAGGCCCGCGCCTTCATGTCCGCGGTCATGCCCAACAAAGTGCAACTGGTAAAGCACTACCGGGACAACGTTCCCTTGTTCTCCCGTTTCCAGATTGAACACCAGATCGAAACCGCACATTCCCGCCAGGTCTCGCTGCCCTCGGGCGGCGCCGTGGTGATTGACCATTCCGAAGCTCTGGTGGCCATCGACGTCAACTCGGCCCGAGCCACGCGCGGCGGGGATATCGAGGAAACCGCCTTCCGTACCAATATGGAAGCCGCCGAAGAGGTGGCACGCCAGTTGCGTCTGCGCGACCTTGGCGGGCTGATCGTTATCGACTTCATCGACATGGAAAACCAGCGCAACCAGCGCGAAGTTGAAAACCGCCTGCGTGATTCCATGCGCCACGACCGCGCACGCGTGCAGCTGGGCAAGATTTCGCGCTTCGGGCTGATGGAACTTTCGCGCCAGCGCCTGCGCCCGTCGCTCGGCGAAACTGCACACCAGCCCTGCCCGCGCTGCAGCGGCACGGGCTTCATTCGCGGCACCGAATCAACGGCATTGCACATCCTGCGCATCATCCAGGAAGAGGCAATGAAGGAGAACAGCGCCGCCATCCATGTGCAAGTGCCCGTGGACGTAGCCACCTTTTTGCTCAATGAAAAGCGCGTGGACATCGCTTCGGTGGAATCACGCCATAAAGTGAATGTGATGTTGATTCCCAATATTCACATCCAAACCCCGAACTACACGATCACCCGCCTGCGCCACGACGACCTGAACCAGGAAGGCGCGTTGCCAGCCTCGTACAACATGGTCGATCTGCCGAAAGAAACCGACAGCGCGGAAGCGGCGCAGGATGCCAAACCCGTCAGGCCGCAGGCCGCTGTTCAGAATGTAACGCCTGAGCAGCCTGCCCCGGAACCTGTGGCTCAGCCGCAAGCAGCCCCTGCCCCAGTGCAAACCGCTGCATCCCCGGCCAATGGTTCGGGAATCATCGGCCGTATTCTTGGCTGGTTCCGCACGCCTGCACCCGTAGCCTCCAGGGAAGAAGCCGCTACCCCACATACACCAAGGCGCGAGGGTCAGCGCGATCGCGACAATACCCGCAACCGTGGCCAGGATCGTGGCGGACGCGGAGCGGAGCGGCAGGACGGCCGTGGCGGCCAGCGTGGCGGTCAGGATCGCAACCGTCAGCCACGCGGCGAGCGTGCCGGCCCCCGGCAGGGTGATCGGCCGCGAGAGGACAGACCCGATCGTCCCGCACGCACCGAAAATGCGAGCGCCAATGCTCCGCGTGAAGGTGACCGTGAAGGCAGTCGTCGTGGCGGTCGTGGCGGACGTTCTCCCCGCGACGGCGAGCATCGCAACGAGTCGCAGGCGGGCGACGAACGCCAGCGCCAGCTTGAACAAGGTCAGTCCATGGCGGCGGCCGAGCAGACGGTAAGCACCCCACAAGACAGCGAGCAGCGTCCGTCGCGCGCGGACGGTGAACGTGGCGAACGCCCTCGCAGAGGCGGTCGCAACCGTAATCGCAACGGCCGGACACCGACCGATGCAGGCACGCAAGCGGCGGAATCCGCCTCGCCATCTGCTGTCACTACCGATGTCGAACAGACCTTGCCACCCCCTGTTTCCATTGCGGACGCCATGCAGCCGGCAACGCCTTATAACTTGCCAGTCGCACCCCTTGCAGTTTCGACGGGGGCCTCACCCGTGACGGCGGAAGCCCCGCAAGCGGCGAGCGAAATGGCCCCCGCGCCTGTGGCAGCAGTAGTAGAGGCACCGCAGGCAGCGATTCCTCAGCCTGCGACAGTACCGGCAACGCCAAAGCAGGAGATACCTGCGCCGATCGCAGCGGCGCCCGAGAACGCACCGCAAGTGGCACCCGTTGCCACACCCACGCCAATCGCCCAGGTGCCAGCACCAACGCCTGCACCAGTAGTCCGGGCGCCGGCGCCGGTGGTCACCACTGCCGCCGATCTGGCCCCCGTACTGCAAGCGGTCGGATTGCAGATGGTCGAGACCCGTGCCAAGGTGCAGGAAGTTGTCGAAACCGCGTTCGTTCCGGCAAAGCGGGAACGTCGCACGGCTTCCAGCGAATTTTCCGAGCCGCTGGTGCAGGTGGAAACCGGAAAATCCAACTCCGCAACCCCGCCCGCCTGATCCGGGCCGGTGCTTTCCCCCCGGTGTCTGCGGAAATTCCGCCCGCCGGGGGACCATTCCGGAAGGCTGCAAATCCTGTTTGACTCTCCGCTGGTGCGCTCTTGCCCCAGCCGTTGCCAACTGGTTTCGACCATAATCCGCCAAGGGTGCGTTTATTGATGCCAGCAATCCGTCAGTGCTGGCGTTCACCGGGAATGGAATAATCCGCTC
>JBCKLP010000161.1:0-5796 GCA_038903735.1 Burkholderiales bacterium | reverse complement strand
CGTAGCTGCCGACGTCTCCACCCGCAGCACGACTGAGCGCGCCGCTGAACGCATCGCTCCCCACCCGGCCTCGGTCTGTACTGTTGGCCTCTGCCGTGTAGCTTAGCGTCGGGTCGGTGTTGCCGTAGATCTTGGTCTTGGCGTCCGCGCTCAATGTGATCGGGCGCTGGCTGATGGTCAGCGCGCCATCGGTGGCGGTGATCAGGTAGTTGCTGTTGGCCAGGGCCGTCGCGTTGATGGTGTAGCTGCCGACGTTTACACCGGCCGTGCGGGTGAGCACGCCGGTGAACGTGTCGCTTCCCACCAGGCCTCGGTTTGTACCATTAGCCTCCGCGGTGTAGCTCAGCGTCGGGTCGGTGTTGCCGTAGATCTTGGTCTTGGCATCCGCGGTCACTGTGATCGGGCGCTGGTTGATGGTGAGCGCGCCATCGGTGGCGGTGATCAGGTAGTTGCTGTTGGCCAGGGCTGTTGCGTTGATGGTGTAGCTGCCGACGTTTACACCGGCCGTGCGGGTGAGCGCGCCGAACGTGTCGCTTCCGACCAGGCCACGGCCTGTGCTGTTGGCCTCTGCGGTGAAGGTCAGATCCGGGTCGGCGTTGCCGTAGATCTTGTCCTTCGTGCCCGCGGTCAACGTGATCGGGCGCTGGTTGATGGTCAGCGCGCCATTGTTAAACGTCAGGTTGTAGTTGCCGTCCGTGCCGCTGGCGCTGCTGGCGTAGCTGCCCGCATTCTTGCCTGTGGTGGCACTGGCACTCACACCGCTTAACACGCTCGCTGTTTCACCACCGACCAAGCCAGTGGCGCTAAAGCCGCTGACGCTTTGGTCAACACCGCTGTAGGTGGTGCTGCTGCTATTGGCGGTGACGGTCGCGCTGGCCTTGGTGATGGTCAGCGCGCCGCTGTTAGCGGTGATCACGTAGTTGCTATTGGCCAGGGCCGCCGCGTTGATGGTGTAGCTGCCGACGTTTTCACCAGCGGCGCGAGCGAGCGTGCCGAGGCTGTCGCCTCCGGCCAGGGTACCGCTGGTGATTGTGTAGGTGAGCGCCGTATCGGTGTCGCCGTAGACCTTGGTCTTGGCGTCCGCGGTCACTGTGATCGGGCGCTGGTTGATGGTGAGCGTGCCGTTGTTGCGGGTGATCTCGTAGTTGTCGTTGACCAGGGCCGCCGTGTCGATGGTGCGGTTACCGACGTTTCCATCGCCTGTGCGGGTGAGCGCGCCGAACGTGTCGCCCGAGACCAGCCCGCGGCCTGTGCTGCTGGCCTCCGCGGTGAAGGTTATATTTGGGTCGTTGTCGCCGTAAAACTTGTTCTTGGCGTCCGCGGTCAATATGATCGGGCGTTTATTGATATCGCCCACGCTCCCGCTGACGCTGGTCGGCAAGGTGTAGTTGCTCAGGGTGGTTTCGCTGTTGGCGCTGTAGTCGCCGGCGCTGAGCGACACCGTTACCGTCTTGTTGCTGCCCGCGTTGGCATTGTTATAGGTGCCGCCGGTCTTGGTGACCGTGGCGCCTTGACCGGTGACCCAGCCGGTCAGCAGGTAGTTGCCCGATGTCAGCGTGGCCACGTCGTTGCCGTCGTAAGTTTTGGTGACGTTGCCGGTCAGGCTGCCGGCGATCACCGTCAGGGTCGCCGAGGTCACATTGACCGATGAGCCGGTCGTCGAAAGGGCGTTGTAATTGGTAGAGACGCCGCCACCACTGCCGCTGCCCAACGCAAGCCCGGTCAGTGTGGCCAGCGTTGAGCCAGTCTGCACGGCGTCGCTGGCCAGGTTGCCTGTTGCACCAGCACCGGTTATCGCAAAGGTTTCGCTATTCACACCGGTCGCGGTTAAGTTGCTACCCGCGTATGCAGTCGAGCCGTTGTACACCTGTGTGCCGCTCAAGGTCAGGTTGGCCTTAGTCACAGCGACCAACGAGCCGGTCGTTGAAAGGACGTTGTAATTGGTAGAGACGCCGCCACCACTGCCGCTGCCCAACGCGAGCCCAGTCAGTGTGGCCAACGTTGAGCCGGTCTGCACGTTTGCGCTGGCCAGGTTGCCTGTGGCACCAGAACCGGTTATCGCAAAGGTTTCGCTATTCACACCGGTCGCGGTTAAGTTGCTACCCGCGTAGGCAGTCAAGCCGTTGTACACCCGCGTGCCGCTCAAGGTCAGGTTGGCCTTGGTCACAGCAACCGACGAGCCGGTCGTCGAAAGGGCGTTATAGTTCCCGGCAACGCCGCCGTTGCCGCTGGTGCTTAGCGTGAGCCCGGTCACAGTGGCAAGCGCCTGGCCGGACTGCACGTTCTTGCTCGCGAGGTTGCTCGTATCGCCGGCGTCCGTCAGCGCAAAGGTTTCGCTATTCACACCAGTTGCGGTTAAGTTGCTACCCGCGTAGGCAGTCAAGCCGTTGTACACCTGCGTGCCACTCAAGGTCAGGTTGGCCTTGCCAATGCTGGCCGCTGCCGTCTGGCCCGCGGACAGGCTGTAGTTGCTGGCCAGCCCGCCATTGCTACCGTTGGCCAGGGTGGTGCTGTTGACGGTGACGGTGGTGGCCGTGCCCGTGCCCACATCTTTGCTGTTGAAGGTGCCGGCGCCGGTGGCGGTCACGGTTTCCGTGCCGACCAGCCCGGCGGTGATGCTCAGCGTCGGGGCGCTGGTGGCCGTGGTGTTGCCGTCATAGACTTTGTTGGCGGCCGTGGCCGTAGCCGTCAGGGCCTTGGCCGTGATGCTGCCCACGCTCCCGCTGACGCTGGTCGGCAAGCTGTAGTTGCTCAGGAGGGTTGAGCCGGTGGCGCTGTAGTCGCCGGCGCTGAGCGACACCGTTACCCCCTTGCTGCTGCCCGCGTTGGCATTGTTATAGGTGCCGCTGGTCTTGGTGACCGTGGCGCCATCACTGCTGACCCACCCGCTGAGCAGGTAGTTGCCCGATGTCAGTGTGGCCGCGTCAGTGCCGTCGTAAGTCTTGGTGACGCTGCCGGTCAGGCTGCCGACGATCACCGTCAGCCAGGCCGCGGTCACATTGACCGATGAGCCGATCGTCGAAAGGGCGTTGTAATTGGTAGAGACGCCACCGTTGCCGCTAGTGCTCAGCGTAAGCCCGGTCAGTGTGGCCAGCGTTGAGCCGGTCTGCACGGCGTCGCTGAATAGGTTGCCTGTTGCACCAGCACCGCTTATCGCAAAGGTTTCGCCATTCACACCGGTCGCGGTTAAGTTACTACCCGCGTAGGCAGTCGAGCCGTCCCTCACCTTCGTGCCGCTCAAGGTCAGGTTGGCCATGCCGATGGTGCTGCTGGTGTTGGCGGCTTGGGTGACGTTGTAGTTGTTGCCGCTGTTGCCGTCGCTCACCGTCACGCCGCTGACGCTGACGGTCTTGTTGCCGGTGCCAGCGTTGGCGTCGGTGAAAGCAAAGCTGCCGCCGCTTAAGCTGTCTTGGGTGCTGCCATTGCTGACGTTGGTGTACAGCGTGCCGCTGGTCACCGTCGCCGTGCCCACCGCCGTCAAGGTGCCGTCGTAGCCCCGGCTCACATTGCCGGTGCTCACCGTCAGGGGGGCTGGGGTGATGTTGGCGGTGGTACTGCTTTGGTTGGTGATGCTGTAGTTGGTCCGGTCAGCACCGGTGTAGCTGCTGGTCAAGGTGACCGTTTTGCCGTTGGCGGCATTGGCGTTGTTAAAAGCTCCAGTGGCAGCCGCGCTAACCGCATCGCCATCCACCAAGCCTGTATAAACCACGCTACCGACGTTGACCGTTGCCGTGGCATTGCCGTCATAGGCTTTGTTGCTGGCGGTGATGCCAGAGACGGTGAGGGCTTTTTGGGTAATGCTGCCGTTTGTGCCGGCCAAGCTGGAGCCGCCAGACAGGTAGTAGTTGGCGGCATCCCCCCCGCTGCTCAGCGTCAGGTTGCTGACGCTGTAGCTCAAATTACCGTCGCCAACATTCTTGCTGGCAAAGGTACCGGTGCCGCTGACCGTCACCACGTCGTTTGTTTCCTTGCCGGTCAAGCCCAGGCTGACCCCGGCCATGGACGTGTTGCCGTCGTAGACCTTGCTCACGCCGGTGGCGGTGGCAGTGATGCCCTTTTGCGTCACGTCTATCCTCCCGGTGAATACCGGCGCATCGCTAAAATTAGTGCCGACCCGCGTGATGCTCGTACCGCCCACCACATAGTTACCCACCTTCAAATTCCCGCTGGTGCTATTCGTGCCACCGGTTGCCGCCAGCGTGAACGTCACTGTGCCGCTGGCAGTATCAGCATAGGTATAAGTGCTACCCGTCACTGCTGTTTGCGTCAGCGTCGTCAGCACACCACCTGCCGTCATGTATTGCACGCTGGCTGGCGCCAGACTCACCGCCGTGCCATACACGTTATTCACGTTCGTGATCTTGATGGCTAACTGCTCCGCTGGAGTGATGGTGTAATCGCCGTTGGTGTAAGTGAAAGCGTAGTTGGTTGCGGTCAAGCCCGAAGCCGTCAGTACGTCGGTATAAACGCCCGCGCCCTGCGTCCCCGCATTGCTGCGCGCAACCGCCAACGTACCGCCCAGCACACCCGCCGTCACCGACGTTTCACCGCCCACAAAACCGCTATAGCTCACACCGTTAAAACCAGCCGCATCCGCTTGCGTCACAAACTTCGCATCGCTATTCGCCCGCACCGTCAAAGCCACCCGGGTGATGCTGGCCGCTACGGTTTGACCGGTGCCCAAGCTGTAGTTGCTGGCCAGCCCGCCATTGGTGCCGTTGGCCAGGGTGGTGCTGTTGACGGTGACGGTGGTGGCCGTGCCCACGTCTTTGCTGTTGAAGGTGCCGGTGCCTGTGGCGGTCACGGTTTCCGTGCTGACCAATCCGGCAGTGATGCTCAGCGTCGGGGCGCTGGTGGCTGTGCCGTCGTAGGTTTTCCCCGGTGCGGTCACCGTGGCCGTCAGGGCCTTGGCCGTGATGGTGCCAACAGCGCCGGTGACAGTGCTGTTTGCCAGTTGGTAGCCGTAGACGGTGGCGGTGGCACCGCCGGAGACTTTGGTTGCACCCGTGAGGGCAACACCCGTAACCGTCACAGTCTTGCCAGTTCCGGCATCTTTCGATGCGTAGGTTCCGCTGCTTGGGTTGCTGTAAGTGACTGTATCGCTGTCAACTGCACCGGCAATGGAATAGTTGCTACCGGCCAATGTCGCAGCGTCCGAGCCGTTATATTCCTTGCTGACCGTGCCGCTCAGAGACACCGTCAGAGACGGCGCGAGGGAATAGAGCAGGCCATTTCCTGTGCCGAGCACTGAGTTGCCGTAAGTCGCGTTGTATTGCTTGAAAGCATAAGTCAGCCCGCCATTGGTGTCAGGCGTGCTGCCAGTGAAAGGGGCGGCGTTGGTACTCCAGACCCGCCAAGTCTTGGCGCTTCCGGCGCTCAGCGCGCTGGCTCCGGCATTGTTCACGAAGCGACTGGTGACCAGGTTGATGTCGCCATCAACAGCAATAGCGTTTGCCAATGTCAGCAGGCCACTTTGAACCACCAGATTGCTCATCTTGCCGGCGTTGGCGGAGGTGTCGTAGGCGACATTAGCGCCGCTGGAAGTTATTGTCACGGCATTATTACTAGCAACTACGTAAGAAATCCGTGTAACAGTCAAGCCGCCAGCAGGGATTAGGATTTCTCCGTTCCCGGCAATACCAGCACCAGTAGTGATAGTCTGTGTTCCGCCCCCTGACAGGGTCAATGTGACATCATTCTTTGAATTGAGATTGATGATTGTCCCCCCGGGGAAAAATACCTGCCCGATGGGAAAGGTGCCCGCGGTGACTGCCAGCGGGGTGCCCGATGTTGTGA
>JBCKLP010000160.1:0-5801 GCA_038903735.1 Burkholderiales bacterium | reverse complement strand
TACTTCCACTTTGCCTTTGGAAAGCGGCGCGCGTCGATGGCAGCAGCGATCCTCCAACGCGACGGCGCCACCGTCCCTGCGACGATACATGACTACCGGCTCGTTCAGCAGAAGCCGAGACAGGAGATGGTCGGGATGCCGCGGCAACTCCCCCGAGCGCGCGCCGACGTACCAGCAATTCTTGAGGAACACGGCGTCTCCCGGTAGAGTAGAGTAGTTCACGAGGTTAACTTACGCCGAAGTGGCCCTGAGTGTTGGCTCGAATGAGCACCTGGAGGGTCGGCCCGGTGAGCATCGCCCGGGGGTCGAAAAGCAGCTCGGCTTCGTCCTCCAGCCGCCGGAGAAGCTGCTGCAACCTAGTATTCAGCTACACCCTCTCCATCGCTTTCGGAATACCTTCTGCCTTCACGGCAGCATCAGCGTGCCGCCGTTTACCGCGATTGATTGGCCGGTGAGATAGGCAGCATCCGCCCCGATCAGGAAAGCAACAATGCCGGCGATATCTTCCGGCATGCCGATACGCCCGAGTGGGATATCTCGGCCGCGAGCGATGAGCTGCTCTCGTGTCATGGCGCCAAGCGGTTGTGCCGTGTCGGCAATACCAGGAAGGACGCAGTTAACCCGGACACGTTTGGGAGCAAGTGCCAAAGCCAAAGACTTGGTGAGTGCGATCAGCCCCGCCTTAGTCGCGGCGTAATGTGCCCCGTTAGGATCACCGCGCAAGGCAATCGTCGAACTGATATTGACAATGGCGCCACGCCCGCGTTCGACCATCATCGGAGCGATATTGCGCGCGCATAGGAACGCTCCAGTGAGGTTCACCCGCAGAACGCGTTCCCATTCAGAAAGCTCCAGCTCCAGCACTGGAGTGCGCGGATAGATCGACGCATTGTTGATGAGGGCAAATGGCACGCCCAGATCATTGCGCACGCTCTGGCTTGCATGCTCAATGTGGGCGGCCTCTGCGAGGTCGACATGATAGGGCCGGGCTTCGGCGCCCGCTGCTTGGCAGTATGAAGCCGTCTCAGCGGCGCCATCGCGGTTCACGTCCCACAGTGCCAGTGTGGCGCCCATTCCGGCAAGCCGATGCGCTATGGCCCTGCCGAACCCTTGTGCCGCCCCGGTGACAATGATGATGTCTCCCGGCGCAAATTGCCCTTCAGCCACGGACCGCCCCTTGAAATTGGAGTAAGTGTTCGGCGTTCATGGCTTCGAACCGGACCTGCACGTTCACCAAGATCAACGGACTCGCGCTTTTACGGCTTCGGCCAACTCTAATCCCCAACCAGTTCTTCATTTGCGCAATCACTCCGCTCGGGTCCGTGGAACTCGAATGAATGAGGCCGGGCACGCTGGTTGGTCCAGGGAAAATCCTTGAGGGTGTTTAGCGCTCACCTAGTATCCCGGCAACCAGGTTGTCGCGCTCGCAGCCCCCTGAGACGCTAGTGACCGAGGTGCAAGCTTCTGCGAAACCACATTATCACCAAGCAGCGGCATCACTTCGGTGGCAAAAATGTCGAGTTGATCGAGCATAGGCGAAAATTTCAACATGAGCAGATCGATGCCGATGTCTTCGAGGTGTCGTATCCGCTCGGCGACAACCTCCGGCGTTCCGATCAATCCCGCGCCAATGCCGCTTACGGCGATGAACGGGATTCGGCCCGATTTACCGTACTCTGCAAGCTCAGTCGCCCGTGCCTGCGCCTGTTCCATCGTCTTGGCACAAAACACGAGAGCACTGAGGCCGCACTTCGTCTTGCGCCCGTGGGCAGCGCTTCGCTGACGCATGTCGTCTACGTTATGCGCCACTTCCTTGACATTGGCCTCATGCAAAGTGTGATCTGCGCCGCACGTGATGAACCACGTGTCGCAATGTCGAGCGATCAAGTCCTTGCCGATGTCAGACCTACTTGCAGCATAGATCGGCGGACACGGGCGCTGTTGGGGCTTGAATGGCAATTCCTCGCCGTCGGCCTTAAAAAACTCCCCGTCAAACGAAAATTTGTCCTCGGTCCAGAGTCCGGTGAGCACGCGTATGAATTCGTCAATCCGACCATATCGGCGTTCGTCGTCATCCAGCCATCCGTTGCCGAAGAGTTCAAACTCTCCCTTGTGCCATCCGCTCACAACATTCACCGCGCAGCGCCCTCCGCTGATGCGGTCGAGCGTTGCGCCCATCTTCGCGGCGACGTGCGGGCTCATGATGCCCGGATGGACCGCCGGCATAATCTCGATGCTTTTCGTTTTGGATGCCAGAGCCGCAGACAGCATCCAGGACTCGAGATCGGGGCCGAGATAGCGCTCGGCGACCAGTGTGATCGAGAAACCATATGATTCGGCCTTACACACAACGTCGGTGGCGAACTCGAACGCGAGATCGGGTTCTTTGGCTCCTCTGCGCCCACTTTGCTGAAGCGCGGCAGCCATTGCAGGTTCTGGGTAGATCGTGTGCGGCAGCGGGGTCCATATACCGAATTTCATGAATTCCTCCTCTCGGGCGTTTGATTGGCTCGCCGCGACTCGCTACGCGCCTGATCGCGCGCCGCTGCCGACATTGTTTCGGTACCAGTCAATGATCTCTGCCCCCGTCGCGAGCCACACCTCGCGCCATGACGCGATGTGCGCGAACGCGCGCGCGAGACTCTTCGTCCGGATCGGTTGCCCGATCACGAACGGGTGCAAGCAGATGCTCATGACCTTGCCGGTCGCCGCGCCTTCCTCATATAGTACATCGAACTGGTCGCAGATCATGCCCGCGACACTATCCGGGCCGACACTATCCGGGCCGATGCCCCGCCGATGCCCCGTCTTGTCAAGGAGGACGCTGCGATGATCGAATCGCAACAGGACATGCTCGATCTCGATCCGTCGGCGCCGATGATCGCGCTTGGCGCCGATCGGGGGCTGACGCAGTTTCGGGCGATCGTGAAACGGATGCCGAACGCGGAGGCGGGCAAACCGGCCGCCGCGCGACCGTGGCCTGAGCTCCACGAACGGGCTCAGATTCCGACGATCGTGACGCCGCCATTGGGCGCGATCACCTGGCCGGTCATGAAATCCGCCTCGGCCGAGGCGAGCCAGGCGACCGCGTAGGAGATCTCGATCGGGTTCGCGAGCCGGCCGAGCGGGACTTCGCTTTCCATCTTCCGGATCCGATCGAGGCCGATGCTCGCGCGCGTGAGGTCGGTCTCGAGCAGCCCCGGGGCCACCGCGTTGACCATGATGTTGAACGGCGCCAACTCGCGCGCCCAGGATTTCACCAAACCCGACAGCGCCGACTTGGCCGCCGCGTAGTGACTGGCGAATGCGCTGCCACCCATCGCGAAGTTCGACGAAATGTTGATGATCTTGCCGTAGCGGCGTGCCTTCATGCCCGGTACCACTGCCTGCGCGGCGAAGAAGCTGCCTTTCACATGGACGCCGAACATGCGGTCGAAGGTGGCCTCGTCGATGTTCTCGAGCGCGAGCCCCCGGCCGGCGACGCCGGCATTGTTGACGAGAATGTCGATTCGGCCCATGGCCGCTTCGGCTTCGCCGATGCCGCGCTTCAACTCGGCAACCTTTTGAACATCTCCCACCAGGACGAACGCGCGACGACCATGGCCCCGGACCATCGCGGCGGTCCCGGCCGCGGCCGCCTCGTTCACATCCTGGACGATGACGTCCGCACCGCGCTCGGCGAGCAGACTGGCATGCGAACGACCCATGCCGGCACCGGCACCGGTCACGAGCGCGACTTTTCCGAAAAGCGAGGACATGGCCGGCTCCGGCGGTGATCGGCCAGGCTAGGCGTGCAAGCGGAGCTGCCGAGCGCCCGCGTGCTCGGTCTGGATCGCCTCGGCTAACCGGCGCCGCACTGCGAGGCTCGGCGCATCGACGTTGATATTGATCGAAGGCGGGTTCGGATCCCGATCGAAGGAACGCTGCTGCGCTTCCATCACCTGCACATCCTCCTTGAAGACGCGCAGGAAATCGCGCTTGTAGGACAGGTCGATCTCTTCGTCATCGAGCGCGAAGCGGCGCGGATGCGCATAGAACTGGAAGCAGGTACGCTCGGTCTCGGGGGTGGCCACCGATAGCGCGTGAAACGGGACTCCGCCGATCCGCCGGCCCTCGAAGGCGCCGGTACCGGCATCGGTGCAGCCGACATCGACGTCGCAATAGCTCGGCAGGGTCGCCTCGACGATCTGCCAGCGATCGACGTGACCGGCGAATTTGCAGTACTTCTGAAACAGCGGCGGCGGCGGCGAGTCGGGAATGAGGCGGCTCATGCGCACGCCACCTTCGATCCGATCGGTGCGCACAGGGAAACGAACTATTGCGTCATTGCCGAGCGTGTCGGCGTGCACAAAGGTCAGGTGGGACAAGTCGAGAAGATTATCGGTCACCAGTTGATAGTTGCCCTGGATATGCAGCACCGGACCGCGCACGACCTTCCACTCGGGATGATCCATCCACCACCAGTTCGGGATCAGCGTATCGTCCGCCAGCGCCGGATCGCCCATCCAGATCCAGATCCATTTCCAGCGCTCGATGACCGGATAGGCCCGGACCTTTCCCCCGGTGGGAACGTTGCTCTGCCCCGGCACCGCGATACACTGCCCGCTAGGATCGTATACCAGGCCGTGGTAGCCGCACTGCAAATTGTCGCCGACCTGCTTGCCCATCGACAGCGGCAGACTGCGGTGGCAACAGCGATCCTCGAGGGCGACCGGCCCGCCCTGCGGCCGGCGGTACAGCACCACCGGTTCGCTCAGGATGGTGCGGGCGACGAGACCGGCGTCGATCTCGTTGTCCCAGGCTGCGACGTACCAGGCGTTGCGCAGGAACATGGGCGTACCTCCGGTGGCGGTGGATTGCATTACTATCCGATGAAGCGAATACTATCACGCGGAACAAGCTCTACCCGACCCCTCGCAACCACGCCTCGCAAGCGCACGGTCCCCCAACAAAAAGGAGACGCCGAATGCACTACGACTACGTACCGATGCCGCACCGCAAGCCGCTGAAATGGCCCAACGGCGCGCGCGTAGCGATGCTGATGACCACCAATCTGGAGTACTGGGATCAGACGGTCGACACCGACAAGCCGGCGTATCCCGGCGGGCCGGGGGTGGTGATCAACACAATGACCGGCAAGTTCTACGACAATCCGAACTGGACCTGGCGGGAATACGGGCAGCGGGTGGGCGTGTGGCGCATGTTCGACGAGTACGAACGCGCCGGTGTCCCGACCAGTTGCACGCTCAATGCCAAGCTCGCCCTGGAGCGCCCGCAGATTGTCCAACATGCGGTGGCGCGCAACTGGGAGATCGTCGCCCACAACTACGTGCAGACCGAGCCCCTCGCCGACCATCAGTTCGATATCGAAGCCGAGCGTCGCATCATCCGACAGACCTTGAAGGTCTACCAGGAGGTCGTGGGCAAACCCGCCAAGGGCTGGCTTTCGAGCTCGCTCCGCTCGACGCCGAATACGCCGGATATCGTGGCCGAGGAGGGGCTGATCTTCTGGAACGACTACATGAACGACGATCAGCCGTATCTCATCCAGACGAAGTGCGGCAAGCCGTTGGTCTCGATTCCCTACACCGCCGAGATCAACGACTTCCAGGCGTTCATGTTCCAGGGGCGCGACGTCGACGGCGGCGTCGCGATGTTCAAGGAAGCCTTCAACGAGCTCTACCGCGAGGGCGCGACCAGCGGGCGCATCTTCAACCTTGGCCTGCACCCGCATGTCACCGGCCAACCGCACCGGATCCGCGCGCTACGCGACTTCCTGCAATACGCGAAGGGCTTTCCCG
>JBCKLP010000159.1:0-5811 GCA_038903735.1 Burkholderiales bacterium | reverse complement strand
CGAAAATCAGGCACATGCGCCAAAAACCGCCACAAAACGGAAAAACACCGCAAGGAGTGCTTATTTCCCTTCCTTCTTGGCTCCCGGAATAACTTGGGATCGGTCGCGAGTCAAGGCTTCAATATTGGAGTTCGGCACAAGAAATGTCCAAGGCTCCAATTTTCTTTCCCTCTCTAGCCCAAGCATATGGGCTTTCCTGTTCTCCTCGAAAGTCTTGTCCAGCTTTTCGCGCTCCTCTGCGGTTTCATCTTTACCGGGAACTCGCACCTTGGGCGGCTCACCGGTCATAGCTACCCGAATGTAACGCATTTCCCCTTCCAGATCGCCCAGCTTGATTGTATAACTCAGGCCATCGAATGACTGAATTCGAAGGGTGGCGCCTTTTTCGAACCCGCCTTTGTCTGGATCAGTCACGACATCAGCCAACGCGATATACAACAGGACACTGACCAAATCCTGGACCTTGTTATTGTCCAGTTTCTCGGCTGAAGCAGAAAATCGCCAGTCCTTAGTTTCGCTGTCCCTGACAACCGACCAACCGGGGCGAGCACTCCCGGAACTCCACTGCATTGCCTTAGCCCCGGATACACGTATCAAATCTCTGGCGAGCCATGGTCCGGGCTTAGCTTCCACATTTACTAATGGATCCAAAACGACCGCCATGCTTGCCGCTTCATTTACAACGACATATCGTCCGGAAGCCTGTGGCGCTCCCTTGCTTGGCGCCGTGGTTTGCGCCTGCATGAAAACCCGCTTGCCCAGAAGTAGCCTCGAAATTTGTTCGCCATCCTGTTTTTCAAGTTCGACAAGCGTGCCGGTATCCTTGCCTTTACCGGCCTTGGGATCCAGCAATTCAAGACGCGCGCGTTGGCTATCAACAAGCGTTTCCAACTGCGTTATTTTCAGCTCCGCCAGTTTGGCCAGCAATTCCGCAATGCGATCCACATTCGCCGGGTAGCCATTACGTTCTGCAACCTGCCATTTTCCGTCGACACGGCCCAAACTCACGGTTTCCCCATCGCCTATGATGCGGATCTTGGCGATCTCGGATACCACCAATCCGGGAATCAGACGCTCCCCAACCTTGCCTCCCGAGCCTCTCCAATCGGCGCGTTGCAACCACATGACAGCAACACCCGCGGCGATCAGCGCCACGAGCACCGCCAGCAAAATGAAAAATTGCCTGCGATTCATATCGTCACCACTTTCCTTCTGCGATACATGCCCAAGCCGATACCCAGAAACGTCACCAGCAACGGCAGCAAAGCGATATTTGTAACTTTGGTCCAGAACTGCAGTGCTTCGCTGTCTGCACGCAGATCACGCCTTACGATCTTTAACTCCCTGCGCGTCTCGGCCGCCTTGCGACGAAAACCTTCAACCTCCGCCTGCTGTTCCGAAGTCATTATTGCCCCCTGCCCCGGTGCCGAAGGTTTTTGAAGTGACTGCAAGCGTTCCTGCGTCTGCTGAAGGCTGTCTTCCAATTCCTTCAGCTTTCCAACATAAGCCTGTGCTGCCTGCGCTTCCATCTCCCGGATCACGGTAAACGGCCTGGCGGCTATTGCACGCGCCCTGAGGTCAATCAGCGCAGGATCTCCTGCAAATTGCTCTATCAAGGCTTGCGCGAACGACAGATTGCTGTTTGCCGGAACAACAATGCGCTGTCCAAAAATCTCCTGAATATTGACCGCAGCCCCATCGTTTATGAAATCGCTGTCCGCTATGAGAACCACGGAATTCTCTCCCTTTGCTTCGGCAAGGTGCTCTGGTAATACTTTCGCCGCATCCGAATTAGCCGGGGATTTCGGTGCAGACTTGGCTGCGGGCTTGTCCTTGGAAACCGGTCTTCCGTCCGGGAAGGCCGTTTTGAATTTTCCCGTCAATCGAATCGCTATCGGATACTCAATTCCCGAAGGCTTGAATCCCCGTACCGATGCTTCGCCCTGGGTAACAGCGTTGGAAGAATCGGTAAGCTGCGAAAACGTCGACGTCCTAATCAAAACTGTCTGCTTGATTCCCTCAACTGGATTCCCTGTAATCGCGCCCACGATCGGAAACATGGTAAATCCAAGTTTGCTTGTCGAAACATCATCCTTGTTGAATGCCTCGCTATTTAGCGAAAGAACCGTGGACATTTGCCTGGCCCCTGCACCGGACAGGAATTTCATATCCTGCACAACCTTTGTCGTATCCAGCGCCAGCCCCCAGCCTTTTAGCATCTGCTCCAGCGTTGACGAAGTTCCGCCCTGCTGCGCACCGGGTGGCACGTCAAAATATGCATAAGGATCAAGCATCGCAATAAGCTTGCCGCCCCGCAATACATATTGATCCAGCGCGTATTCGGTATCCTCACCAATTCCGCGAGGATTGACAACCACCAGGACCTTTATGCTTTCATCAATAGATAACGCGGAAGAGTCGACACGACGGACCGTGAAATCCCGTTCAAGCTCAGAAACAAACACCTGCTTATCCGCCGGCGGTACCCCCATCTGCGGAATTCCCCGACTGCCAAAAAGCGGCATCGGAGACATGACCCCGATTACAGCCTTCTCAGTACGGGTCGCCCGCGCGATGGCACGCGCCAGGTCATATTCGAGCAATTGCTCCCGATCCAGGGATAAGGCAGGCATTGCAAGTTTTTGATCTGCATAACTAATGGAAAGTCCGAGGTAAAAACGATCACCACTTTGCATTACCTGTGCCTCAACGCCCTCAAGCGTCGCCGAATCCTCCGCGTCGGAGTCGGGTTTCGGGTCAAGTTTTTCAATAATCACCTTTCCACCAGATGCCTGTCGAAATGCGCCGAGCAAATCTTCTACTCTGCGCGCAAACCCTTTAATGGGTAAAGGCACGTTCTGCTCGCTTTGCGTGTAATAAAAGCGAATTTTTACCGGAGCATCCAGTTTATCGATGATTGTTCGAGTCCCCTGCGACAGGGTATACAACCCGCCCTCGGTAAAATCAACGCGCTGTTTCACCACGCTCAAGACATAATTTGCAAGCACAAGAATTACAAAAACGGCAATTACGCCGCCAGCTGAGTAAAGCAAGGTTTCGTAGCGTTTCATAAATTTCTCTCCCCGGCCTCAACCAGCCCGGTGGTTGCGAAGAACCACACCGGTGGTGAACAATGAAAAGCCCATCACCGACAAAAAGAACAGCAAATCCCGGGTATCGACCACGCCTTTCTGAAATCCTTCGAAATGCGTCAATACTGAAAAACTGGCAATTATATCCACAAGCCAGATATCGGCAAATCGGGAAAGCATCGTCGTCACCGGCGCAAAACCCACCAGGATAAGCAACAGGCAAAGCACAAGGGCAAGGATGAATGCAATGACCTGGTTGCGTGTCAATGCGGACGTCAGGCATGCAATGGAAAGAAAGGTACCCGCCAGAAGCAGACTGCCGACGTATCCGGCCACTATGATCCCGTTATCGGGATCGCCAAGCCAATTGACCGTTATAACTACCGGAAAGGTCAACGCCAGCGCTATGGCAAGAAATGCCCAGGAAGCGAGAAATTTCGCAACGATTGCCTGCCAAGTCGACACCGGCATAGTCAAAAGGAGTTCTATCGTTCCAAGCCTCCTTTCCTCAGACCAGAGGCGCATCCCCACCGCAGGAACAAGAAACAGGAACAACCACGGCATCCATGTGAAAAAAGAATTCAATGATGCTTCACCAAGCTCAAAAAATCCGCCAAGGCTGAACGTAAAAAACCCTGCCAACAGCAGAAAAACCACCAGAAATACGTAGGCTACCGGCGATTCGAAATATGCCGACAGCTCGCGTTTTGCAATGGTGACGATAACCGGCCATGTGCGCATCATGCTGCTCCTTTGCCTGATTGGGTATCGGGCATCGTGATGGAGCGAAACACCTCCTCAAGCCTGCCTTCTTCGGTTTTGAGCTGTTCGATCTTCCAGTTCTCACGTACGGCGATTTCTGCAATCCGACCCGCCAGGGACTGAGCTTCAATACCGGAACTCGATGTTGGAAACGCTTCTACCGAAACTCTGCCGCCACCTGACTCGCGCACCTCGCAGCGATGCAAGGAAGCTATTCCAGTGAGCTTGTCCTTTACCGATGCTTCGCTAGCGCCCAACAGGGTGACAATAACTACGCCTGCACGCTCCGAACGCGCCTTGAGTTCTTCGGGAGTTCCATTGGCAACCACCCTGCCGCGGTCAATGATGATGGCCCGGGAGCAAACCGCTTCGACCTCTTCAAGAATGTGGGTCGAAAAAATAATCGCCTTGGTTTTCCCCATGGTTTTGATCAATGACCGCACCTCGTGCTTCTGATTCGGGTCCAAGCCATCGGTAGGCTCGTCCAGAACCAGGACTTCGGGGTCGTGAATAATTGCTTGAGCCAGGCAAGTCCTGTGCTTGAAACCTTTGGACAGCGTGTCGATCGTCTGACCCAGCACGTTATCCAGGTGGCAGGTCTGCACCACTCTGCGTATTGCGCTGCGTTTCTGCTCCCCACGCAGTCCACGCATCTCCGCGGCAAAATTCAGGAACGAAAGAACCGACATCTCCTGATAGGACGGAGCGGATTCCGGCAAATAGCCGATTTTTTCCTTGGCCTCTATCGGATTCTCGGATACATCGAATCCGCAAACGGAAACTTTTCCCGCTGTCGCCGGATAAAAACCAGTAATCATGCGCATCGTAGTCGACTTACCAGAGCCATTCGGACCGATGAACCCCAGCACCTCGCCTTTCTGAACTTCGAAGCTTACCTCGTCGACAGCACGATTGCTTCCAAAGCTCTTGGACAGGTTTTCAACCTTTATCATGCACATCTCCCGTAAATTCGTAGATCAACATTTGGGTGACCGGCCGGAATTACAAGCCGCCATACCTCACAAGAAACAAAACTTGCGGGACTGTATTTTTAGGCTCCTGCTTGCACTGGAGTGACGTTAAAACCCATTAATAGCCCCTTGTTTCTTTAAGAACGCCTAGCTCGCCCAGGGCTTGGGATGCTGATTAGGATCAAAGACAGCGATGCGGGGATACAAGTTCCCGCCCGGCGCGCAGCATACCTAATTATTCATGGTCAGGCGGTGAAAATAGCGCTCTGATGCATCCACAATCCTGCTTCCCGCGTCTGGCCCGAAAACCAATGGTTTTGCCGGTGCCGGTCCAGTTGCACCAAATCGGCCTCCCAGTCGGGTGAATCAGGTCCGCGAAAATATGTTACGGGAGAAGGCCATTGGAAACGTATTCCGTAGAATCCCAGGCAACAACTCAGGCGCGTTGGAAGTCATTCGACGGACCGGTTTTGGCTTGCAAAGCCGGTCCGTCGATATTAAGGATTCAAGGCATCGAAAATCGACCTCGTGACTACGGGATAATGACTGGCTGAAACAATACCCTCGACTAAAAATTCTATCGTTTTGGTCAAATCACGAAGACTCCCGTAAAATTGACCGTTCGTGAAATGGTGGATTCAACCGCCACCCAACATCAGGAACACAAATGACCCACGTTGTCACAGAATCATGCATCAAATGCAAATTCACCGATTGCGTCGATGTTTGCCCAGTCGATTGCTTCAAAGAAGGGCCAAACATGTTGATTATCGACCCGGACGAATGCATCGATTGTGCAGTGTGCATACCAGAATGCCCTGTAGACGCCATTTTTGCAGAGGAAGACCTTCCCGATAACCAGAAACATTTCACCGCGATCAACGCCGAACTGTCCAGATCCTGGCCGATCATTACCGATGCAAAGCCACATCCTGCGGACGCGGATGATTGGAAGGAAGTCAAAGACAAATTCAAATTGCTTGAAC
>JBCKLP010000158.1:0-5833 GCA_038903735.1 Burkholderiales bacterium | reverse complement strand
TTGCTCGGCGAGCGGGCCACGCAGGCGCAGCCGGTGCGTGAGCACCACGGCAAGGACGAGTCCTACCTTCCCGGCGCCCTGCCCGACACCGTGGTTTTCCCGGAGAGCACGGAGGAAGTCAAAGCCATCGTCGACATCTGCCGCCTGCACCGCAGCCCCCTCATTCCTTTTGGCGCGGGCACCTCTCTCGAAGGCCATGTGCTGGCGCCGCACGGCGGCACCTGCGTGGATCTCTCCCGCATGAACCGGGTGCTGGAAGTCAATGTGGAGGACCTGGATTGCAGTGTGCAGGCAGGCGTGACCCGCAATCAACTGAACGAGGAGATCCGGCACACGGGCCTGTTTTTTCCGGTGGACCCCGGCGCCGATGCCACGCTGGGCGGCATGGCGGCCACACGCGCTTCGGGCACCAATGCCGTGCGCTACGGCACCATGCGCGAGAATGTGCTCTCGCTCAATGTGGTGCTGGCCGACGGGCGCGTTGTGCGCACCTCAAGGCGCTCGCGCAAATCAGCCGCCGGTTACGATCTCACCCGGCTGTTCGTCGGTTCCGAAGGGACCCTTGGCATCATCACCGAAGTTTGCGTGCGCCTCTACCCCCAGCCGGAGGCGATCTCGGCGGCCGTCTGCTCATTCGCCAGCATGGCGGGCGCCGTCGACACCGTGATCCAGACCCTGCAGTCCGGTATCCCGATAGCCCGCAGCGAGGCCTTGTGCGCGACCACCATGCGCGCCATCAATGCCCACTCGAAAATGGCACATCGCGAACAGCCCACCCTGTTTCTTGAGTTTCACGGCACCACGGCATCCGTCGAAGAGCAGGCCCGGATGGTGCAGGAGATCGCGCGCGAGCATGGCGGCATGGATTTCCAGTGGACCACCAGGCCGGAGGAGCGCAGCCGCCTGTGGGCCGCGCGCCATCAGGCGTTTTTTGCCGCGCTGCAATTGAAGGCGGGCTCGCGCTCGGTCTCCACCGATGTCTGCGTGCCGATTTCCCGCCTGACTGAGTGCATGCTCGCCACCGCACTGGATATCGATGCCGCCTCCATGCCCATCCCCATGTTCGGCCATGTCGGTGACGGCAATTTTCATCTGCTGATCCTGGTGGACCCCGCCAGCAGCGCGGAACTCAATGAAGCCAAGGCGCTGAACGAACGACTGGTCGATCGCGCGCTCGCCATGGGCGGCACCTGCACCGGCGAGCACGGCATTGGCATGGGCAAGATTGCCTCGCTGCAAAAGGAGGCCGGTGAGGCCTACGATCTGATGCGCAGCCTGAAAAATTGTTTCGACCCGGAAGGTCTGATGAATCCGGGAAAAATTGTTGCTATCGACTGATTGCCGCGCCTCGCGCCGCGCGAAACAGAACGCATAAAACAACCATGCTTGCCCGCTTGCTCGCGCAGATTGCCACCCGTTGGTCCGGTGCCCGGATCAAAGCACGCCCGGAGACGCGCACAGCGGAGGAATGGCACAGCCTGGCCAATCAATTGTGGATTGAAGGTAATGGCAATGGCGCTGCCTCCGCCTACCTGAGCGGCATCCGCGATCATCCCGACAATCCGGGACTGCGCGTGAACGCCTCAAACGTGCTGAAGGCAATAGGCCGAATTGAAGAGGCCAGGCTGCAACTAGAACTGGCCCTGCAACTGGCTCCAGACTTGCCGGGTGCCTGGTACAACCTTGGCATATTGCTGCAGCAAACATGGTGGCTTGCTGAAGCGCAGGACGCATTCGAGCGGGCATTGCCACTTGAACAGGCCAATGGCCCGACAAAACTGTGTTGGGAAATCATCCGCTCTACAGGGCTGGTGCTGCAAAAAAGCGGGCAATGGAGACGATCCAGGGCGTTTTTGCACGAAATGGCTTTGACCTACCCGATATTTGCCGCAGATTGCGAACAGATAGCATTGTTCACATGGATAGAGGACCCCATCTCCACTCCGGAGGAAAAGCGCGATGCCCTGGTCGGCTGGGGCGCACGGTATGCGGATCCGCTTCTGCCGCATCACATGCATTTTTCAAATTCCACATCAGCCGGACGACCATTGCGAGTCGGTTTCGTCTCCGGTGATTTTCGCGCACACGCCGTAAGCTATTTTTTTGAACCTCTGCTGAAACACCACGACACTTCGCGACTGCAGGTGCACTGCTACGACAATTCTCCGCAATCCGATTTGGTAACCGAGCGATTGAAAAAGCTCGTAGTGAGTTGGTATCCAGTTGCCGCATTGTCCGACGGCGAACTGGCGAAGAAAATTCGCCACGACGAGATTGACATCCTTTTCGATTTATCAGGTCACACGGCATATAACCGTCTGTATGCCTTCGCACGCAAGGCTGCGCCCATTCAAATCACCTGGCTTGGGTTTCGCCTGACCATAGGAATGGCAGCAATAGATTATCGAATCTCAGATAACCATGTCGATCCGCAAGGCAGCGCGGACGCATGGTATCGCGAGCGCATTCTGAGATTACCCGGTAGTTTATGGTGCTATGGCGCACCATCAGATGCGCCGACAGTATCACCACTGCCCATGCTTGCAGGCAAGGGGCTTACCCTGGGGTCATTTAACCAGACGGACAAGCTTACCGATGAAGTATTGGAAGTCTGGGCGAAAATCCTGCGTTCGATTCCAGGGTCGAGCCTGACAATGGTGGGAATTCCGCATGGTAAATTTCGCGATGCATTCTATGAAAAATGGAAAATTCTGGGCATCGACAGCGAACGATTGAACTTGATTGGATACGTAAAACGCCAGCGGTTTTTTGAATTGCATAACGCTGTCGACATCGCATTGGACCCATTTCCCTACAACGGGGGCACCACGACATGCGAATCGCTGTGGATGGGAGTGCCGGTGCTGGCGCTCGCGGGAAACACAAGTGAAGGACGTGCGGGTGTGAGCTTGCTCAGCGCGGCCGGATTGACGGACTGGATCGCCGGCAATCAGAAAGATTATGTGCAAATTGCCGTGGAGAATGCCACGAACCCTGATCGCCTTGCCGGGCTGAGAAGCACAATGCGCGAACGGCTGTTGTCTTCGCAACTGATGGACGGCGCCGGATTCGCACGAAATTTCGCGTCGGCACTTGAATGGGCCTGGCGGGATTGGTGTGCGCAGCAGGATCGCTGAGAGGGAGTCCATTTCGCCCTGTGACATAGCGTGGCGCGCTCGCGAAAACGGCGGGCTGCGCTGATCGTTCCCAGGCTACTTTGATTTGCCGATACGCTACACTCGCTCCATGAAACTAAGGAATTCGCAATGAGCCTGCCCTCCTGGCCCAATGGCGCGCGTGTCGCCGTCCTTGTCAGCGTGCTGCTGGAGGCCTGGTCCGAGGGCAAGGCACCGGGATATTTTCCACGCACCACACCACTTAAGGCGGGCCAGGTGGACCACGCCGCTGCGCGCTGGTCGGAGTACGGCGGCAAGGAAGGCATCTGGCGGCTGATCCGGATTCTGGATGAGCGCGGCATTCACGCCAGTGTGTTTGCCAACGCGCTGGCCGCCCAACGCTATCCGGAAGCGATCCGGCAAATCGTGCGCTCCGGCCATCGCGTCGAAGGCCATGGTTATGCGCAGAACCAGTACCTGATGGATCTGCCGCCGGAGGAACAACAGGCCACCATCCGCCGCTGCCTGGACATTCTCGAGGAGAAATCCGGCCGCAGGCCCGAGGGCTGGATGACGCCGGTCTATGGTGGCGATCAGCACACCACCGAGTGGCTGGTCAGGGAGGGCCTGCAGTGGCATTGCGATGCCCTGGACCGCAGCCTGCCGCAGCGTGAAACCACCGGCAGCGGATCGATCATCGCCATTCCCTGGTCGGAGTTCGTCGACAACCGGGTGCTACGTTCCAGTCCGCAGGATTATTTCGATGTGTACCAGAGCAGCTTAATTTATCACTATGAGCAGGAGTCGCTGGGACTGATACACCTGGCCTGTCATGCGCACTTCGGCGGACGGCCCCAGGTGGCGGCCGTGTTGGACAAAATCCTCAGGTATTTTTCAGGATACCGTGGCCTCTGGTATCCCACACCGGGTGAACTGGCGCTGTGGATGCGGGAGACCGGGCGCGATGTGCTGCCGTATGCAGAGCGCTTCGACACCGGAGAAGCATGACTATGTCTTCCATCGCCGAAGAGCGCGATCTCGCCGCCACTTTCGACCTCAAGAACCTGCCAGAGGATTTCTACGAGAATCCTTTCCGCTACTACCGCGCGCTGCGCGAGCACGCACCTGCGAAGCAGCAGGCAGACGGCTCCTGGCTGTTCACCCGCTATGCCGATATCGCGGCAATCTATCGTGACCAGCGCCTGTTCAGCTCCGACAAGGCGCTGGAGTTCGGCCCCAAATTCGGCACCGACTCCCTGCTCTACCAGCATCACACCACCAGCCTGGTGTTCAATGATCCGCCGCTGCATACCAGGGTGCGAAAACTGATCATCGGCGCGCTGGTGCCGCGCGCCATTACCGACCTGGTGCCCGGCATTGAGGCGCTGGTGGAAAAGCTGCTCGATGAAATGGATGCGCGCGGCGAAGCGGACCTGGTGGAGGATTTCGCCATGGCCATTCCGGTTGAAATCGTGGGCAATCTGTTCGGCATGGCGCCCGGCGACCGCAAACCGCTGCGCGGCTGGACCATGGCAATCCTGGGCGCGCTCGAACCCGCGCTGTCACCGGCACAGCTGAAACTCGGTAACGATTCGGTGCGCGATTTCCTCGATTACCTCAGAAAGCTCATCGCCGAACGGCGCGCGCATCCCGGCGACCCCGAGCGCGATGTGCTCACCCGCCTTATCCGCGGCGAACCAGAAGGCGAAAAACTGAGCGAAGTGGAGCTTCTGCAAAACTGCATCTTCATCCTCAATGCCGGCCATGAAACCACCACCAGCCTCCTCGGCAGCGCCTTGGTATTGCTACAGGAATGGCCCGACGAGCGCCGCCGCCTGCAGGCAAACCCTGCGCTCATGAAATCGGCCATCGACGAATTCCTGCGCATGGAGAGCCCGGTGCAACTGGGCAACCGCGTCACCACCGGCGCCACTACCGTAGGCGGCGTCGATATCGATGCCGATACCGTCGTGCACATTGGCATAGGCGCGGCCAATCGCGACCCGACACAATTTTCCGACCCGGAGAACATGGACATCTCCCGCAGCCCCAACCGCCACTTCGCCTTTGCCGGTGGAGCGCATCAGTGCGCGGGCAATCATTTGGCGAAGTTGCAGACGGAGATTGCGTTGAGTCGGTTCCTTGCGCGCTTTCCGGACTATGAATTGGCCGCCAAACCTACACGCGGTGGACGTGCCCGCTTTCGGGGTTATGTCAAAGCGCCAGCACGGGTTGGATAAATCACAGCAAAGGATTGTCGGGGAACAACTACGATAATACTAACGCGTTGCGAAGGTTTTTCTTGGATGTGAACCGGCAATTGAATCAAAGTTATTCGAATTCTCTCCATTGATTGTCTTTGTAACAATTCCCTTCCGTCTTATCATCACTTCGGCAGACTGAAACAATGAAATCAGATCTGGATTTGATGGCTTTTTTGGAACCAGAAGTCAAAGTCGCCTACGCTAGATCGTCCAGGAGAATTTTCTTTACCACTGAGGGGCCAATCAACAATGCATTTTCTCGTTATTCCCAGAAGCAAAAGTATTCCTGATACAGGAAAAAATACGATTTACCTGCACATAGATCGCTGGGATGACTATTCGTTCGTTACGATGTTCAGCATGTCTTTGCATGACGAAAATGGTCAACGCCATGACATCGGGGATATCAAGATTGGGTTTAAAGGACAAACCGTCGAAACAAGTACCCATAAG
>JBCKLP010000157.1:0-5852 GCA_038903735.1 Burkholderiales bacterium | reverse complement strand
AGCAACACCTTGCAAGCCTTCTCGAAGCCATTCAGCGTTGCATCTATTTTCTTGAATCGTCAGACCAAAAAATTCCGTGGCCACTGGATGGGGGGGCGCTGGAAGCCCGAAAAAAAGATGCCGCCTTGTTTGAATCGCTTGCCGCAATCAACGAGCGATTTGCCAAGCTGCAAGACACGCTGGGCGCTGCAATGCGTCACGCCGTGATTTTATTGGGGGAGTCCGCGGACGGATTTCTCAAAGTACTGGCCTTCTACGAGAAAGCAGGCGTTATCAACAGCATCTCTTCCTGGCAGGTTTGTCGTACGGCACGCAATCTTGCGGCGCACGACTATGAAACCCGGTACCGCGAGATCGCAATCCATTTCAATATGCTGCATGAGCTGCGTGTGCAGTGGTATGGGGCTGCCGCGCGATTCCTGGAAAATTGCCAATTCAATCTGGGTGTTGTGCCAGCCAGCGCAGATTTTTCCACTGAATTCACCGCCATTCTTGGTCGGGCAAAATAGAAGATGGAGCCGAATCGTGAATCGACATCGGCAGTTCCGATTCGTAGAGAGCCTGGAAGAGTGAGAATGAAGATATCTCGCCGTGGCTTTTGTACCTCTTCGATATTTTCCTGAACGAAGCCAGAGCCGCGCACCAGGTGCTGGCAAGCGATCAGTTCGAGCATCTGCTATCCGGGAAACAGCTTGCATTCTGGAAGTGGGCGCAAGGCCTTGGGGGCAAAGAGTTCAATCGTGGAGACGCCATCCGGGCGCTGGGTTTCCCGCCTCGCACCATCGAGTAAATCATGAAGAAATTTCTCGATGAAAAGCAACTGGAACAATACGGCCGGGGGCGTGCAACGCGGTATCGCGTGATTCGATAACCGGTTATAGCGAGCCTTGATCGGTAGAACGCGCAGGGCATCAACCTTGTTCGTGGTTCTCAATGGAAAAGACTTGCAAATATTCTGCGCCGGCGAGGCATGTCGGAGGAGCAGGTGGCTGAGATAATCCATGAGGCGCGAAACGGCGCTCCGCAACACCCAATCGCGGCCTGAATCGCCGCCCAGGGTGGAGGCTGAAGAGCCGCATGAGCCTCTTGGCGCACAAGCCATGGGTGTGAGCCTGGGCAAGGCTGATTACGGCCTCAAGGCACTGATGGTGCTCACCGAGAACCAATCCACCTATATTCCCCTGGGCGAAACCCACCGCCTCCGCCAATCCCGGCACCATTCCCCGGCGCCATTCCTCTCGAAATCATCGAAGTGCAGTCAGTTATCTGGGCGAGGATGATATCGTGTGTATTCTGGACCAACGTGACCGATGTTTCCGGACGAACGTATCGTGCAGTTCGAAGACAACTACGCAATAAGCGGCACTACTAAGGAGTACTCAATGGAAGCCCTGCGTCTAATTACCTCGCCTAACAAGACAACTGCAACGCGACTACCCTCTCGCTCGCTGATCTCCACCCCGAGCTCGTCGAAGAGTGCTTCGAGCTCAATGGCTGGCTGGACAACAAGGTACGCCCGATGTTCGATCAGCGCGTCCTTGCCGTCTCAGAGGACATCCTGTTCAAGTGGCGCCTCCTTCGTTGAGGAGGGCCGCAAGACCGGGCACACCCGCTCGCAGCCCGATCTGATCATTGCCGCAACCGCTCTTCACCATGGACTGACGGTGGCCACGCGCGACACCGCTGACTATTCGCGTGCGCGGGTGGCGGTCTTCAATCCCTGGACGGACCCAACGTCATAGGTGCGAGGCCGCCTCGGCAGCGTCGGCGCTCGCTGCGCAGCGATACTTGGTACCTATGCCAGGGGACATAGTTAAACGACACTCCTGTGGGTCAAATGACCGAAGATGGCCGTCTGGCGGGCATTTCCGGCCACCTCAAAAGTCCTGAGGTTCGGCCCGCACGCGAATTTCTATCGGGACCCGAAGCGCGCGGAGAATTGAGCGCCGCGGCCAGCGCAGGTTCGAAACTGACGTCCTCCATCGTGACCCTCTTCATAGTGGAAAGGAACGTGGGGTTGTGGAAGCGACAACTCGGTTTTCTCATCGGGTTTATGCCAGGACCACATGGCGACCCGGGGCGGCCGTATCCGCGTGCTTCGTCAGGCGCCCGTCGAAGGTGGCGAACTGCACCGCCGCCCGGCCGGATGCAAGGTGCAGCGCATCGGCGAAATCCATTCCGGCCTCGAACAGATTCAACGAACAGATTCAACGCCTCCGCCACCGCAGGGCTATCCTATACTGGCACGTGCGGCAGCCCAAGGGCGTTTTTCAGCGCCTTTAGAATAACCGGCCGATTCAGCGCGTAAGGCATTAAAAAAAAGCACCAAAGACCTTGGAATTGCATCTCTTACGCCTCTTTTTTTGAACAGGTGCTGTCGGATTGCAGAATCTATATCCGGACGGGTATAATTTATGTCTGAAAAGCGTCGACCTTTATTTTGGGAGGGCTCCTCGAAGAAAGACTTCAAGGAGTTCCCGGTTCCAGCCCAGAAAGACATGGGGGTGGCGCTGTTCGTGGTGCAGTTGGGACGGATGCCGGATTCCTCGAAACCCTGGAAGGGGCTGGGATCGGGGGTATACGAACTGGTGGAGAACCACCGGGGCGACACCTTTCGCGCGGTCTATACGGTGCGGGTGGGCGATGCGGTGCACGTGCTGCATGCGTTTCAGAAGAAGTCCAAGTCCGGCATCGCGACGCCGCAGCCGGACGTGGAACTGGTCGAGCGAGCGATTGAAGGCAGTTCTTGCCCGTTATGGGCTCACTAGGAGATGACGATGCGAAGCAACGAAAGTCATAAGGGTACGGATAACGTCCTTGCCGAGCTTGGGTTCGAGGACGCCGGAGAGCTGTCCACGAAGACCGTGCTCGCAGTCAAGATCAATGACCTGATCGACCAACGCGAGCTCAGTCAGACTGAGGTGGCTCGCATGACCGGCATGACCCAGCCCAAGGTGTCACAGGTTCGACGCTACAAACTCCAGAACATTTCTCTTGAGCGCCTGATGCAGGCGCTTGTGTCGCTCGACCAGCACATCGAGATCATTGTCCGGCCAGCGCGCCGTGCTGACTCCGCCGGCATCACGGTGGCTGGGTAAATGGGGTCAGTGTAACTTTTCCGCGATGCTGGACCTTGACGCTCATCCGATTTGACCCGCTCCTGCTCACCAATTCTGACCCACCCCTGAACTGACGCTCCTCGGCCTTCGTGCCCTGGATCGGGGGCAACCTCGCCGAACCCCTGGCAGAGGACTGGCTTGGGTATCCACCCAGCGCACCCAGACATGGGTGGTGAGATTGGTTTCCCGATCGATTATCAGGATCGACCGAGCACAGATTCCTGAACTTTCGTCTTAGAACATTGGCTCCAGGAGCGGAGATCCTGTCAGTTCATGGTCCAGTACCGATACATCTTCTGTCTACTCGAATCGCCGACACCGGCACGCTGATCCCGGGCAGGTTCAGCACCCGGCTCATTCCCCACGGCGAGAGCGTGAGCTGCGTGATCGCGGCCTCCTTGCCATCGGCGCTGGTCAGGCTTGCGCGAGCAAGCAATGCCCTGGCAAGCTTGAAACCCAGCATGCCCCCGCCTCCCGTAATGACGACTTTCATGCGGTTCCTTCGCCAGTTCACACCCTTGGCGCGCATCGGCGGCAGGCTCGCGCGGATCGTGCGCCCGTAAGGCTTGGAGTACAGGCGCGGGTCGTATGCCCGATGCGGTCCTCGAGCGCTCGCGGCCGCGCGACGCGGCGAAGGCGCTGGGCCACGCGCATTTTGCGCTCGCGACGCAAGATCGGCGCGGAAAACTACAACGACCGGTGGCGGCCGTAAACAGGGCCTTGGCAGCAATCCGGCCGGAGAGCCGCTCTGGGACGCCATATTTGTCCGAAAATGGCAGTAATCGGACATCCGGTTGGCAGCCGCTCAGGGCTTGAGCGAGCCTTCTGCCTTATCGCTTCCCGCGCTACGGAGAATTGCCCAATTCCGCGAGCAATGACTGCAGCGGCATCGCCTCGACTTCGGCTGCGACCGGGAATCGGTCCGCACCGGGGTAAACGACCAGGCGGCGTGCAGGCTCGACGTCGACGCATGCGGCGCGAAGCTCGCGGTGTTGAGCAACCCGCCCTGGTGGTGGGCGAGCATCGTCCAGAAACGCCGCAGGGTTTGCGCGGCAATCCGCGGGCCCAGTTGCGGTATATCGCGCTCAAGATAAGTCCGTATGTAGTCGCGCCGCCATTGCAGGCTGCGGCGGTTGTCGGGGGCGAGCAGACTCTCCGGGAAACCTCCCCGGGACCAGAGCGCTTCGGCCTGGCTGGCCGCGATCTCAGTGGCATCGATCGGACCGAGTTCCAGGTACCGGATCCGGCCAGCGAGGGTTTCGCCCGATTGGCGGAGCAAATCCAGGCAAGCCGATCGGCATCCACCCTGACGATGCATACCACGCTGTAAGGCACGCCATGCCCGACCGAACCCAGGCGAATCGGGCGGTCGATGTAACCGATCACCGCTGACTATTCGCGTGCGCGGGTGCAGGTTGTCAATCCCTGGACGGAGCAAACGTCATAGGTGGATCGCGTCGATCAACCGTAGCTTGCTGCTGTTCAGCCGTGCCGACCCAGGCTCATGCGCTTGTGCAGTATGCGCGAGACGCCGATGCCGAGCGTCCCAACGCGGTAGACGATGACGTGAGAGCCAACAAGGTAGGCCAAATGAGTCGGCGACAGATCGTCGCGCCGATGGCCGACCTGCGGGTTGCGGCTGATCGCCTGTAGTGCATCGTCTATCTTGCCGCGATACGTTTCCAACTGCTTTGGTCCCCAAGTCTCACCAGTGAATCGAAGGATATCGACAAAGTCCTGCTTGGCCTTCGGCGATAGATTGATCGGCGGCGACTCATGCAAGGACATCGGGATCCATCGGCTGGCCGCCGTGCATCGCCGCGACGGCACTATCGGTGATTTCCTTCAAAGCCGATGGGCGGTACGCAATACCCTCTCCCCGGTCGAGTTGTTCATCGCCCTGCCTTATCGCTGCTTGCCAGTCTGCCCTGCGCATTTCTTCCGCCTGCATGCGCCTGATGGCATCACGAATGACTTCCGTGGCGTTGCCGTAGAAGCCGCCGGCCACCTTGCTCTTGACGAACCCTTCCATCTCGGGCGAGAGGTTGACGTGCATGGTCATGGCTGTATCTCCGTAATTTGTACATATAATATCCATGGCATGGATATTCGTCAAGCCAAACCCGCGACAGGGGGCGACTTTGGGGGTGGTGGCGAGGATCATTTCTATGCAGTCATTTCTAGTGAGGTGCTTTTTTCAATGCTGTTTTTGTACAGATCAATAATGGGGAAGCACAGGTCATAGTCTCCCCAAACCAAATCGCCGTATTCGATCCGAAAAGACGCGAACCGCTGAGGATCAAGATATGCACGGATATCGGGATGCAATGCTTTGATCAAAAAAGGTTTGAAGTCGATATCTTGCGCAGTGCCATCGTCAAAAACAACATGCAGTGTGTAATCCTTGACTTGGACTGCCGAGACAACACCAATGATTTTCGTGTTCATTTCAATCTCCGGGTTATGCGCTCAGACTTTACAGTTTTATGAAGAACGAAGAAATCTATCCACTTTTGGATAATCTCAGTGGTACGCGCCGAGACAACTTCTTCAAAGTGTCGCATCTCGCTTAAGGTCAGTGGCGCTTTTCCTGCAACCGTGGTGTAGCGGATTTCGCTGACCTCGCCATTGATCAAAATAATTTCGGCTCGCGATTCTCTGCCTTGGGATTTACCATGAACATGTACCGGGTCGTGTTCATTAGCGTAGAACATGACGATCAGACCAAAATAT
>JBCKLP010000156.1:0-5951 GCA_038903735.1 Burkholderiales bacterium | reverse complement strand
TTTTTTGTCGTGCTAACACTTCGCCCTGAGTGGCTCTCGGGGACCAGCCGCAGTCCTCAGGTCGTGGAACTTCGGCAAGCGCCCGCCGCGCTTGGCGGAGGCAACCCGGTGTCGGGTTCTTTCCGCGACGGCGTATTCCGCGCGCAGCCTGCGGTAGTCAATATTTTTACCAGCAAGCAGATCAAGACACCGCGTCATCCGCTGATGGACGACCCGCTTTTCAGGCATTTTTTCGGTGATCAGCAGCGCGAAGGTTCGCAGCGGGCATCCAGTCTTGGTTCCGGCGTTATTGTGAGTTCCAATGGTTACATTCTGACCAATCACCACGTTGTCGCCGCAGCCGACGAGATCGAAATCGCGTTTGCCGATGGCAAGAAAATGCGCGCCCGCACAGTCGGCTCTGACCCCGAAACTGATCTAGCCGTGCTGCAAGTGCAAGGAGACAGCTTTCCTGCAATTACCTTCGGGAATGACGGCGGCTTGCGCGTGGGCGATGTAGTGCTTGCTATTGGCAACCCCTTCGGGGTCGGCCAGACGGTCACCATGGGCATCGTATCGGCGTTGGGGCGCAGCCACCTGGGCATCAATACCTTCGAGAATTTCATCCAGACCGATGCCGCCATCAATCCCGGCAATTCCGGGGGTGCGCTCATAGACGCATCCGGCAACCTGGTCGGAATCAATACGGCCATTTACTCCCGCTCAGGAGGGTCCTTGGGCATAGGATTTGCGATCCCGGTTACCATGGCTAGGCAGGTCATGGAGCAGATTATTTCCTCGGGCGCCGTAACACGCGGCTGGATAGGCGTGGAGGCTCAGGAAATCAGCGCGGAGCTTGCCGACTCCTTCAAATTGCGCTCAAGCGCAGGGGCGCTGATAGCGGGGGTGGTGCGCAGCGGACCCGCCGACCGGGCAGGGGTCAAACCCGGAGACATTCTCCTCGCAGTCGAGGGGAAGACGGTCAACAATCCTAATGCCATGCTCAATCTGATAACCGCATTGCCGCCAGGGAAACCCGCACAATTGCTGGTGCTCAGGAACCACAAGGAACTCACCTTCGCAGTCGACGTGGGGCGCCGGCCAGCCAGCCCCGGCCAACGCTCCACCCGCGCTCCCAGCCCCTGATCAGGCGCCCGGCCCATAGCATCTTCGCCAAACGCAGGCTGGTTCAAAATCATGCGTTGAGATCAGGGATTCGTCCCGGCTCCGCCGCTGCCTGGCACGACCTCTGTTGCGGCGTTAGCGCCGGGAGCCTTGCCCATGAAACGGGCGATAAATATTCCGAGTTCATACAATAGGCACAAGGGCACGGCCAGCATGAATTGCGAAAGGACATCGGGTGGCGTAAAAATCGCGGCAATAATAAATGCGCCCACAATGACATAGGGGCGGGCCTCTTTCAGTTTCTCAATGGTGACCAGCCTCGCACGCACCAGCACAATCACCACCACGGGCACCTCAAAGGTCACCCCGAATGCGACAAAGCTTGACAGTACAAAGCTGAAATATTTGTCGATATCAGTCATCCAGGCAACACCCTCGGGGGCCACCGAGGACATGAATTTGAAAATGACCGGAAACACCAGGAAGTAGGCAAACGCCATCCCCACCAAAAATAGCAAAAAACTGGTTACCACCAGCGGTAATACCAGTTTCTTTTCGTGGATATAGAGACCGGGCGCGACGAAGGCCCAAGCCTGATAGAGAACGTAGGGCAGGGCGCAAACGAATCCAAACAGCACCGTTACCTTCAGGGGAACCAGAAACGGTCCGATCACGTCAGTGGCAATCATCTGTCCTCCCTTGGGCATTGCGGCGAGCATGGGCTGCGCAAGCAGCCCATAGATTTCGCGCGCCCATGGCAGCAGGCACAGCACCAGTACCAGAACGACCAGCATGGTTCGCACCAGGCGCTGGCGCAATTCAATCAAATGCGAAAGAAACGAATCCGCTTCGATCATTGCGATCTCGCGATTAACAACAGTGCGGGCCCGGTGCGTGTCACACCGGCGTCTTATTTATGCTGGATGGCTCAGCCACCACAGCAGGTACATTCGGGTTCACAGGCGGCTCCAGGCCCGGGCCGGTCTCTGGAGAGACCGCGGCCTTTTCCGATTCGCCATGCGGGGCAAAATCTGCGGCAATATTGTTGATCATTTCTTCCGTTTTGCCGAACCCAGCACTGATATCGGCCTGCACCGATTGCGCCGTCTGCTCGAATTCATCCTTGAATTTGCGCAGTTCCTCAAGCTCCATTTCCCGATTGATATCGGATTTGACATCATTGACATAGCGCTGCAACCGTCCCATCAAATGGCCGGCGGTGCGGGCAACCTTGGGCAAACGTTCCGGCCCTATGACCACCAGTGCCACGACCGCGATCACCATCAGTTCGGAAAAGCCGATGTCAAACATCGTTGATGAAAATCACAAAAAAGGCGGGCTTGCCGAAGTAGCGCCCGCACGCGGGCTTCAGAAAGTCTTGGTTTCCTTGCGCACGTCGACGTCAATGGTTCTGCCACCTACCTGGGGCGCGGCGGATTCCGCGGGATTTTCAGCGGTCGATTGCTTCATGCCGTCTTTGAAGTCACGAACCGCGCCGCCGAGGTCTGACCCTACATTTCGCAGCTTCTTGGTGCCGAAAACCACCAATACAACAACAAGCACGATGATCCAGTGCCAGATGCTCCAAGTTCCCATAATTGTCTCCTTCAGTTCCTGCTCAGCATGCCAGGCAGTCGCTCCTGCCCGCCAAGAATATGTGCATGCAAATGATACACCTCCTGCCCACCGACGCGGCTTTCCACGATTTCCTCCTATGGCAACTGCGGTTTTTAGGATGATTCCGAGCAACGTTGACTCGGGCAAAGGAGGGCAGTGATGTCGGGCGATGAAAACTGCATTTTTTGCAAAATAGTCAAAGGAGCCGTTCCTTGCAAAAAATTGCATGAAGATGAGGAAATTTTCGCCTTTCATGACATTCATCCGCTGGCCTCGGTGCATTTTCTGATTGTCCCGAAACGGCATCTGGTTTCCCTGATGGAGTGTGATGACACGCATCAGCAGGTCTTGGGGAGAATGCTTTCGATGGCCGGACGGCTGGCGATGATGGCCGGCGCAAGTGACGGCTTTCGTACCATCATCAATACGGGTCGTGTCGGTGGGCAGGAGGTGTATCATTTGCATGCACATATTCTTGGCGGGCAGGAGCGACTGCCTGGCATGCTGAGCAGGAACTGAAGGAGACAATTATGGGAACTTGGAGCATCTGGCACTGGATCATCGTGCTTGTTGTTGTATTGGTGGTTTTCGGCACCAAGAAGCTGCGAAATGTAGGGTCAGACCTCGGCGGCGCGGTTCGTGACTTCAAAGACGGCATGAAGCAATCGACCGCTGAAAATCCCGCGGAATCCGCCGCGCCCCAGGTAGGTGGCAGAACCATTGACGTCGACGTGCGCAAGGAAACCAAGACTTTCTGAAGCCCGCGTGCGGGCGCTACTTCGGCAAGCCCGCCTTTTTTGTGATTTTCATCAACGATGTTTGACATCGGCTTTTCCGAACTGATGGTGATCGCGGTCGTGGCACTGGTGGTCATAGGGCCGGAACGTTTGCCCAAGGTTGCCCGCACCGCCGGCCATTTGATGGGACGGTTGCAGCGCTATGTCAATGATGTCAAATCCGATATCAATCGGGAAATGGAGCTTGAGGAACTGCGCAAATTCAAGGATGAATTCGAGCAGACGGCGCAATCGGTGCAGGCCGATATCAGTGCTGGGTTCGGCAAAACGGAAGAAATGATCAACAATATTGCCGCAGATTTTGCCCCGCATGGCGAATCGGAAAAGGCCGCGGTCTCTCCAGAGACCGGCCCGGGCCTGGAGCCGCCTGTGAACCCGAATGTACCTGCTGTGGTGGCTGAGCCATCCAGCATAAATAAGACGCCGGTGTGACACGCACCGGGCCCGCACTGTTGTTAATCGCGAGATCGCAATGATCGAAGCGGATTCGTTTCTTTCGCATTTGATTGAATTGCGCCAGCGCCTGGTGCGAACCATGCTGGTCGTTCTGGTACTGGTGCTGTGCCTGCTGCCATGGGCGCGCGAAATCTATGGGCTGCTTGCGCAGCCCATGCTCGCCGCAATGCCCAAGGGAGGACAGATGATTGCCACTGACGTGATCGGACCGTTTCTGGTTCCCCTGAAGGTAACGGTGCTGTTTGGATTCGTTTGCGCCCTGCCCTACGTTCTCTATCAGGCTTGGGCCTTCGTCGCGCCCGGTCTCTATATCCACGAAAAGAAACTGGTATTACCGCTGGTGGTAACCAGTTTTTTGCTATTTTTGGTGGGGATGGCGTTTGCCTACTTCCTGGTGTTTCCGGTCATTTTCAAATTCATGTCCTCGGTGGCCCCCGAGGGTGTTGCCTGGATGACTGATATCGACAAATATTTCAGCTTTGTACTGTCAAGCTTTGTCGCATTCGGGGTGACCTTTGAGGTGCCCGTGGTGGTGATTGTGCTGGTGCGTGCGAGGCTGGTCACCATTGAGAAACTGAAAGAGGCCCGCCCCTATGTCATTGTGGGCGCATTTATTATTGCCGCGATTTTTACGCCACCCGATGTCCTTTCGCAATTCATGCTGGCCGTGCCCTTGTGCCTATTGTATGAACTCGGAATATTTATCGCCCGTTTCATGGGCAAGGCTCCCGGCGCTAACGCCGCAACAGAGGTCGTGCCAGGCAGCGGCGGAGCCGGGACGAATCCCTGATCTCAACGCATGATTTTGAACCAGCCTGCGTTTGGCGAAGATGCTATGGGCCGGGCGCCTGATCAGGGGCTGGGAGCGCGGGTGGAGCGTTGGCCGGGGCTGGCTGGCCGGCGCCCCACGTCGACTGCGAAGGTGAGTTCCTTGTGGTTCCTGAGCACCAGCAATTGTGCGGGTTTCCCTGGCGGCAATGCGGTTATCAGATTGAGCATGGCATTAGGATTGTTGACCGTCTTCCCCTCGACTGCGAGGAGAATGTCTCCGGGTTTGACCCCTGCCCGGTCGGCGGGTCCGCTGCGCACCACCCCCGCTATCAGCGCCCCTGCGCTTGAGCGCAATTTGAAGGAGTCGGCAAGCTCCGCGCTGATTTCCTGAGCCTCCACGCCTATCCAGCCGCGTGTTACGGCGCCCGAGGAAATAATCTGCTCCATGACCTGCCTAGCCATGGTAACCGGGATCGCAAATCCTATGCCCAAGGACCCTCCTGAGCGGGAGTAAATGGCCGTATTGATTCCGACCAGGTTGCCGGATGCGTCTATGAGCGCACCCCCGGAATTGCCGGGATTGATGGCGGCATCGGTCTGGATGAAATTCTCGAAGGTATTGATGCCCAGGTGGCTGCGCCCCAACGCCGATACGATGCCCATGGTGACCGTCTGGCCGACCCCGAAGGGGTTGCCAATAGCAAGCACTACATCGCCCACGCGCAAGCCGCCGTCATTCCCGAAGGTAATTGCAGGAAAGCTGTCTCCTTGCACTTGCAGCACGGCTAGATCAGTTTCGGGGTCAGAGCCGACTGTGCGGGCGCGCATTTTCTTGCCATCGGCAAACGCGATTTCGATCTCGTCGGCTGCGGCGACAACGTGGTGATTGGTCAGAATGTAACCATTGGAACTCACAATAACGCCGGAACCAAGACTGGATGCCCGCTGCGAACCTTCGCGCTGCTGATCACCGAAAAAATGCCTGAAAAGCGGGTCGTCCATCAGCGGATGACGCGGTGTCTTGATCTGCTTGCTGGTAAAAATATTGACTACCGCAGGCTGCGCGCGGAATACGCCGTCGCGGAAAGAACCCGACACCGGGTTGCCTCCGCCAAGCGCGGCGGGCGCTTGCCGAAGTTCCACGACCTGAGGACTGCGGCTGGTCCCCGAGAGCCACTCAGGGCGAAGTGTTAGCACGACAAAAAA
>JBCKLP010000155.1:0-5961 GCA_038903735.1 Burkholderiales bacterium | reverse complement strand
ACTGACAGTGAAAGAGGGGCTTTTCTCGCTGTGAAACGGACAGCAGGCCGAGTAGTTGGCGCCCCCCTTTTTCAGGGAAACATAGCGCTCGATCAGATCGACGATATCGATTCGATTGAGCAGGTCCAGCTTGAAGGAATCAGATATCACGCGGATTCAGATTCGGGCGCGGGTGACAGCGTTTACGTTCGCCGATTCGAGCTTTATAGGCTACTTTCAGGCAATCGCAAAGTGCCAGTGGCTGCTAGCCGGACAATCTGGCCTTGACCAGCGCCGATACCCGGGCCATATCCGCCTGGCCTGCGAGCCTGCTTTTCAACAATGCCATGACCTTGCCCATATCCTTGGCCGACGCGGCCGCCAATTCGGCCACCGCGATATTGATTTGGGCCTGAACCTCTTCCTCGGCCAGTTGCTTGGGCAAATAGGCTTGCAACAGGCCGAGCTCCGCGGACTCCACGTCGGCCAGATCCTGCCTGCCGGCAGCCAGGAATTGACTGATCGATTCGCGTCGCTGCTTGATCAGTTTTTCGACGATACCAAGGACATCGGTATCGGTCAGAACTACCCGCTCGTCAATTTCCTTTTGTTTCAAGGCGGCGAGCAACAAACGAATGGTGGAAAGCCGTGCAGCCTCCCTGGCCCGCATGGCGGCTTTCATGTCATCGGTGATCCGGTCTCGCAACGTCGATGTCATGGCTAAGATTTGTCCCTCTGGTACGAACTGCAATTTGCTTCGTCTGTGCCTTGACAACCAGCGATCGGAGGCCCCCTGAAACAATTACGGCGTGAAAGACGAGTGCCAGACTTGCACTCCCCATCACGCCATACGAGAACTACGCGGGTTGTCGGCAGGCTCAGTACAGCTTGGGCGGCAAAGTCTGGCTGCGCAATCGCTTGTAACGACGCTTGATGGCAGCCGCCAGCTTGCGCTTGCGCTCGGCGGTCGGTTTTTCGTAAAACTCCCGGGCGCGCAGCTCGGTAAGTAGTCCGGTCTTTTCGACCGTGCGTTTAAAACGGCGAAGCGCCACTTCAAACGGCTCATTTTCCTTGACGCGAACTGTCGTCATACAGTCATATCTCCAGAAGCCAATTGCGGAAAAGCCGCAGATTTTAGCATAGCTTCCGAGCCTGGCGCCACGCTGTTTTCACGAACTGTTTTCCCGAACATTTGTATCGTTCAAGGCATTGTCCAAGCCTTCGCTTCAACGTCAGGGGCGATAATGCAGACAAGAAGTTAAACTATTGATGAAAAAGGACAATACTGTGCTGGTTTTAGGCATAGAGACCTCGTGTGATGAAACCGGCGTCGCCGCGTACGACCTTCGGTATGGCTTGCTCGCCCAAGCCTTGTACTCGCAGGTGTCGTTGCATAACCCATACGGCGGCGTTGTTCCTGAACTTGCGTCGCGTGATCATGTGCGCCATCTTCTGCCACTCATCAGTCAGGTACTTGACTCGGCAGGACGCAGTTTAGGCGACTTTGATGCCATCGCGTACACTCGTGGACCGGGACTGGCAGGTGCGCTGCTGGTGGGCGCCAGTGTAGCGCGATCCCTGGCCTATGGATTGGGCATACCCGCCATTGGCATCCATCATCTGGAAGGTCATTTGCTATCCCCTCTGCTGGCATCGACACCACCGGCTTTTCCGTTTGTGGCGCTGCTGGTATCCGGCGGCCACACCCAACTCATGACGGTTCAGGACGTCGGCCACTATCAACTGATAGGAGACACACAGGACGACGCCGCTGGCGAGGCATTCGACAAAACCGCAAAGCTGCTCGGCCTGCCTTATCCCGGCGGACCGGCGCTGGCGAAACTTGCCGATGACGGCAACCCCGCGCGCTTCCCCCTGCCCCGCCCCATGATCGGATCGGACAATCTGGATTTCAGCTTCAGCGGCCTGAAAACCGCAGTAGCCTTGATCTGCAGGAACACTGATCTGGACATTCAATCTCGGGCTGATCTGGCCGCGTCCTTTCAGCAGGCCGTGGTCGATGTGCTGATAGCCAAATGCGTGAAGGCCATGAAATTCTCAGGTATGAACACCCTGGTGGTCGCAGGCGGCGTCGGCGCGAATGTGTCCTTGCGCGTCGCACTCGACAGTGCCGGAACGCAGCATGGATTTGGCGTGCATTACCCGGCCATCGAGTACTGTACCGACAACGGGGCCATGATTGCGCTGGCGGGTGCGCTACGATTGTCGAAAGGCACAGGTTTCGAGCAGCACGACGGATTCGGCGTAATGCCGCGCTGGGACCTGAGCAGCGCATAACGCGAAAGGCGGGCCTGGTAACAATTGCCGTCTTTCAAAGCCGCATTTCAAAGCCGCATTTCAAAGCCGCATTTCAAAGCAGTTGCCGGCACCATTCCGGGCTTTTATGGTTCCTTTTGTTGCTGCACCAAGCCCCTGAAGTCACCCTCGGTTCCGGCACGCAATCGCGCAATGTTGGCGCGATGCCTCCAAATCAGCAGAATGGCAATAGCAGCGACGGCTCCCACCATCGGATCAGCCTGGAAAATCAGCAGGTACCAGACCGGGGCAAACACCGCTGACACCAGAGCGGCAAGAGACGAATAGCGAAAGAAGGCGAATATCATGACCCAGGTTGCAATGCACCCCAGGCCAAGCCAGGGGTGAATCGCAAGCAGAATTCCAGCGGCCGTGGCCACTCCCTTGCCACCATGGAATCCGAAAAACACTGGCCACAGATGCCCTGCAAACGCTGCCAGTGCAACACCGGCAATGGCCCAGGCACCCAGATCCCACTGCGGGGCCAACGACTGTGCCAGCATGACAGCAATCCAGCCTTTGCCCGCATCCCCAATCAGGGTAAGCGCTGCAGCCGCCCGCTTGCCTGTGCGCAATACATTCGTCGCCCCTGGATTCCCGGATCCGTAATGGCGCGGGTCCGGCATGCCAAAAATCCGGCTCACGATTACCGCAAATGACAGGGAGCCGATCAAATAAGCAATGGCAACAATGGCGAATCCAGTCATAAACCCGGCTTCCGGCTGCGCATGGGATCCTTTCCAGAAAACAATTGCAGCACTGATTCTCGCATGATCTACGCAGACCGCCGCCAAGGATGCGCTTCCTCTGCCACCAACGGGGAAGCGCCTGCACTACAATGCCCGAACAGAAGCCCTGTCAGCCGGCTTTGTCGCCCCCTATTCACGCGAGCCTTGATGGACATCATTTTTATTCGCGAACTGCGGCTCCCTGCATGGATCGGGCTGTACAAGCACGAGAAGGTTGCCCAGCAAACCATCGAGTTGGACATCGAACTGGCCCTGCCTGCAGCTACCGTCTTCCGCACTCAAAAAGTACGCGACACGATTGACTACGGAGTAGTGAGCGAAAGGATCCGTTTCGTGCTGGATAACGAGCGCTTTGGTTTGGTCGAATCCCTTGCTGACCGGCTTGCCGGTCTCCTGATGGGCGAGTTCAAGTCCCCGCATGTTGTCGTTTCGGTCACCAAACTGGGTGTCTTGAAGGATGCGAGGCGCGTCGGCGTCCGCATAGAACGAACAGCCACCTGAAATCTCCGTATCAGGCTCTTGGATGGTGCCTGGCATGCAGGGATTTGAGACGCTCCCTGGCGATATGCGTGTAGATTTGCGTGGTCGAAATATCCGAGTGCCCCAGCAACAATTGCAGGACGCGAAGGTCCGCGCCATGATTCAAAAGGTGGGTTGCAAACGCATGCCTCAGCGTATGCGGGGACAAAGTTCTCCCGGGAATGGAGGCGAGGGCATGGCGTTTGAGCAGGTGCCAGAATGCCTGCCGAGTCATTCCCGCGCCACGAGTGGTCACGAACAGAAGTTCGCTCGCGCGTCCCGCTAGAATTGTGCTCCTGTCTTTGGCCATATACCGGTCTATCCACGCTATAGCCTCCTCTCCCATCGGCACGAGCCGCTCTTTTGTCCCCTTGCCAAGCACACGCACAATACCGGCATTCAGGTCGACACAGGAAACCCGCAGCCCCACCAATTCCGAAACCCTCAGGCCGCAGGCGTAAATAAGCTCCAGCATGGCACGGTCGCGGACGCCCTGCGCAGTTTGCGCATCAGGCGCGCCAAGCAATGCCTCCACATCTGCCTCGTCCAGGGTTTTTGGAAATCTCCCGGGTTTCCTGGGCGCATCCAGGCGCATGGTCGGGTCCACAGCCACGAGTCCTTGGCGCAACGCGTAGCGATAAAAGCGCTTGAAGCTTGAGATGATGCGCGATTGGGTGCTGGCTTTGATCCCCTGCTGCGCATTGACGCGATGCGCGAGATAAGCAGAAATGTCCGCAGCCCCCGCCCCCACAAGATTCCTGTCGGATTGCAGAGCCAACCATTGGCCCAACAGCCGGATATCCCGTCGATAGGATTCGAGCGTATTTTTTGACAAGCCGTCTTCCAGCCAAGCGGCATCGCAAAATTGATCCAGCGGGCTGGAATCAAATTCTGCTGTCATGAAACCCGGCTTTCATGATCCAGCAGCCAGCTCTTGATTACCAAAGGAAGGCCTCCTGTGCTGTGGGAGAACCCGCCCAGGCCATGGCTTGCCACAACACGGTGGCAGGGGATGATTATTACCAGCGGATTGTTACCGCAGGCCTGTCCAACCGCCCTGGCCGCTGTGCCCAGATTCGCGGCAATATCCCCATACCGGAGTGTACGACCCGGCGGAATCCGCATGAGCTGCGACCAAACAGAGCGCTGAAAAGAACTGCCGCGGAACTCCAGTGGCAAATCGAATCGAAACTCCGGATCACCCAGATAGCACTGCAACTGCCGGCATGTCTCCTCGGAGAGACGGTTTGTTGGTGTAACCTCGTCTCCATCCTGCGGAAGAAAAGCAATCTCGGTCACCATTCCGGTTTCAGTGCGTACCCCCAGATCGCATACCGGAGTATGTACCCTGGCATCCCATCCACCTTTGGACCCGCATTGAACCAACATGGCGCGCCGATCAATCCATCAAGATGATCCTGAGCCGCCATGATATCTCCTGCGCAGGCTGTGAGAGGCGAGCGCTATGGCTATCATCCCGACACCGATGACATCGGCTATCGGTACAGGGTAGGCAAGCGCGAGCCCCCCCGCGAGCAGCAGGCCCGTTTCAAGCCAGTTGGCTTTCCTGATCAGCCAACTCTGGAATCCCGCAGCAAGCGCAGCAATACCCAGTGCGGCTGTGGCGGTCACCAGGGCGATGGCCCCCCAATCCGCTCCGGCAAGGTTTTTGATCGAACCCATCAGGAGCAAGCCCCGTCCCGCGTCATCAAGAACGAACATGAATGGCACGAGAAATGCCGGCATTGTGTATTTCCACGCCTGCAAGGTCGTCCGATAGGGATCCCCCCCTGTGATCGCCGCGGCCGCGAAAGGCGAGAGCGCAGTCGGCGGAGACACCTCCGACAATACTGCGTAATAGAAAACAAACATGTGTGCCGCAAAATCAGGCACTCCCAGCTTGATCAGCGCCGGAGCGGCAATAACCGCGCAAATTATGTAGGACGCCGTAACCGGCACGGCCAGACCAACAATCCAGACAATCAACGCGGTATAGATCGCAGTCAACAGCAGCGAGCCACCCGCGTAATCGATGATGATTGCGCTGAACTTCAGGCCCAGACCCGTAAGAGTGACCACGCCGACGATGATTCCGGCGCCAGCGCAGGTTACCGCGACAATGAGCATTCCCTTGGATCCGGCCTCCAGCGCTTTGATGAACCCGGATTTAAAAAACAGCGGGGCCAGCGGGCGCCTGCCGCGAAACAGCTCATGGGATATCAGCGCGCTATCCGAGCGCAAAAAACTTGTCAAAAAAACGATTGCCGTCGCCCAGAATACGGCGGTCACCGGCGTAAAACCCATCAACATGAACACTACGATTGAAACCAGCGACAAGAAATGGAACCAGTAACGCCGGGTCAGCTCCCAGGTTGTCACAGCGCTCTCTACCCGGACC
>JBCKLP010000154.1:0-6028 GCA_038903735.1 Burkholderiales bacterium | reverse complement strand
CTCATGGTGGTGAGCACGCGCGGATGGATTTCGGTGGGCCCCGGACCCATCAGCGTGCGCTGGGGCGGGTGGAAAGAGCTGATGCGTTTGGCTGGGGCAAAGCTGGTCATGGTGTCACTCCCTGGGGTCTGGCCGATCGTCCCGTCGGCATCGGGCCGGGACTTCACCCGGACCGGTTTCTTGGCGTCGGCCTCGTTCAGCACTTCGGTCGCGATGATTCCACCATCGGTCAGGCGCTCGACTTCCACTGCCCAGCGCGCCGGCACATAGCCCAGCTTGACCCAATGGCTGATCACCGCGCGGTCCAGCCGGAAGGCGCGAGCGACTTCCGCTTGACTGCCGAAAATGGATACGAGGCGTTCAGCACAGTTCATAGGCTGCGGACTTTAGCATGTCAAATTCAATTTGACAAACCAATAATGATAATTTCTTCTGTCCGTTGTATTCAGCCTGGCGGTGGCCCCTTGAGCAAGAGCCCCTTGCCTAGCCTCGCCTAACCTGGCCTAGCCTTGCCTCGCCTGACCTCGCCTAGCCTAGCCTTGCCAAGCCTTGCCTTGCCAAGCCCGCCCTTTCCCGGCGGGCCTGTGCCCGATGGCGACGGGCGGCGGACGAAACTGGCGTCCGGCGTGCCGGTGTAAAAGCGCGGGATAAAGGGGAAAGCTGCGCTCAGCACGCTTGCTTTGGCACCGTGACCTCGCCCGATAGCTACTGAGGTGTATCAACAATTCCTCGGACGGGACTTGCACCCGCTGGTGAAGTGCACCATCACGGCGCACCAGCAAATCGATCCCGGGCTTGCCCCGCATTGACCGGTGAATCTCTCAGGGAGATCGCATTGGTGCGCCCTGCAAGGATCGAACAATCGCGCTCATGTCCAATTTCTGGAAATGGAAGGGGGCAAACCCGGGTTTACCGGGTAAAAGATCGCGGGTATCAAGCCAGAGTGACTCCAGTCAGTCGGGTCATATGAGCCATAGTGTGGTATCATCTGATCGATTCATTCAGGAGGCATGACGATGCTGCCGGTACCTGTCAGCGACATCTTCCGCGTGATGCGTCTCAAAAAAGGCGTCGGCGACGTCGAGCATCTCATGCAGGCGATCGAAACCGGCCTGCCCAAGCAGGCATTGTCCGCGGTACTCGCCTATTTTTCGGCGCAGGATGCGCAGTCGAGAAACGAGCTTCTCGCAAGGATAGTGAGCCTGGCCACCTTCAAGCGGCGCAGGCTGCTCAAACCCGACGAAGGAGAAAAGGTTGCGCGGCTCGCCAGGCTCATCGCGCATGCCCGCTTCGTGTGGGATCAGGATGACGATGCGGTGCGCGAGTTTTTCCTGTCCCCGCACCCGTTGCTCGAGCAGCGCCGGCCGCTGGACCTGGCCTTTTCGGAACTGGGCGCGATGAAGGTCGAGAGGGTTCTGACGAATATTTTGCATGGCCTCCCGAGCTGACAGGAAGCTGCGGCGCGATCTCGTTTGCTACCGCATCGCCGATCCTCGTTTCCCCTTGTTCTCCGGGGAGCACGCCGCCAAGACCGGCGGCCGGTGGAATCCGCAAGGCAGCCCCGTGGTCTATGCCAGCTCCACCTATAGCGGTGCGCTGCTGGAAAAGCTTGCGCAGGTCGGCACCGCACGTATCCCGCGCCATCAGGTTTCCATCACCATCACCATTCCTGCCGGTTTGACAATTCGGTCTTGCGAGGCGCTCCTTGAAGGATGGAATGCATCGGACTACGCAGTGAGCCAGGCCATCGGGGAAGAGTGGCTCGCCGCGCGTAAGGCCGTCGCGCTTATTGTCCCTTCGGTCCTCTTCCCGGTGGAGCACAATGTGGTGATCGATCCCATGCATCCGCAAGCGCGCCTCATCCGCGTGGGCAAGCCGCTGAAAATCAGGTGGGACGAGAGCTTGTTCGCGGTATCCCGATAAAAATCGGGTCAATGCGAGTCGACCATTTGATCGAGGTTTCCCTAAACCGAAATCAGATGTTCTCAGCGCAGGTACTCCGCGCCTTCAAGCGGACAAAACGCTGACATTTAGGGCACGCATACCTAGGTAGTGCCATGGAGGTCAGAGCAATTTTTCTCGGCGAGGGGTGTCGTATAGTCTGCGGATGAATGCCGCCACGAGGCCGCCAACCGAAAAGTTACACTGACCCCAATTAGCAGGGCGGTGCGGGTCATTCGTCGAATTCGGCGTCGCGCCCGTTGTAAAAGCGCAGGGGTGCGGCTGCGGCGCTGGCGGCGGGCACCGCCCTGGCCAGATCCTTGAAGTCGAACAGCTTGCGGTCCATGAGGTGCGAGCTCACCACATCGCTCATGGCGCGGAACATCGATTCCACGCGGCCCGGATGGTCGCGCTCCCAAGCGTTCAGCAGTTGCTTCACCTGCTGCCTTTGCAGGTTGTCCTGCGAGCCGCACAGGTCGCAGGGGATGATGGGAAAGCGCCGCGCCTCGGCCCAGTCAGCAAGATCAGCCTCGGCGACATAGGCGAGCGGCCGGATCACCACATGCTCGCCGTTGTCGGAGAGCAGCTTGGGCGACATGCCCTTCATCTTGCCGCCGAAAAAAAGATTTAGGAAAAAAGTCTGCAGGATGTCATCGCGATGATGCCCCAGAGCAATGCGCGTCGCCCCCAGCTCGCGCGCCAGGCGGTAGAGCACACCGCGGCGCAGCCTTGAACACAGCGAGCACATGGTCTTGCCCTCGGGGATCAGTCGCTTGACCACCGAGTAGGTGTCCTGCGCCTCGATATGAAAGGCAATGCCCAGCGTTTTCAGGTAATCGGGCAGCACATGTTCCGGATAACCCGGATGGCGCTGGTCCAGATTGACCGCAACGATCTCGAAATCGATCTTGGCGCGGCTTTGCAGTTTCAGCAGGATGTCGAGCAGGCCGTAGCTGTCCTTGCCCCCCGAAAGGCAGACCATCACCCGGTCGCCAGCACCAATCATGTGGTAGTCGACAATCGCCTGACCCGTCAGCCGGCAAAGGCGCTTCTCCAGCTTGGCGGCTTCGCGGCGTTCCTTTTCCAGGGTCTTGTGCTCGGGGGCGTTCATATCGAATTCTGCGTCTCGGGAGGCGAATTATCCCGGAATTTCAATGGCGCGACCAATTACTCACACCCAGCCCCACACCCAGCCCCACACCCAGCCTGCCTTCGGCCGCCAGCTTGCGGATGCCGCGGATGGTCTCAAGGTCCGTGGCCAGGTACACCGAATGCCGGTATTTCAGCGCCTGCACATCGCCAGACATCGCATCGGGGCGCTCGTCGGCGTATTCGAAACGCACGAACAGGTGGCCTGGGCCGGGTTCCTCGATGCGCATGGTGAGCGTGCTGCCGGGATAGTCGGCACCGGCCCCGACCTTGTAGCGCACCGACTCCAGGGGCGTGAAATGCACGCTGTCGCGAACCACCACTTCGCCCAAACACACTTCGCCAAAATGCAGTTCACGGCGCAGCGATTGTTCGCCGCGACTGTGGATACGGCAGGTATCAGGCCCGGCCACGAAAACAAGGGGTTCCTCCGCGCGACAGACCAGGCCGCGCCAGAGTTGCTCGCGGCTCAAGGGTTCCAGCAGCGGATTCAGGAGATCGTTGATCTCGACCAGATGGCTGAAGCTCGGCATACAGGCGAATGCGGAATTACAGGTTCACGCTGCGGCCGCCGTCCACAGAGATCGTCTGGCCAGTCACATAAGGGGCATCGGCGATCAGGTAATACACCGCCCCGGCGACATCACCGGGCTCGCCGGCGCGCTTCAGCAGCGTGTGCGATATCACCCGCTGGCGCGCCAGCTCGTCGAAGGAGCCATCCTCCGGCCAAAGGATCGGACCCGGTGCCACGGCATTGACACGGATCTCCGGCCCGAGTTCGCGCGCCAGCGCGCGCGTCAGGCCAGCCAGCGCGGTCTTGGTGATGCTGTAGAGCGCGTAGTTTTTCAGCGGCCGTTCGGCGTGGATGTCGGTGATATTGATAATGACCCCACCGCTCTTTTTCAGATGCGGCGCCGCCGCCTGGCAAAGAAACAGCGGCGCCTTCACATTGGTGCCCATCAGGCTGTCCCAATCGCTTTCACCGATGGCGCCCACCGCCGTCGGGAAAAAACTCGACGCGTTATTGACCAGGCCATCCAGACGACCAAAGCGCTCCACGGTGTTACGCACCATCACCGCCAGATCGGGGGTATTGAGCAGATCCGCCTGGATCAGTGCCACCGAATCGGCGCGCTGGGTATTCAGTTCGCCCTGCAGGGCAAGGGCCTCGCGCTCGGCACGGTAATAATGCAAGGCAAGCAGGGCGCCGGCGCCGTGCAGCCGGCGCGCGATGGCCGCACCGACGCGCCGTGCGCCGCCGGTGATCAATACGACCTTGCCTTCCAGTGTTGCTGTCATGGGCTGCGACTGCACTTGCGCATTAACGTTGCGAATCTTACCGGAATCGCGCAGCATGACAGACGATGAAACCTGACACCGAGCTTCCCGCACCCGACGCAGCCGCCCTGGCGCACTGCGAACGCATGCTTGCGCATATCCGCGGCGCCATCGCCGCAGCGGGCGGCTGGATATCCTTCGCCCGTTATATGGAGCTGGCGCTGTACGCGCCGGGCCTGGGTTACTACAGTGCCGGTGCGCGCAAGCTGGGTGCCGCCGGCGATTTCATCACCGCGCCAGAACTGTCACCCTTGTTCGGCCACACCCTGGCGCATCAAGTCCAAGAGGTCATTGCCGGCGGCGCGGACGAGATACTGGAAGTGGGCGCCGGCAGCGGCGCCCTCGCCGCCTCGCTGCTGGAGGAACTGGAGCGCCTGGGATCCCTGCCCTCGCGTTACCTGATCCTCGAATTATCGGCGGATTTGCGCGAGCGCAGCCGCGACACCCTGGCCGCGCGCGTGCCACACCTGCTCGAACGCGTGGCCTGGCTCAATCAGCTGCCGCCGTCCTTTTCGGGCACAGTGCTGGGCAATGAAGTGCTCGATGCCATGCCGGTGCACTTGGTTCACATGCACGCCGGGCAGCTTGACGAGTTGGGTGTGGAAGTGGCCGATGGCGCGCTGCTTCTCGCGCCGCGTGCGGCGGGCGATGCGCTCAAGCAGGTCGCCTCAGGACTGAATCTGCCCGAGGATTACCGCACCGAAATCGGCCTGGCGGCCCAGGCCTTCATGCGCAGCCTGGGCGATTGCCTCGACAAGGGCGTGGCGATCTTTATCGATTACGGCTTTCCGGCGAGCGAATTCCATCATCCCGAGCGGCGCGAAGGCACGCTCATGTGCCACTACCGGCATCGCGCCCACGCCGATCCGTTTTTCCTGCCCGGCCTGCAGGACATCACCGCCCACGTGGATTTCAGCGCCATCGCCACGGCGGCGGCACAAGGCGGACTGACGCTCGCCGGCTACACCACCCAGGCCCGCTTTCTCATCAACTGCGGCATCACCGAACTGATGGCGCGGGTGCCGGCCGAAGACACGGCCCGCTACCTGCCGCTTTCCAACCAGGCCAACCGGCTGCTCTCGCCTGCCGAAATGGGCGAACTGTTCAAGGTCATCGCCTTTTCGAAAACCGGGGACAGACCACGTTTAGCCGGCTTTGCCGAGGGCGACCAGAGTCACCGGCTGTAAGGACGGGCGCCACGCGGTGCTTCAGCGCCAATCGCAAGGCCCCACGCAGACACTGTGCCTGCAAAACCAGACAAAGATTGTCTTTTTGGAAAACACCATCGGCCTGTGAGCTAGGCCAGCCCTTGCGTTTTATCTTGGAAAGTTAAAGATATCAGCAAGTGGGGCGGGATGCGTTTCTCCACGCTTCTCGAGCGCATAGGCGCGGACATCACCGCAAAACACATTGGCTTCAAATGCGCCGCCGACTATTCAACCAGTATCTAACACGGTTTTACTACTACACCAACGTGTAGCCCATATGACCACACACCTAATTTCGCGATGCTGGCATCAAATGCCCGCTTGAAATCCGGGTCGCTGGCGTAGCGTTTGTACAGATCGAGCTCTCGCCGCCGCTCGATGTTCACGGCGTG
>JBCKLP010000153.1:0-6057 GCA_038903735.1 Burkholderiales bacterium | reverse complement strand
TCTTATTCGCAGTCACTATGGCCCCCTTGCAAGCTAACTACATATCATTGGTGAAAACGCCAGAAAGCATACCCGCGATCTCCCCGGCCGGCTTGTCAGCGCCCCTGTATTCAACGCGTTACAAATTGGGGAGGTTGATATGCACATTGCTTATCGGGCAGTTTATGGGTCAATCGCCTGATTCTCCGCCGAAATCCGGCATTTCGCAGGGCCCGGCCTTTTCTGCCGCCGCTACGCCTCGTCGCCTGAAGGACCCGGTGCGCGATGCAATCCGTTCGCGTCATTAAAGCAGGCGCACGGAGAAGACCTACTGGCACTGGATTCGGCAATTTATTTTGTTCTCGGGCAAGCGCCCTCCGCTGGAATTGGGCGCACGGGTGGTCACGGCCTTCCTGTCCTGGCTGGCGGTGGAGCGTGACGTCGCGGCGGCCACGCAGAACCTGGCGCTTTCGGCGATTCTCTTCCTCTACAAACAGGTCCTCGGCCGGGAACTGCCCTGGCTGGATGGCATGACCCGTGCCAAACGGCCGGTGCGCCTGCCCACGGCGTTGACCGAGACCGAGGTCAGGCGCCTGCGCTCCCGGCTCGATGGGGTGAAATGGCTGACGGTGAGCCTCCTGTATGGCGCCGGGCTGCGCCAGTGCGAATTGCTGATGCTGCGTGTCAAGGACATGGATTTCGCCTATCGGCAGATTCTGGTGCGCGACGGAAAGGGCGGCAAGGACCGGGTCACCATGCTGCCGGAGGGTTTGGTGCCCGAGGGGCGCGCAGCCCGCTGGACCGGCTGGAGCAGCCACAGGCTGTTTATCCGGCGCTATAAATCTTTAATATTTAAATATGGAGAGGCATGTCTGCCATGCCTAAGTAGCATTCTTGGATGTGAAAAACAACAACTATTACCCGAAAACTGGCGTTTTCGTAGCGCCACATGCTGTCAATACCTCTCTGCCCCCGCTCGTGGCGGATGCGGTTGCTTTGATCAATTCGCCGTGACCCTCTATATTTCGGGTCTTGACGCAATTTTTTGGAAGAAGCAAAGGCATGAGTGACGCCCCCGTATCCACCGGCATAGGCCAGCCCGTCCGTCGCAAGGAGGATTTTCGCCTTCTCACCGGCCGCGGCCGCTACAGCGATGATTTCAATCTCCCCGGCCAGGCCTATGCGGCCATGCTGCGCTCGCCGCATGCGCATGCGCGCATCGTGTCTATCGACACTTCGGCCGCGCTCAAAGTGCCCGGCGTGGTGGCGGTGCTCACCGGGGCGGAACTTGCCGCCGACAAGATCGGCGCCATCGCCCCCGACTACAATTTCATGGGGCCGATCGAGGTGCAGCGCACCATGCCCGATGTGGTGCTGGTGAACCGCGACGGCTCGGATATCTACCCCTCGCCCTACACGCTGATGGCCATGGACCGGGCGCGCTTCAACGGCGAGCCGGTGGCGATGGTGGTGGCCGAATCGGTGGGTGCGGCCAAGGACGGGGCAGACGCCATCGAGGTCGAGTACGACCCGCTGCCCTCGGTGACGGCCACGCGCGAGGCGGCCAAACCCGATGCGCCGCGGCTCTGGGACCACGCCCCCTCCAATATCTGCCTGGATGCCGAGCACGGCGACGCGCTGGCGGTGGCTGCGGCCTTCGCCAGGGCGAAGCATGTGGCGCGGCTGGACTCGTGGATATCGCGTGTCACCGGTGTGCCCATGGAGCCGCGCACGGCGGTGGGCAACTACGATGCAAAGACCGGCCGCTACACTCTGCATGCGGGCAGCGGCGGGGTGCACCGCCAGAAGCGGGAACTCTCGATGATCCTCAATGTGCCACTCGAATCGGTGCGTGTGGTCACGCATGACATCGGCGGGAATTTCGGCACCAAGAATTCACTGTTCCCCGAGTTTCCGCTGGTGGTCTGGGCCTCCCGGCGCTTGGGCCGACCGGTGAAATGGACCTGTGAGCGCAGCGAAGCCTTTCTCTCGGATTACCAGGGACGCGATCTGGTGACGGAAATGGAACTCGCGCTGGATGCCGAGGGTAATTTCCTCGCGCTGCGCGGCAGCATGCTCTCCAACCTGGGCGCGCATGCGGCCTCCATCGTGCCGCTGAGGAAGGGTGTGTCGATCATCACGGGCCTGTACCGCATTCCGGTGATCCACATCAAAGCCCAGGCGGTGCTCTCCAATACGCCATCCACTATTCCCTACCGCAGTGCCGGCCGTCCCGAGGCCATGTACATCATCGAGCGGCTGATCGAGATTGCTGCGCGCGATTTCGGCTTCGATGCCATCGCGCTGCGCCGGCGTAACATCATTCCGGTCAAGGCACTGCCTTACCGCAACGCCTCGGGCGTGGTCTATGACAGCGGTGAATACGAGCGCGGCATGGATACTGCGCTGGCGCTGGCCGACTGGAAGGGTTTTGCCGCGCGCCGTGCTGCCGCAAAAGAGCGCGGCAAGCTGCTGGGCATTGGCTTTGCGAATTACATCGAACTCACCATGGGTTTCCCGCGCGAATGGGCGCAGGTGACGGTGAAGCCTGAGGGTGAGGTCGAAGTTGCCGTGGGCACGCTCTCCAGCGGTCAGGGCCACGAAACCAGTTTCACCCAGTGCGTGAGCGAGTGGCTGGGCGTGCCCTTCGAGCAGGTGCATCTGGTGCAGGGCGACACCGACCGCATTCCGATGGGTGGCGGCTCGCATTCGGGGCGCTCCATGCGCATGGCGGGTTTCGTGATGGGCAGGGCCACCGACGCGGTAATTGCGCGCGGCAAGCGCATCACGGCGCACATGCTGGAAGTGGCGGCCACCGATATCGAGTTTGGCGCCGGGCGCTTCACCATCAAGGGCACGGACCGTTCGCAGACAATTTTTGAAGTGGCGGAGGCCGCCCTGAACCACGCCGATTTGCCGGCCGAGCTACGCGGCCCGCTGGCTGCGGAGCACGAGCAATTGTTCAAGGACGGCGGCTATCCCTATGGCGGGCAGGTGTGTGAAGTCGAGATCGACCCCGACACGGGCGTCGTCCAGATCGTGCGCCACGCGGCGGTGGATGACGTGGGCCGCGCTGTTAATCCGCTCATCCTGCATGGGCAAACGCATGGGGCCATCGTGCAGGGCGCGGGGCAGATAATGGGCGAGCACTGCCATTACGATCCTGAGACGGGCCAACTGCTCTCAGGCTCCTTCATGGACTACGCCATGCCCCGCGCCGACCAGTACCCATCCTTCGACACCGATCTCATGGAAGTGCCCTCACCCTCGAACCCGCTGGGCGTGCGCGCCGGCGGCGAGGGCGGCACCACACCCGCACTCGCCTCGGTCACCAACGCCATCGTCGATGCATTGTCGGAGTTCGGTGTAAAACACATCGAAATGCCCGCCAGCCCGGAACGTGTGTGGCGGGCGATGGCGGGAAATTAGATCAAGCGGATGCACAGTGCAGTTGCGTGCGCCGGCGGGAAATTAGTTCCAACGGATGCACGGTACAGTCGTGCACGGTACAGTCGCGCACCTTACGTCGATTTCTGCAAGTCGAAAACCAACCACGCCGTCATTCCGGCGAACGCCGGAATCCCCCAATTTGGAATATCCTCGCCCGTACTTGGCAGGAAATTGTCTCGAAGATCCGTTGCAGCAATGAAATGGCTAAGGGACATGGAAACTTCAAACATACCTGTTTTCGTCATCGCGAGCAAAGCGTGGCGATGACGACATTCCCCAGCGTCATTGCGAGCGTAGCGCGGCAATCCACTGTCTTGGGTAGCACCCGCATGGATCGCCACGGCCTTGCGGCCTCGCGATGACGCTCTGATAGTATTTCTGCTATTTCCAAGTCCCTAAGGTAGAGAGTTTATGGTCGATTGATGAAAAGCGGATGCGGATGGCAAATATCGTCATTCCGGCGAAAGCCGGAATCCGCTGAAACCTTGATTTGACGCAACCATAAATGCTGGACCCCGGCCTTCGCCGGGGTGAGGGCTCATTTTTCAACACATAGTTAAGGACGTTTGTCATGCCCGACACTTCGCCGGCTTCCGGGCCGCCCGCGACGAAGGAAATCATCACACCGTGGATGATTTACCTTCTCTACACCAAGATAACCCTGCTCGGATTCGGCGGCACCATGTTCTGGCTGCGCCGCAGCATGATCGAAGACCGCAAGTGGGTGACTGAGGCCGAGTTCGTCGAAATGTTTACGGTGGCGCAACTGGTGCCAGGCGGCGCCAATCTCTACAACCTCTCGCTCATGCTCGGGCACCGCTTCGCCGGGGTGCGCGGTGCCGTCGCCGCGGGGCTGGGATTCATCAGCGTACCGTTCTTCGTGATGGTGACGGTGGCGCTGCTGTACCTGGAATATGGCGAGCAGCCGCTGGTCAACAAGGCGCTCACCGGCATGTTTACGGTGGTAGTGGGACTGATGATCGCCAACGCCTACAGCATGGCCAAGGCCGTGCCGCGGCGCCTGCGTCCCTGGCTTTTCACGCTGCTGACCTTTACCGCGATTGGCGCTGCGCGCTGGCCGCTGGTGTCGGTGATGCTGCTGCTGGCCCCTTTCGCGGTCAGCGTGGCCTGGCGTGACATCGCAGGCGAGCGTGTGGCGGCGGCTAAGGCCGCGAGCGCGACCGCGGGAGAGGCGAAATGAGCCAGCAGGACGACATGCTCACCATGTTCTGGCAGTTCACCCTGATCCTGCTGCTGGCGGTCGGCGGCCTGACTTCCGCCATCCCCGACATCCAGCGCCATGTGGTCGAGCAGAATGCCTGGCTGACCGCGCGCCAGTTCGGTGAGGTCTATGCATTGTCGCAGGCGACGCCCGGGCCCAATGTGATGGTGATGACCATGCTCGGGGCCGTTCTCAACGGCTGGACCGGTGCGATCGTGCTGACCATTGCCATGTTCCTGCCGGGAACCATTCTCACCGCGCTCATGATCCACATGAATGCGCGGAACCCTGATGCCATGCTGGCGCTGGCGGTGCGGCGGGGCCTTGCGCCGGTGGTGATAGGGTTGATGATTTCCACCGCCTGGGTGATGCTGAGCACGCTCTCCAATGACTGGCGCGGCGTGACCATGAGTTTCGCTACCGCGCTGCTGGTGTTGCGCACCCGCCTGAACCCGCTGTGGCTGGTTGGCCTGGGCGCAGTGGCGGGCATGCTCGAGGTCATCTGAGAAGATTGACGAAACGATGAACCCCGCCCGAACCGGAATCGCAGCGGCCCTCCTTGCCGCGGTTCTGTTCGGCCTGGGCACGCCGCTGGCAAAAGCGCTGCTCGAACACACCGGTCCCTGGCTGCTGGCCGCGCTCCTTTATCTCGGTTCCGGTTGCGGCCTGTGGCTTACGCGCGTGATTCGCGGCGCAGCCAAAGTCAGTCTGCCGCCGGGCGACTGGCTGTGATTGGCCTGCGTCACCTGGGCACGGCGCGCACCGGTGCCTATTTTTCGGTGGCGCCGTTTTTCGGCGCGGCGGCGGCATTGGTTCTTCTCGGTGAACCGCTCACTTTGCAACTCGCGGCGGGCGGACTACTGATGGCAGTGGGCGTCGCACTGCATCTCACCGAACGGCATGAACACCGGCATGCCCATGGCCAGATCGAGCATGCGCACGAGCACGAGCATGAGCATGCGCATGAGCATGGCAGCGCCGATCCGCATCACGAGCACGCACATGATCCGGCCGTACCGCAGGGTACGCGCCACAGCCATTTCCACCGCCACCTGCTGATCACGCATTCGCACGCGCATTTTCCGGACATGCATCACCGTCACCAGCACTGAGGAGCATCACCGATGGAACTCGCCCGCACTGCATTCCTGTTTGCCCTGACGGCACTGGCCGAGATAGCCGGCTGCTATCTGCCCTGGCTGGTCCTGAAACACGGCAAACCGCTCTGGCTGTTGTTGCCCGCCGCCGGATTTCTGGCGCTTTTTGTCTGGCTGCTGACCCTGCATCCCAGCGCTGCCGGGCGCACCTACGCTGCTTATGGCGGCATGTACATCGGCGTGGCGTTGCTGTGGCTGTGGGGCGTCAATGGCATCGTCCCCAGTCGCTGGGATGTGGCGGGAGCGGCC
>JBCKLP010000152.1:0-6074 GCA_038903735.1 Burkholderiales bacterium | reverse complement strand
TTTTTTGCGTTAATGCCCAATGCTGGTTGTCGTATAACACCAGCTTGCGTGCTGCGACCTTGGGTTATTTTCGGGTCTACTGGTACAGGGGCGGAATTGAGGCCTGGAAGGAGGCCGGATTGCCGCTCTCCAATGTGCCGCTTTCTTCAACCCTGAGCACAAGCACCATCAGGGGCGCACCGTGATCCTATTTGGCCGAAGGTTTTCTCGGTGTTGAGCGACGTGTCTCCCCAATAAGATAGTCCGCCACCCCCAGCATGGTACGGCCATCGCCGGAAATCACATAACGCCCCTGCACAGCCAGCGCGGGCACGCCTTCCAGGCGATACGCCTGGACTGTCTGGTACGCCCTCTTGACCTTGCTGTCTACGGTAAAGGAACGATACGCGGCATCATATTTGCCCATATCCACTCCTTGCTTGGCCAGCCAATCGGCTACCCATTTGACGTAGGTTTGCCCCTTGAGATTGGCCCCACCTTGTCGGTGAATGGTGTCCATAAGACTACTGTGCAGGCGCTCCAGATTGCCGGTGGCTTCCAAAGCATAAAATATGCGCGCATCCAGAGCCCATTCGTCGTTAAAAATAGCCGGTACCAACCTGAACTGGGCGTCAGCGGGCAGTTTTTTCACCCATGGGCCAATGAGTGGCTCAAGGGAGTGACAGTGGGGGCAGCGATACCAGAAAAACTCCACAACCTCAATTTTGCCACCGGTTTCGGTCGGCTGTGGAGTTGATAATTCCACGTAATCCCTGCCGGGTAACGGGCGGCCCTGCGCATGAACAGATGCCGTAAATGACAGGCATAGAATCGCAATCAAGATCCGGGTTAGCACGGTATCCTCCTGACGTTGTCAATGTTTTGAAAACTGAAACAGTCAATTTCATCCGGCTTTATGCGGACGGAGCCCTGTCCCTGCCTCATAAATATTTGAAAGTCAATCTTTTGCATCACGCACTTTTACCAGAGAGGGATCGATTCCGTTCTGCGCCAATTGCGCGCGCACTTTATTGATTTCATCAATCTTGCTGTAGGGGCCGAGCCTCACCCGGTACATCACCCCTTTTTCGGGCACTGCTGTTGATTCAACATTGGCCTCCAATCCAAGCAAAGCCAGTCGGGCCTTGAGGTTGTCCGCGTCCGCAGGACTTTGAAATGAACCCGCCTGCAGAAGATATATCTCCCGCGATTCGATTTCGGACTTCCCCGCCTTTTCACGCGCTGCAGCTTGTTTCAACTGCTCATTGCTGACGGGTTCCTCCTGGCCAGGCAGAATGCGATAAAAATCGAATCGTGGTTTCCCATCGTCTTTTTGCGGGGCACCAGCGGCATCTTTGAGGTTTTGTCCGGCAGGCGCAGGGCGGTCCGGCTGTTTAGGTTTATCAAGAAAAGGAATCGGAGTTTTGAGCATGTAAATAGCAATCCCGGCCGCCACGGCAAGCCCGAGAATAAAGCCGATAAACATTCCCAGCAGCAGGCCGCCACCTTTCCCGTTTCTGCTCGCTTGCCGAGGCCTGTAATCCGTACTCATTTAATGTTCCAAAATCCTTGATGCGCTACATTTTTTCCGGGGCGCTTACACCCAAAAGCCGCAGGCCGTTACTCAGCACCTGCCGTACTGCAGCGGCAAGCGCGAGACGGGCGATGCGAATAGAGCTTTCCACCACCAGAAAACGCTCCGCATTATAGTAACCGTGAAACGCGGCCGACAATTCGCGCAAATAGAAAGCAAGCTGATGAGGAGCCAATTCATTGGCGGCCGATTCCAGAATTTCAGTGTATTCGCCCAGAAGCTGCAGTAAGGAAAGCTCCCGATCGGAATCCAGACTGTTCAATTCCTGCTGCGCAAAGAACCCGTTTTCCGCCGATCTGGCGATTCCCTGCGATTCCTCCGGGAACTTGGATCGCCATTGTTCCATGACGGAGCAAACTCGCGCATGAGCATATTGGACATAATAGACCGGGTTCTCTTCGGATTTGGATTTGGCCAAATCCACGTCGAAGACAAATTCTGAATCTGCTTTGCGGGAAACAAGAAAAAACCGCGTCGCATCGCGCCCCACCTCGTCAATCAAATCGCGCAAAGTCACATAGCTGCCTGCCCGCTTGCTGATCTTGACCTCCTGTCGGTCACGCATGACGGTGACCATTTTATGCAGAAGGTAGTCGGGATACCCCTTGGGGATGCCGATTCCGCACGCTTGTAGTCCTGCGCGAACGCGCGTGATGGTGCTGTGGTGATCAGACCCTTGAATATTGATGGCACGGGTAAACCCCCGTTCCCATTTGGCGACGTGGTAGGCGACATCAGGGACGAAGTAGGTAAAGGTGCCGTCGGACTTGCGCATCACCCGGTCCTTGTCATCTCCGAATTCCGTTGTTTTCAGCCACAGGGCACCGTCGTGCTCGTAGGTCATCGAAGCAGAGCGCATCGCATCGACAACAGACTCAACGCGGCCGTCAGAGTAAAGGGAAGACTCCAGGTAATAGTTGTCGAATGCTACCCCGAATGCCTTCAGATCCAGATCCTGCTCGGCACGCAATTCACGGACAGAGAAAACACGAATGGCTTCCAGATCCTCGCAATCGGCGTTCTCAAGGGCAAGATATCTGAGCGCAATTTCCCGAATATATTCGCCGTGATAGCCGTCCGTGGGAAATTCCGTGGACTGGCCAGCGAGTTCGCGTGCGCGCGCTTGTACGGACAACGCGAGGTTGATGATTTGGGCGCCGGCGTCATTGTAATAAAATTCCCGCGTCACCCTGAAACCCTGTGAACCCAGAATGGCCGCCAGACTATCTCCCAATGCGGCTTGCCTGCCATGACCCACGTGCAGTGGGCCGGTGGGGTTGGCAGAGACAAATTCCAGCAATACCGGTTTTTGCCACCCCAGATTTGAATCACCAAAAGATTCGCACTGATCAAGTATGGTCTTGGCGGTGTGCTGCTTGGCGGATGGGCGAAGTCGCAAATTAATGAAACCGGCGCCCGCGACCTGTGCTGATTCAAGCCACTCTGATGTTGGCAATGCTGCAATCAGCGCTTCTGCAATTTGGCGGGGGTTGGCTTTTTGGCGCTTTGCCAACTGCATCGCGACAGGACAGGAGTAGTCCCCATGCTGCGCCTGTTTAGGACGTTCCAGCGTAATCAAAGACGCAGGTTCGTTCGGCGCAATCGTGCCTAGCGCCTGGCTTAGCGATTCAAGCAGATGGGATTTTATTTCGGTGGACATGCTGAGAATGTTGCGGCGAGCCAGACTGGGCAGGCATTATAACGAACCACCCTTGCCGAAAACCTAGATTCCGGGTTGAAAATCGGGGAAACCGGCAGACCAGCCAGTGAGGCTTTTTGACCTTGCCTGCCAAGAGTGGGGCGGATTCGGATACTGCGGGTCCAAACTGTCTTGATGACGAATGCCCATATATTCGCAGGTCAAGCGCCCTGGCTGACGGGCTAAGCGCCGAGCCCCCAGCATCTAAACCGATGCATCATCAAAACTCGATGGGATCCACGTCGAAATGCCAGCGTACCGAGGTACGGTTCGCAGAAAGGGTTTGGTTCCAGGAATGGAGAAACGCCTGCAATTGCGGTCTCGAACTTGACTGGATGACCATTAGTGCTCTTTCAAGTCCTGAGAGTCTGGCGAGCGACGCTGGCGCTGGATCGAAGATTGTCAGATCGCCGGCGGACGCTGGCGCCAGAGATGCCGCCTGGCGCAGGAACGAAATGGCACTTTCCATGCTTGATGCCTGGGCGCGCAGTGCTGCTTCATGAACAAAGGGAGGAAAACCGGCGATTTTCCGCTCTTTCAGGAGGTCTTGCGCATAACCCTCATAATCCTGCTGCAATAGCGCTCGGTATAAAGGATGGTCGGGGTATCGAGTCTGAACGAATACCTCACCAGGCAATTCAGCACGTCCCGCGCGGCCGGAAATCTGCTGCAGTTGCGCGAACAGTCGCTCGGGTGCACGATAGTCCGCGGCAAATAGCCCGGCATCGGCATTCAATACGCCCACTAGAGTGACGCGCTCGAAGTGATGCCCTTTGGCGAGCAACTGGGTGCCGATCAGAATGTCGGCCTCACCGGAACGCACTGTTTCAAGCAATCCTTTGATGTGGCGACCGGCGCTATCAGAATCAATGCGCACGATGCGCGCAAGGGGGAATTTTTCCGCCACCTCGCTTTCTACCCGTTGAGTCCCTCTGCCCAGGGGGGTGATATCGACATTGCCGCAGGTCGGGCATGCGCGCGGGATTCGCGCCTCAAACCCGCAATGGTGGCAACTCAACTGCTGCCTGCTCAGATGCACCACCAGCCGTACGGAACAGCGAGGGCAGCCACTTACCCAGCCGCAATGAGTGCAGGCCAGCACAGGGGCATATCCGCGCCGGTTAAGAAACAGAAGCGATTGCTCTTGGCGCTCCAGGCGTTGCGCCAGTGCAGTCAGCAAAGGGGCTGACAAGCCTTCCCGCAATAAATTCTTCCGGGTGTCGATCAGATGTATTGCAGGAAGTCTGGCCGACTGGTGAGCACGCCGGGTGAGGCGCAGGATTCGGTACCGGCCGGTCTGTGCCCGATACAGCGTTTCCAGTGAAGGGGTTGCTGAACACAACAGCACTGGGACATCGGCCTGTCGCGCCCTGAATATGGCTAGGTCACGAGCGGAATAACGCAAGCCTTCCTGCTGCTTGTAGGAGGAGTCCTGTTCTTCGTCCACAACGATCAAACCCAGTCGCGGTATAGGAATGAATACCGCGAGACGGGTACCCAGAATAATGTGCGACGCTCCCTGGCTCGCCTCCAGCCAGGACTGGACACGTTCCGCTTGTCCCATACCACTATGCTGCAGGCATAGCCTGGTTTCGGGAAATCGCGCCCGGAACAAGGCTTCAAGCGAAGGCGTCAAGGCTATTTCGGGCACCAGAATCAGCGCCTGGCGTCCCGCCTGCAGGGTTTTGGCTATCAAATTCAGGTAGACCTCAGTTTTTCCACTGCCAGTTATTCCCAGCAGCAAAAAACTGGCAAATCTATTCAATTCCGAACAAACCTGTTTGATGGCCTCGGATTGCTCGCCGTTCAGTTCATGGGCAACGGTGAAGTTGGGGGGGGTAATGGAAAGCGCCTGTTCGGCAATCCAGCCCTTGTTCAGGCTGTCTTTGATATGGGCGCGGCTTCCCCGCACAATTTTCGCCAAAGACGTCGACCCTAGCGGAGCCAGCCGCAAAGTCTCCAGCAGCCGGCGCCGTGATTTCTGGCGAGCTGGAAGTGCTTCCAGCGCAAGCCGACCGGCTTGGGTGATCGCGTAGCTACGTGGCGATTCGGGCAACGGTTCGACACGTCGCAGACGCGGGGGCAGTGCGCCTAGCAGGGCTGCGCCAATCGGCGCTTGATAATAATTGCTGCAGAAACGCGCCAGTTCAATCCAATCTTTTGGTAAGGGCGGTATGTCACGGAGGATGCGCTCGCAGGTTTTGAGGCGATCGTCCGGTAGCTCGGATTTCGTCGCCACTTCCACGATCAGGCCGACCAGCCGCCGATTCCCAAAACGGACAAGAACACGAGCGCCGATATCGGCTTCGGTTGCGTCCACGCTGAGATAATCAAACAGCTTGAACACAGGAACGTCAAGGGCGACCCTGATAACGATCATCAATCGGGATTTCAGTTGCCGCGCCTGGCTCGGCGAACGCGCTTATTAACGATAGTTGCCACAGTTGGCATAGGTCCCGCTTTACAAAGTGAAGCGCGTTCCAGATGAAGCGAATTCTCCGGATGTCGGCCTAAACCTCATGAACACAAACGACTTTTTCGGTTGTTCACAAATTTTGTGGATAAATCTGTGGATATCGTCCGCAGAAACAGGTAACTGGGCTTGGCCAAAGGAGATTTTCGTGTTGATTGCTTTTCGCCCAGAAAAATTAAACGTTGAAATTCAAGCTATTAATGAACACTCCCTATGAGGGAGCCGGAAACCCGCGCCAATACTGGGTTTCTGATGCTATATGTGTATAAGTCAATTTCCGTAAGCAAGGCATGACCTGTTTCTGAAACCCTGCCTCCACCAAGCAGATG
>JBCKLP010000151.1:0-6074 GCA_038903735.1 Burkholderiales bacterium | reverse complement strand
GTACGCTGGACGCTGCTTGAGCGCTTGCGACGCGACGGCCCGCTTTCGATCAGCGAATTGGCGCGGCGCCTGGAGCGTCACTACAAGAACGTGCACACCGATGTGACACGCCTGATCGAGCTTGGTCTGATCGAGCGCAGGAGCGATCAGCGGGTAGCGGTTGCATGGGACGTCGTCACCGCCGAGATGCGGCTTGCCGCCTGAGCAGGCGCCGCCGTCTTATTTCGGGTTCCGGGACCGAGCCGCTCACTTCTCGTCAAACTTGGTGACCCCGTCCCATCCCTCCGGCGCGCCGGCGCCGCCGAACTTCCCGATCCGCTCCAGAAACACCTTCGCCGCCGGATCGTTCGGATAGGTATCGAGCAATTTCTCTCACGCCTTTTTCGCCACATCGAAATGCCCTTCCCGCCACGCCGCCAGCGCCACATCGCTCATGGCGATCAGCGCCTCGTCCTCGCAGGGTGTGAACATTTTGATGCCGATGGCCTTGCCCTTCACCGCCACGGTGTCGACTTCCCTGAAGCGCAGCGCACCGCCGCTGGCGTGCACGGCGTCGACCACATCGCCGCTCGCAAGCGTGGGCGTGCCGTAGACCTTGTTCACACCCCTCAATGCGCGAGGCCAGGTTCACGGGGTCCCCAATGGCGGTGTAGTCGAAGCGGTTGTTGCCGCCCATGTTTTCCGAGGATGCAGTTGCCGCAGTTGATGCCGACGCGCATGCGCGGAAAGCTGCCCACTTCCGCCATGATCTGCGGCCGCAGCGCCTCCCAGCGGTTCTGCATCTCGATGACCGCCTTCACCGAATTCTCGGACTGCTTCGCGTCGTCCACCGGCGCGCCCCACATCGCCATGATGCCGTCGTCGACGAATTTTTCCACGGTGCCACTGTGCGCGAGGATCACCTCGGTCATCGCCGAGAGGTGCACGTTGATCAGCGTGGCGACTTTCTCGGGATCGAACTGTTCGGAGATGCTCGTAAAACCCGCTAAGTCGGAGAACAGGAGGTCGCGGGTGCTTCCCCGGCCCGACGCTTCCACAACGCCGTCATTCCAGCGCATGGTCCACGACAGGACGCTTCCACAACACCGTCATTCCGGCGAACGCCGGAATCTGTCCGCTGAACCGCCATTTCAAATCAGGAATGAAAACAGCTCAGAAAACTATGTCAACCGGCACACTGCATTACAAAAGTTGACAAATTTCAGGACGATTGATCACTTATTTTCCGCCGATTCGCGCGACCGCCGGCACGATGATCAACGCATTCCGGGAAACGCCCCTTAGAGGTTCGCGGGTGCTTCCCCGGCCCGACGCTTCCACAACGCCGTCATTCCGGCGAACGCCGGAATCTGTCCGCTCAATCGCACCGCTCAATCGCAATACCCAATCTCAGACCGTCGCCGGTGCTTCCCCCACACGCACCTTGAGCGCCTCGCTCGCGACTTCGTGATACGGGCGCTCGGGTGGCAGCACGAGGGCGGCCGAACGTACACGCTGATGCGCCACATCGACCCCCGGCGGCGTGATGCCCTTCTCCGCGAGATCGGCTGCCGCCTGCATGAGGCGGTGGCGCGCCATGACAATGCCCTTGTCGGTGCCCACCAGGTTCTCCAGGGTGCGGTCGACGATCGGCCCCATGCTTTCCTGCAATGAGGCGTCCTGGATGGCGATACCATCCACGCCGCTGTAGGTTTCATTGCGCATCTGCGCGCCGCGATCCATCAGGTAATCGTTGCTCTTGTTGGCAACCGGGACGAAGCTGCCCGGCAGCAGTTTGCTGTGCACGCCTTTGCCGTCGCGCATGGCCTGGAGTTCCAGCGCGGTGAGTTTGCGCGTGGGATGGTAATCGTAGCTCCAGGTCATGCAGTTGTCGTCGTCCATGGGAATCCAGAAGTGGCCGTGCACGCTGTGGCCGCCGCGCGGTGCGATCATGGTGAAGGAGGGCAGCACGAACTGGGTGATGCGCCAGTAATAGTGGCCGTTCTCGGCATTGCGCCGCGCGCCGATGTAGAGCCCCCCGGGGCTTTCCACCACCTCGAACACCGGCCGCGCGTCATCGAGGTTGTACTGGTTCCCCCGGGCGCCTTTGAACAGCGGGTCCGAATTGATGTTGCCCTGGTGTAGAAATGAGACGTGGCTCGAGTCGATGCCGCCTTCCATGGCCTGCAGCCAGTTGCACGCCTGCACGCGCTTGGACACGAAGCTTTGCTCTGCCGGCACGGTGGCGAACTCCCACTCCGGCAGGGGCGGCTGCTTGTCCGCCGGGCCCATGTAAGTCCAGAGCACACCACCGCGCAAGACCAGCGGATAGGATTTGACCTTGATGCGGGCGACCATGCTGCTCGATTCCGGTTCGGAGGGAATGTCCATGCAGCGCCCCGTGACATCGAACTTCCAGCCATGATAGGCGCAGCGCAGGCCGTTCTGCTCATTGCGGCCGAACCACATCGACACCCGGCGGTGCGGACAGAATTCGTCGATCAGGCCGTAGCGTCCCTCGCTGTCGCGAAACGCGATCAGCGCCTCGGAAAGAACCTTGACCCGAACCGGCGGGCAATCGTTCGCCGGCAGTTCTTCGGCGAGCAGCACAGGCGTCCAGTAGCTCCTGAACAGGCCGCCCATGGGTGTTCCCGAGTCTGTCTGTGTGACAAGCTGGTTCTGTTCTCTTCTGAGCATTACGTTCCCCCCGTGATTTTCTGATATCGCAGACGGGAGAATCTTAGGGGTGTTGCCCGGCGGCGGGTTTGATCAGGATCAAACCCCGGGATCAAACCCCGGGCAAAGGCCCGGCGCACTTTCGAGTGCCGGGCCGGCGGGGCCGGTGTCGAACCGGGCGAATCAGCCCGGGGCGCTGCCGCGCTCGCCAGGGCAGCGCGGCTCTCAGGCCGTCACAGCCGCAGCATCGGCCGGTGTGAAGCGGTCGCCAAAGTCGAACATATCGTCGTGCTGGAAGCCTTCGAAGTGCTGGATTTCCCACCAGTTGTGGTCCACGTCCTCGATGTAGAACGAGTACACGCCGTGCTGTTCCACCACCTCGAGCACCTGCAGCATCTGGTACTTGTCCTTCAGTTCCAGGGCCTTTTGGTGGACGCGATCGACTTCCTCGCGGCTCTCCACGTCCACGCCCCAGTGGTTGTAGACACCGGCGGGTTTCAGGTTCTTGCCGATCTGCACGCAGACGATGTGGAACTTCATGCCGCAGCGCACCGCCATGCTCCGCCGGCCGTGCTGTACGCACTGCATGCCGAGAAACTCCTCGTAGAAGCGCCGCGAATCGCCCATGTTGTAGCACTCCATGGTGCCGTGCGACAGCACATAGGGCTTGACCACCGAATCCTGGTTTTCGGGTTTGAATGCGGCTTCCGTGATTTCCATGTCGTTCTCCTCTGGAAGTTTGTTGAAAAGCGGACCTCGATGGCAAACATTGTCATTCCGGCGAAAGATGGCAAACATCGTCATTCCGGCGAAGGCCGGCAAACATCGTCATTCCGGCGAAGGCCGGAATCAGGTAAATCCCTGGTCCACGTCAATCAAAAATTCTGTGCCTCGGCGCTCGCCGGGGTTACGGCGTATTTTGCAACATATTACCTGCGGTGATGCCGGGCAACTCAGGCAAGCGCCGCGGCGTGATCGGCTTCGCTCAGGAAGGCGTCGGCGAAGAACTCGTCTTCGGTCAGCCCGCACTGGGCGCTGAAATCGGCGCGCGCCGCTTCGACCATGACGGGCGCACCGCAAGCGTACACCTGATGGCCCGAGAGGTTGGGGAAATCGGCCATCACCGCACGGTGCACGAGCCCGGTGCGCCCGCTCCAGGCATCGGCTTCGCCCGGTTCGGAGAGCACCGGCACGAAGCGGAATCCCGGGTTCTCCATGGCCCATTGCTGCGGCAGCTCCAGCATGTAGAGATCCTGCTTTGAGCGGCAGCCCCAGTAAAGCGTCATCGGCCGCGCTGATTTCTGCTCCAGCATCAGCGAAATGATGGATTTTATGGGCGCAAAGCCGGTGCCGCTGGCAAGAAAAATGAGCGGCTTGTCGCTTTCCTCGCGCAGGTAGAAAGTGCCCAGCGGCGCCTCCAAGCGCAGCAGATCGCGTTCCTGCATGGTCGAGAACACGGCGTCGGTGAAAAGCCCGCCGGGCAGGTGGCGAATATGCAGTTCCACCGTGTGGGTTCCTTTGAGTTCCGGCATGTTGGCGATGGAATAGCTGCGCCGCTTGCCGTCCTTGAGGATGAATTCGACATATTGGCCAGCGACGAATTGCAGCGGCTCGTTGAGCGGCAGCTTGACCGACACGATGGCGACATCCGGCGCCGGCCGCACAATCTTGACCACCCGGCAGGGCAGCAGCTTGGGCCGCGCGCCCTGCAGTTTCAGTTCCTGAATCTCCACCACCAGGTCGGAGAGCGGTTTTGCGCAGCACAGAAGAGCAAAGCCGGCGGCGCGCTGCTCGGTGCTCAGGAAGCGCTCGTCGATCCCCTTGTACTCGATCTCGCCTTCCACAATCCTGCCGCGACAGCTCTTGCACATGCCCGCGCGGCAGCTGTAGGGCAGGTTGCAGCCGGCGGCAAGTGCCGCGCCGAGCACGGTATCGCCCTCGGCCACGCTGAAGCGGTTGCCGCTGGGATTCAAGGTCACCTGGAAAGACATGGCGCACTCCAATTGGACGGCCCTTATTTTGCCGCATTTTGGCTGCCAGCGAACACCGCCTGCGCCGTCCGGGTGCGATTCAAAGTGATGTGGAAACAGGACTATAGTCAAAGCGCAGACACGGGCAGGAAATTTGGAGTGCGGCGGCTTGCCGCCGCTTTCGGCGAGGTGGCCAATTCCAGAACGCTAAAGCGGGAGCAAGCTCCCGCACTCCAAATAACGCTTGCCCTTAGATCACAACTCCACATCAGTTTGAATCGCACCCGCGCCGTCCGCCTGCGCTGCTCCTGGTGCAGGCATTTGTGGCAAATCAAGCCCGGCGGCGCGTGCATGGCGTAGCATGGAGGCTTGAATCATCGAAGGAGTTACACAGCATGAGCGAGAAGCCTGTTGACCTCGATGCGGCACGTCAGTTGACTGAGGACCTGTCGAAGAAGCTGGCCGATTCCAGCATGGACGCGGAAAAGCTGCGCGCCCTGCGCGAGGAAGTGGATGCGCTGCGCGACATCCTCAATGGCCCCAACGCCCAGCATTTCTGGATCGAGGACCGTCTGAAGGGCATGGAAGCGGTATTTGAGCGCGCCGCCGTGGAATTGTTGGCAGACGGCATCAAGGTCAGCAATTACGTCACCGAGATCGGCCGAATTTTGGGTGTACGATAAAGATTCTCGGCGCTCGCCGCGGGATTAAAGGGGAGTTAGCGTGGCCTTGGTGGTCGAAATCATTGCCGATGTGGCATGCCCCTGGTGTTTCATCGGCAAGCGGCGTTTGGATACCGCGCTGGAAACCTACCGCGGCGAAGGCCATGCGGCGCCGCGGGTAATCTGGCGGCCGTATCAGTTGTATCCCGAAGTGCCGCCCGGCGGCACCGATCGCGAGGCCTTTCTGACCGGCATGTATGGCGAAGCCGGTGCCAGGCGCATCTATTCCCGCGTATCGGCCATCGGCAGGCAGGCGGGCTTGGAGTTTTATTTTTCCCGCATGACCCGCCAGCCCAATACGCTGGCCGCACACAGCCTGGTGGCGCTGGCCGCCAATTATCAATGCATACCGAATGGGTCGAATTGTTTTTCAATGCCTTCTTTGTCGGCGGACGGGACTTGTCCGACCAGGCCGTGCTGTTGGAGCTGGCCGGCACGGTCGGCATTCCCGAAAAGGCGACGCGCATGACCCTGGCAAGCCCCGAGGTACGTGAACGCATCGCCACTGACGAGCGCGAGACCCGCAAACTGGCCGCCTCGGGGGCGCCGATTTTCATTTTCAACAACAAGATCGTGATCGCCGGCGCGCAGGAATCGCAAGCCCTGTTGCGCGCCATGCTGATGTCTAACGGCGACGCAGCGGCGGCCTGAGCCGGCACGAAGCGCCGCACCCGGCGCGGACCCGCACCTATTGCGATTTCAGGAATTGCGTCAGCAGCCGGTCCAG
>JBCKLP010000150.1:0-6108 GCA_038903735.1 Burkholderiales bacterium | reverse complement strand
GGCCGCGTCGGGAAAAGTGCGCGCCATCGCCGTCACCAATCCCAGGCGCGTCGCGATCGCGCCCAATGTGCCGACCATGGTCGAAGCGGGCCTTGCCGATTTCGTATCCCATTCCTGGGTTGGCCTGTTCTATCCGGCGAAGACACCCATAGCCATCGCGCGGCGCCTCGCCGACGCGGCCAATGCCGTCATGACCAGTGATAAGGGCAGTGCTTACCTGAACAAGATGGGCGCGGAGACCTATCCGGGATCGCCGGAACTGCTGAGCCGGTTCGTGGTGGAAGAACTCGACCGCTGGGGCAAGGTCGCCACCAACGCGCGCATCCAGCCGGAATGACGCTGCGCCGCAGGTCTCAAAGTTCCTCGTGCTGGCCGGTGAAATCCTAGCCGGCAATGCCCGGCGCTGCCCGGACCGTACCGCCTGGAGTATCGCAGGGAACTCCTGGACCTGGCGCCAGGCGAACGAGCGCGTCAACCGCCTCGCCAACGCTCTCATCGCGCGCGGCCTCAAGGTGCGGGACCGCGTCGCTTTTCTGGCGGAGAACTCGCACTGTCTGGCCGAGATCTACTTTGCACTGACCAAGGCGGGCCTAGTCGCCGTGCCCATCAATGCGCGCTCGGTGGCGCGGGAAATCGATTACGTTCTGAAAGATGTGGATGCGCGCGCCTTGTTCATTTCTTCGGCCCTGGCACCACATCTGAAAGGCATAGCGACCAATCTTTCGGCGTATGCGGCGGTAATCGGCATCGGCGCCGATCATGGACAGCCGTGTGATTACGAGACGCTGATCGAGGGTGCCGGCGCCGAAGAGCCTTCCATCGTCGTGCCCAGCAGCGATATTCGGGCAATCAAGTACACCAGTGGTACCACCGGAATTCCCAAGGGCGTCATCAGCACCCACGACCAGTATCTGCTCAGCACACTCAACTACCTGCTGCACAGCCCGTTCACCGAGGACGATCGTTGCCTGCTGGCGCTGCCCATGACTTCGGGCGTGGGCATTCAGATGCTCACTGCCTATGCCTACCGCAGTTGCGTCACCACCATACTGCCGCGCTTCGACCCCGCGCAGGTGCTCGATGCGATCGAGCGCGAACGGATTACACGCCTGTATGTCGTGCCCACGATGCTGGCGGCCATCACCGGTGAACAGGGCGCGAAGGCGCGCGACCTGTCCACCCTGCGCATGATCGAATATGCCGGCGGCCCCGCGCCTTTGTCGCTGGTGCGCCGCGCCGCCGAGGTGCTGCGCGTGCCGTTGTCGCAGACCTATGGTTCGAGCGAGTCCGGCGGCCAGCTGGCTTTTCTTCCTCCGGCGGATCATGAGCGCCTGCTCGCCGCCTGCGCCGGCCACCACGCCAGCAAATCGCTTCCCTTCGGGCACGAGATGCCCGGCTATCATATTCGCATTGTCGATGACGAAGGGCGCGACCTGCCCGACGGCGAGACCGGCGAGATGCTCATCCGCTCCGAGTCGCTGATGTCGGGATACTGGAATCAACCGGAACAGACAGCCGAGGCGATCCGCGACGGCTGGCTGTGTACGGGCGATCTGGTGCGCCGCGATGCTGAGGGCTGGTTGACCATCCTCGACCGCAAACGCGACACCATCGCCTCGGGCGGATTCAAGGTCTATTCCGCGGAGGTCGAAGGGGTCCTGGGCGAGCATCCGGCGGTGCGCGAGGTCGCCGTGATCGGTGAAGCGGATGACTATTGGGGCGAGGTGATCGTCGCCTGCGTGGTGCTCAACGACCGCACCGTCTGCGACGCAGAGGACCTGGCCCGCTTTTGCGAGCAGAATCTGTCGGGCTACAAGCGTCCGAAGCGCTATCGCTTCGTGAGCGACCTGCCCAAGACGAGCACCGGGAAGGTGCGCAAAGTGGAACTTCGGGAACAACGATGAAAGGATCTCAACCGGTGGAACGAAAAAGCAAGGTCAAATCGCTGCAGGAGGCGTTCGCCGTGGTGAAGGACGGCATGTCCTTGTCGATGACCACAACGCACTTCAACAGCACGCCCATGGCGGCAATGCGGCATATCGTCAGACAGCGCGTCAGGAACCTGACCATCATGCCCACGCCGAGCGCGGGCATCGCCATCGATCTGCTGATCGCCGCGGGATGTGTCGAGACAGTATTCGCCTCCTATGTCGGGCTCGAGTTTCTGGGCCTTGCTCCCAATTTCCGCCGTGCCGTGGAAGAAAAGAAGATCCGGCTGCGGGAATCCGACGAGGCATCGCTGGTGATGGGCTACCGGGCCGGGGCGTCCGGCATTCCCTTCATGGCGATGCCCAAGTACTACGAGCTGACCGATCTTCCGCGCGCGAACCCGGAGAGTTTCCGCAGGATCACCGATCCTTTTACCGGTGAGCCGTGTTACGCGGTGCCGGCATTGCAGCCGGATGTCGCCGTGATTCATGTGCAGGAGTGCGACCCCTACGGCAATGCCCGGCAGCTGGGCGGCAATCACATGGAAGGCATCATCGCCAAGGCGGCAAAGCACGTCATCATTACCACCGAGCAGGTGCGCCCGGTCGAGGAAACGCGCGCCCAGCCGACGCGCACCACCATTCCGGGCATTGTGGTGAATTCGGTGGTGGAGCTGCCCTTCGGCGCCCACCCGGGCGCCTGCCCGGCGCGTTACAGCTACGACCGGTTGCACCTGGAAAATTATGCCGCGCTGGCGAAGGAGGGCCGCACCGGTGAGTACCTGCAGGAATTCGTATTCGGGCCGCGCGACCACGGGGCCTACCTGGACATGATCGGCGCGTCGCGGCTGATGTCACTGCGCACCGAGTACTGAGGAGAACAGCGGATGAATTCGGCAATAAATGACGCGACGCCGGCGGAATTGATCGCCTGCGTGCTGGCAAGGCAACTCAAGGACGATGAAATCGCGGCGCTGGGCGCCGCATCGCAGCTTGCCATGGCGGCGGTGAAGCTTGCACTGAGAATGCAGGCGCCCAATCTGTCCTGGTTGTGCGGCGGTTCGGGCGCGATCAACTCGCAACTGCCTCTGCTGCTGGAATCGGCGGCCGACCCCCGCAACCTGTTTGGCGCGGAGTACCGCTACAGCATGGAGGACGCGGTTGACCTGCAGATGCGCGGCCGCGTCAGCACTGTGTTCCTGGGCGGCATACAGGTGGACAAGTTCGGCAACCTCAACATGGTTTGCGTGGGCGACTACGACAAGCCGAAGACGCGCGGCCCCGGTTCGGTTGGGCTCCCCTTCGCGGCCTGTTTCGGCAGGACGATCATCTATATCCAGCACCATGATCCGCGCGTGCTGGTCGACAAGGTCGATTTCGTCAGCGGGCCCGGTCATTCGCCTGAGCGTGCAAAATTGACCATTCCTTCCTCCGGCGGGCCGTATCTCATCGTCACCCCGCTCGCGGTGTTCGACTTCGACACGCCGGACAAGCGCGCACGGCTGGTGTCGGTGCATCCGGGCGTGACAGTGGAGCAGGTGCTCGCGAAAACCGGATTCAAGCCGGTGCTTGCCGAGCCGGTAACCGAGACGCTGCCGCCGAGCGAGGAAGAACTGCGCATCCTGCGCGGCGAGATCGATCTCAACGGCGTGCTGCGCCGGCTCATCCGCAACTGACCCTATGAACATGATTCGAAGCACCGAGCGCATTCTGACCACGCACGCCGGCGTGCTGCCGCGCACCGAGGACCTGCGCCAGCGGATATTTGCCCGCGCCGCGGGTGAGCCGCATGACAAGGCGGAGCTCGCGCAATAACTGAGGCGCGAAGTCGCTGAGGTGGTGCGCAAGCAGGCCGATTGCGGCGTGGACATTGTCAACGACGGGGAATTCGGCAAGACCACTTTCACCACCTACGTGCACGAGCGTCTCAGTGGGTTCGAGGTGCTCCAGTGCAAGCCAGGCGATCCGCCGCCGCTGTTCATCGCCACCCGGGAATTGAAATAATTCGCCGAATACTTCGCCAAGGGGCATGGATTCAGCGCCTTTGCCGGCACCGGGGTGGGCAAGCCGATGATGATCTGCGTCGCGCCGCTGCAATACATCGGGCAGGAGGCGCTCGAGGAGGATCTCGCCAACTTCCGCGCGCGCTCGAAGGCGTGAAGGTGCAGGGCGCATTTTTGCCCGCGAACACGACGGGAACCATCGAACACTGGTCGCACAACGCCTATTATCCGATCGGCGAGGCATTTCTCGGGGCGATAGCCGAGGTGATGCGGGTTGAATACCGGGCCATCGTGGATGCCGGCTTCACGTTGCAGTTCGACGACCCGGACCTGCCCGACGCCTGGCAGATGTATCCCGAGATGAGCCTGGCCGACTATCGCCGCTACGCCGCACTTCGCGTGGACGCGTTGAATCACGCATTGGGCGATATCCCGAGGGAGAAAATCCGGCTGCACGTGTGCTGGACCAGCTTCCACGGTCCGCACCAGTTCGACATTCCGCTCAAGGACATCGTCGACATCGTATTCAGCGTGCACGCCGGCAGCTATTCGGTCGAGGCCTCGAATCCCTGTCATGAGCACGAATGGCAGGTGTTCGAGACGGCAAAAATTCCCGAGGGCGCCGTGCTCATTCCCGGCGTGGTCGGGCACTGCAGCGATTTCATCGAGCATCCGGAACTGGTGGCCCAGCGGCTGGTGCGCTATGCCAGGCTGGTGGGCCGCGAAAACGTGGTGGCTGGCACCGACTGTGGTTTGGACCCGCGGGTCGGGTACCCGAATATCGCCTGGGCCAAGCTCGACGCGATGGCCGAAGTGGTGCGCATCGCCACCCGGCAGCTGTGGGGAAGGAAATGAGATGCGGTTACACTGCGACTTTGAATGAAAAGGAGGCGACGATGAAAGCGATCCATGGATTCATTGCGGCAGGTGCCATGCTGTCCGCCGGCTGCGCGCTGGCGCAGGAATGGCCGAGCAAACCGATCCGCTTCCTCAATCCGAATGCGGCCGGAGGACTGGGTGAACTGGTCATGCGCTTCATCGCGCCGGTGGTGGAGCCGCGGCTGGGCCAGCGGCTGATCGTGGAGAGCAAGCCGGGGGCCGGCGGCGCCATCGGCGCGACCGAAATCGCGCGCTCTGCCCCTGATGGCTACAATTTCCTGATCGCGCCCACCAGCGTCTATGTTGTCATTTCGCATATCCGCAAGAATCTGCCCTACGATCCGATCGACGGCTTTGCGCCGGTCAGCATGATCGTCGATGCGCCGATGATAGCGGTGGTCAACAACGCCCTTCCGGTGAAATCGCTCAGAGAACTGGCGAGCTTTATCCGCGCCAATCCGGGCAAGCTTAACGTCGGTTCGCCCAGCGCGGGATCGCCGGCCGCTATCCTGGGCGAGTACTTCGGCAAGATAAACGGCGGCATGGTGCATGTGCCTTACAAGGGCTCGCAGCCGGTAGCGCTCGCGCTGCAGACCAACGAGGTGCAGGTGCTGTTCCCGACCGTTGCCGCCATCCAGGCGCAGGTGAGGGGCGGCAGCGTTCGCGTCATCGGCACGCTCACGCGCCAGCGCATGGTGGAGTTTCCCGATGCGGCCACCGCGATAGAATCCGGATTCCCCGAACTGGGTGAAGCCGGCAACTGGTGGGGACTTGCGGCGCCCAGGGGTACGGATGCGCGCATCATCGATCGCATGGCCATGGAAATCCGCAATGCCCTCGCGGACCCCGTGGTGAAGAAACGCTTTGCCGAGGTCGGCATGGTGACGGTCGGTTCCTCCCCCGCCGAATTCGGTCAATTCATCCGCTCCGAGTCAGCACGCTGGAAGGGAATCGTGGAGCGAACCGGCATTACCTCCGAGTGATGCGCGGGGTAATGCCGGTCGAGAAAGCCAAGCGGGGACTGCGGTGAATCCCCGGGGCAAGGCGGTGTTGATCACCGGCGCTTCCCGCGGCCTTGGCCACGTGATGGCCCTGGGATTCGCCGCGGCCGGTGCCAGCGTCGCCATTGCGGCGCGGCCGGAATGATCGGTCACAGCTCGGAATCGTGGCTTGGATCAGCGCTGGATTTCAACTATGGTGGGCTATCCTCCCCGAGTTTTTTCGGAGACGAGATGCCAGCCAAGAGGAAAGCCATGCGCAAGATCAAAGATGTACTGCGGCTGAAGTTCGAGGCGCGC
>JBCKLP010000149.1:0-6145 GCA_038903735.1 Burkholderiales bacterium | reverse complement strand
AACAATGGATTCAAGCGGCTCCCCGCGCGCGAGGCGCGAAATATTCTCCACCACGAAATTCTTGGCGTTGATGGTCGACTCGATGGCGCGCGTGGCCTGGTGCGGGGTGATGATGACGTTGTCCATCGCGAGGAGCGGGCTGTCCATGCCGATGGGTTCGACTTCGGTGACATCGATGCCGGCGGCAAAGATGGTTTTCTTCTGCAGCGCGCGGATGAGCGCCGCCTCGTCCACCACTGGGCCTCGGCAGGTGTTGATGAAGAGCGCGGTCGGTTTCATCATCGCAAATTCCCGGTCCGACATCATGTGCTGCGTCGGCGGGTCGAGCGGCACATGCATGGACACCACGTCGCAGGTGCGCAGCAGCGAATGGAAACTCACGCGCTCGGCGCGCGCCGCTTCCACATACTCGTAGGTGAATTCCTTGATGTCGTGATAGACCACCTCGCATTCCCAGCCCTGCAGCCGTTTGGCGAGGCGCGAACCGATGCGCCCCAGGCCGACAAGGCCGACGCGCTTGCCCACCAGGGTGTGGAACTCCCCCTCGGGCAGCGCGACGATGGGCTCGGCCCAGGTGCCTGCCTTCACGCTCGCCGTCTGCAGATTGAGCTTGCGGTAGAGGCCGACGATCATCCAGATGGTGTGCTCGGCCACAGCGACGGCATTGGCACCGCCGTGATTGGCCACGGCCACGCCCATTTTTGCCAGCTCGACCTTGTCGAACAGGTCAGTGCCGGCGCTCGGGGTCTGCACCAGTTTTACCGTGGGCAGGCTCTTCACCAACTCGGTGATCTTGTCGCGGGTGAGTTGGCGATAGACCGCGGGGTGCAGGGCGATGGCACCTGCGCACTGCCTGGCGATTTCCTCCAGCGGCAGGTGGGTATGGACCAGCTTGAACTCCACCGCGCCGCCGAGTTTTTTCGCCATGCCGTTGAATTCGGTGAGCCGCGCGCGCATTGCGTCGTTGTCCGGCCCGAGCATGATTGCGAGTTTTGCCATCGTTCTGTCCCCAATAATTGCTATTGCGTTCGAAAAACGCTTTTCTGCGTCCCAGATATTCTGCTTGAATTGAAAATTTCTCGCACCCTGGTTTTTATTGCCGTCATCCCGGCGCACGCTGGGATCACGTGAATCCGGCAGAAACCAGATTGCGGCTTTCGCCGCAATGACGGTGTGGAATAAATAGCCGTGCCTCCCGACCCTTCAAATAATCACTGCGAACCGGCGAGGCCCAGCTTTCTCACCAGCCCGCCCCACTTGACTTCTTCGGCGTTGATGTATTGCTGGATACCTTCTATGGAAGGGCTGTCCACCGGGATCAGGCCGATGCCCAGCAGGCGCTTGGTGATGTCGGGCTCGCTCATGATGCGTTTCATCTCATTGTGCAGGCGCCCGACGATGGGCTGGGGGGTGCCGGCTTTGGCGAAGAGCGCATGCCATGACACCGCTTCGAAATCCTGGGCGTTGGTGGCTTCGGCAATGGTGGGTACATCCGGCATGGTGGAGAGCCGGGTCTGCGCCGACACGGCCAGCGCGCGGATACGCCCGTCCTTGATTAAGGCCTGCGAGGCGCCTGCTTCGGCGAAGGCCATCTGCACCGTGCCCGAGGCCACATCGGCGATGGATTGCGGCGTATTGGCGTAGGGAACGTTGACGATGTCCAGTCCGAAGCGCAGGTTCAGCATGATCCCGGCAAGCTGTGGTGCCGAGCCGATATTGGCGGAACTAAAGCTCAGTTTGCCCGGACGCTCTCTGGCGTACTGGATGAATTCCAGTGTTGTCTTGGCCGGCACCTGCGGGTTGATCACCAGGATGAAGGGCGATTTCAGGTACAGCGACAGGGGAATGAAATCCTTCTGGTAATCGTAAGGCAGTTTCTTGAAAAAACTGGGGTTGATGGCCATGGCACCGCTGGTGGCCACCAGCAGCGTATGGCCGTCAGCCGGCGCCGCCAGCAGCGCATTGACGCCGATGATCTGCGAGCCACCTGGCCGGTTCTCGACGATGATCGGGCGCCCCAGGCTTGCCGAAAGCTTTTCGGCCCAGGCGCGGGCGATGACATCCATGCCGGTTCCGGGCGCGAGTGGAATCACGACGGAAATCTGTTTGCTCGGATAGGCTTGGGCGTGCAAGGGAGCGGCAGGCAATGCCAGCGCCACGGCCAGCAGGGGAAGCGCTGTTCGCGCGAAATTTCGAGGCATGTTTCAGTTCCTCCTCGGTGGGTCAGGAGGTAATTGTGGCATGCCGGCAGGGCAGGGCGCAAAAATTCTCCTGCTAGACTGCGCGCCAACCGGTCTTGTTGAAATTGCCTTGTCTCCCCGTATCCAAAGCCGTTTTTCCCCCGTCGAAATTGAAGCCCGCCGCGCTGCCCTGCCACGCCCGGAATTTCCGGCCGAGCTGCCGGTCAGCGTGCGGCGCGCGGAGATTGCCCGCGCCATCGCAGACAATCCGGTGGTGATTGTCTGCGGCGAAACCGGCTCGGGCAAAACTACGCAACTGCCAAAGATCTGCCTGGAACTCGGGCGCGGCGTCGAGGGCCTGATCGGCCACACCCAGCCGCGGCGCATTGCCGCGCGCGCCACCGCATCACGCATCGCCCAGGAACTGAAAGGCGAACTGGGCGGGGTGGTGGGCTACAAGATCCGCTTCACCGACCAGGTCAGCCGCAATTCCTACGTGAAGCTGATGACCGACGGCATCCTGCTGGCCGAAACGCAAGGCGATCCCCGCCTGACCCAGTACGACACCATCATTCTCGACGAGGCGCATGAGCGCAGCCTCAACATTGATTTTCTGATGGGCTACCTGAAGCAGTTGCTGCTCGGGGAGAGGGCGGCAAGGCCCGATCTGAAACTCATCATCACATCCGCCACCATTGATGCCGCGCGCTTCTCCCGCCACTTCAATGATGCGCCTGTCATCGAAGTGTCCGGGCGCATGTACCCGGTGGAGGTGCGCTATCGCCCCTTCGACGAGGAGAAGGACGAGGAGTTTGATCTCAACCAGGCGATTGCCGCGGCAGTGGACGAGGCAGCGCGCGCAGGGCCCGGCGATGTGCTGGTGTTCCTGCCCGGTGAGCGCGAAATACGCGAGGCGGCGGAGACGCTGCGCAAGCAGCATCCGGCGCCGGGCGAGCGGGCGCGCGAAATCCTGCCGCTCTACGCGCGGCTCTCCGCGGCCGAGCAGGAGCGCGTCTTCAAGCCGCACGGCGGGCGGCGCATCGTGCTCGCCACCAATGTGGCCGAAACCTCGTTGACGGTGCCCGGCATCCGCTACGTGGTCGATTCAGGTCTGGCGCGCGTCAAGCGCTACAGCTACCGCAACAAGGTCGAGCAACTGCGCGTCGAGAAGGTCTCGCAGGCTGCGGCCAAGCAGCGCGCCGGGCGTTGCGGCCGGGTGGCGAGCGGCATCTGCATCCGGCTCTATGACGAGGACGGCTTCAATCGCCGCAGCGAATTCACCGACCCGGAGGTGCTGCGCTCCTCGCTGGCGGCGGTGATCCTGCGCATGAAATCACTGGGCCTGGCCGAAATAGAAGAGTTCCCGTTCCTTGATGCACCGGCGCCCAAGGCGATTGCCGATGGCTATGCGCTCTTGCAGGAGCTGGGCGCGCTCGATGAGGATCAGTTCCTCACCGAGACCGGCAGGCAGCTCGCGCGCCTGCCGCTCGATCCGCGCATCGGCCGCATGGTGCTCGCCGCGAAAGCCGAGGGCAGCCTTGCCGAAGTGCTGGTGATTGCCGCCGCGCTTTCGGTGCAGGACCCGCGCGAGCGGCCCATGGACCGCGCCCAGGCCGCCGATATGGCGCAAAAGCGCTTCGATCACGAGAAATCGGATTTCATTGCCTACTTGAAACTATGGCAATTCTTCGAAGGCTTGCTCGATCACAAGAAATCCAATCGCCGGCTGCGCGAGGACTGCCAGGCGCATTTCCTGTCGCAGACCCGCCTGCGCGAATGGCGCGATGTGCACGCGCAACTGAAGGAGCTGGTGTCGGAGATGGGCTGGAAGGTCGGCGAGATTGCCGCCGATTCGGCGCAGGGCTACGCGTCGCTGCACCGCGCCCTGCTCACGGGGCTGCTGGGCAATGTGGGCATGAAGACCGAGGAGGGGAGCTTTCTTGGCGCACGCGCCATCAAGTTCTGGGTGCATCCGGGTTCGGGCGTAGCTAAGAAAGCCGGCCGCTGGATCATGGCGGGTGAACTGGCGGAGACCACGCGTCTCTACGCCCGCTGCGTCGCCACCATCGAGCCGCAATGGCTGGAGGCGATAGGCGCGCACCTCTTGAAGCGCGTGCAGACCGATCCGCACTGGGAGAAAAAGCCCGCCCATGTGGCCGCCTTCGAGCGCGGCTCGCTCTACGGCTTGCCGGTGTATGTGAACCGCCGCGTGCACTACGGCACCATCGACCCGAAACTCTCGCGCGAAATTTTCATCCGCCAGGCGCTGGTGGAGGGTGATTACGAAAGCCGCGCGCCCTTTTTCCTGCACAACCGCAAGCTCGCCGAGGACATCGAGGCGCTGGAGCACAAGTCACGCCGGCCCGATGTGCTGGTCGATGATCATCTGGTCTATGCTTTTTACGACAGCCTGATTCCCGAGGGCATCACCAATGGGGCGGCATTCGATGCCTGGCGCCGCGAGGCCGAAGCGAAAGACGCAAAGCTGCTCTTTCTCAAGCGTGAAGACCTGATGCGCCATCAGGCGGCGGGCATTACCACCGAGCAGTTCCCGCATGCGATCGAAATGGTCGGTCGCAGCTTTGCACTGGATTACCTGCACGAGCCGGGTTCGCCGCGCGATGGCGTGACGCTCAGCGTGCCGCTGGTGGCGCTCAACCAGATCAATGCGGCGCTGGCCGACTGGCTGGTGCCCGGCATGCGGCGGGAGAAGGTGATGCAGCTCGCCAAGTCCTTGCCGCAACGCCTGCGCCACAAGCTGGGCACCCTGCCGGAGTTCGCCGATGAGTTCGTTGCCACGGAAGCATCACCTGCGGCCGAGGGCGGCAGCGTGGCCACGCTGGCTGAAGCCATCATCCGCCATGCGCGGCGCGAGCTGCATCTGGTAATACCCGGTGATGCCTTTCGTTACGAGGCGCTGCCGGCGCACCTCGCGATGAACTACCGGGTGGTGGATGAGCATGGCCGGCAACTCGCCATGGGGCGCAATCTCGCGCAGTTGCGCGCAGAACTGGGCGGCCAGGCCGAGGAGCAGTTCTCGGAGCTTGCCGCGAGCGAAGTGGCGCAGGCGGGGCTCACCGACTGGACCATGGGTGACCTCGACGAGGTCATGGAAATCACGCGCGGTGCGCAGACACTAATCGGCTATCCGGCGCTGGTGGATTGCCAGACCCATGTCGATCTGGAAGTGCTGGATTCCGCCGAACGCGCGAAAGCCTTGCATCGTGCCGGCCTGCGGCGGCTTTACATGCTGCAACTGAAGGAGCAGGCGAAGTTCATCGAGAAGAACCTGCCCGGCCTGCAGGCGCTCTCCCTGCAGTACGCTCCGCTTGGGGATGCCGCGCATCTGAAGGCACAGCTGCTGGAGGCAGCGTTTGACCGCGCCTGCCTCGCCGAGCCCTGGCCGCGCAGCCGCGCCGAGTTCGAGCGCCGCCGCGATGAAGGCCGCTCGCGCGTCACCCTGATCGCCCAGGAAATTGCGCGTCTGGCCGGCATCATCCTCACCGAGTACCAGGGCCTGCAAAAGAAGCTCGCCGCCAATGCCAAAGCTTGCCCGGCCGCCTGCCGCGACATCGAAGAGTGGCAGGCCAGTCTCCTCAGCAAAGGTTTCATTTCCGCCACGCCCTATGAGCGCCTGCAGCATTTCCCGCGCTACCTGAAGGCCGCCGGCCTGCGGCTGGAAAAAATGCGCGCGGCGGGGCAGGAGGGCGCGGCGAGGGACGGACGCGCCATGGCGGAACTCGCCAGCGTCAGAACCGCCTGGCAGCGTGAAACGCAAAAGCAGTTGAAAGCCGGTGCCGCGCCCGACGCCCAGCTCGATCAGTTCCGCTGGCTGCTGGAGGAGTTGCGGGTACAACTCTACGCACAGGAATTGAAAACCCCGGTGCCGGTGTCGGTGAAGCGGCTGCAGAAGATGTGGCAGGCGATGCAGCGCTAGGGAAGTAATGAACAAGGGGCCTTCGCCC
>JBCKLP010000148.1:0-6161 GCA_038903735.1 Burkholderiales bacterium | reverse complement strand
GGGGCATGAAGACGGCTGAATGCCGGGTGCTACTCGATCAGTTGCAGAGCAGAGCGCTGATCTGCTTGCCCACCCTACGCCAAGGCCGCCCGCGCGGTGCGGGCACCGCGGTGGGGGCTTGAGCGCGAAGCCCGGTCATAGCCCCGGTATCGGGCGCGCTGCAACCGGTTTGGCTCCAGCGGGTGCAAACGAGCGAACAACGGGGGGGGCGCGAACTGATCGAGCGCCATCACTATCTGGGTCACCGGGTGCCCTTTGGGGCGCATCTACGCTACCTGATCCAGGCAGCGCCCCACCGGGGGACCGTATTGCTTGCCTACAGTTCTCCTCGCCGGCCTGGCGCATGCGCGCCCGCGATGGCTGGATCGGCTGGAATGACACCACCCGCGCCAAGCACCTGCAACGCATCATCAACAACTCCAGGTTCTTGATCCTGCCCCAGGTACAGGTCAAAAATATCGCCAGCCAGAAATCTCGCCAGCCATGTTGACAACGAATTGCGCCGTGATCATGCGAAATGTGTCGAGATCGTCAGCACGGTGAATGAAGACCGGCAGGCTTCCATAAAGATAGGTGATGTCCTCACCGTCTCGCGTGAAGCCCAGTTGCATCGTGATCAGGGTGGTGCCCTGCGCAAACAGTGGCAGTTGTTGTTGTGGCATCAGTGGCTCTCCGGCGAGTGGTTTGCCGAACACTTTGCCCTAAATCGGGAGCAACGCAAAATCCGTGACGCAATCACCGACACTTCATTGACGGCGTATCTACCTCCTTGAATTCAAAACAAATTCAGAGCATTTCAGGCATCAAGACGTGGGTAAGAGATCAGGAGGTCTGAGGTTGGCGAGGGTACGTTTGTGAACGCGGGCGCCTTCGCGGTAGGACTCTCGCAGGAGATAGGCGGGGCGCGAACCGCGGTTGGGGACGATATCGATGTGCATGGCTACTTGCTACACCATTACGCAGCAAAATAAAGCCAATTACATGGCTACATGTATGCACCAAACTAGCCACCGGAAACCTTATGAATCTAATACGATTTCACCCCAAATTCCTCCCCTGATAGGCTGGAGCTTCAGTCTAATCCTTTCCGTCTGATGTACCGTCCAAAGCGCGATCAATCAACCGGCTGAGATAAATGCCTTGTTCGATCGACGAATCGAATATGAATCGCAACTCAGGGATATTGTGCACACTTAGGCGTTTGCCCAATGAAGTTCGCAAAAAGCCGGCTGCGTGTTCTAACCCGGCTTCTGCGAGCTTTCGGGACTCGATAGATCCAAGCGCAGTAAAGAAAATTTTAGCGTAAGCCAAATCCGCAGTGACTTCAACCCCGGAAAGCGTCACCAGTTTTACCCGAGGATCATTCAATTCAACGCGAAGTATTTCAGACAGTTCGCGTTTAATCTGCTCCTCAATGCGCCGACGTCGTTGCTGATTGGCCATAGTCGCCTGTTTTGAATAACAATACTAAGGGCAAACTGCCAATTCTCGATTATGAGCAGGTCACTGAATTACATTCGCATTTCCAGATTTATACGCGCCAATAAGGCGTCAGCCCCGCCACTACAAGCTGCGTGCGATTTCCTGTACTTCGTATATCTCCAGTTGATCGCCTTCTTTGATGTCATTGTAGTTTTTCAATGACAATCCGCATTCGAATCCGGATTTGACTTCTCGGACATCGTCCTTGAATCGCTTCAATGTGTCTAATTCACCATCCAGCATCACTACATTGTCTCGCAACAGTCGCACGCGTGATGAACGCTTCACGACTCCGTCAAGAACCATGCAGCCAGCCACTGTTCCAACCTTGGAGATACGATAGATTTGCCTTATTTCCACTAGCCCAAGTATGCTTTCTTTCTTTTCCGGGGCAAGCATTCCCGACAGCGCTGCCTTGACTTCATCAACCGCCTCGTAAATGATGTTGTAATAACGAATGTCTACGCCTGCCGACTCTGCAAGCTTCCGTGCCGCACGGTCGGCTCGGGTATTGAATCCAATAATCACCGCTTTTGATGCCATCGCAAGATTGACATCCGATTCGGTGATTCCTCCCACGGCAGTATGGACGACTGTAATTCTTACTTCCTCGGTTGAAAGTCTGGAGAGCGCGTGGACTAGCGCTTCCTGGGAACCCTGCACGTCTGCCTTAATCAGCAGATGCAATATTCGCACCCCGCTTTCCTTCATGTGATCGAACATGTCTTCGAGCTTGGCTGCCTGCTTTTTCGCCAGCTTTACGTCCCGAAATTTACCTTGACGGAAAAGCGCGATTTCCCGGGCTTTTCTTTCATCGCCCAGCACCATGGCCTCTTCACCCGCCGAAGGGACCTCGGTCAATCCCAATATCTCCACTGGAATTGACGGACCGGCAGATTGAATTGGCATGCCGTTCTCGTCATTCATTGCGCGAACCCGTCCGAATGCCGCGCCCGCAAGCAGGATATCGCCACGGTTCAATGTACCCGACTGCACCAACATGGTCGCAACCGGCCCTCGCCCCTTATCAAGTCTGGCTTCAATAACCAACCCCTTTGCCGGCGCGTCAATAGGGGCCACGAGTTCCAGAACCTCGGCTTGCAAAAGGATCTGTTCGAGCAACTCATCTACGCCCGAACCTGTTTTGGCGGAGACCAGGACGAATGGAGAATCTCCCCCGTACTCTTCGGGCAGCACACTTTGCGCTACCAATTCCTGTTTGACTCGATCAGGATTGGAATCGGGTTTGTCTATCTTGTTGATGGCGACCACAATGGGAACATTCGCTGCTCGCGCATGATGAATCGCTTCAATCGTCTGCGGCATAACACCATCGTCCGCTGCGACAACCAGGATCACGATATCAGTGGCTTTGGCACCTCTGGCGCGCATCGCCGTAAAAGCCTCATGCCCCGGCGTATCCAGAAATGTGATCATCCCCCGCGGCGTTTCAACGTGATACGCACCTATGTGCTGGGTGATTCCACCCGCTTCACCAGCAGCAACTTTTGCTCGGCGAATATAATCAAGCAACGACGTTTTTCCATGGTCGACATGGCCCATGACCGTCACCACAGGAGCGCGCACCGTCGCCACTACCTCGTGGTGTTCGATTTTGAGATCCAGATAAGCTTCGGGATCATCCAGTTTGGCCGCCACGGCAGTATGGCCGAGTTCCTCTACGACAATCATAGCGGTTTCCTGGTCCAAAACCTGGTTAATGGTGACCATACTTCCCAGCTTCATTAGAACTTTTATCACCTCCGCCGCTTTGACGGACATCTTATGTGCCAGATCGGCAACCGAGATGGTTTCAGCTACGTGCACCTCTTGCACGATAGGCTCCGTTGGTGCCTCGAACTGATGCGTAGCCTCCTCCTTTGCATCCAAACGCTGACGCGACGAAGATTTGGGTGTATGCCAACCCGAAGCTCCCTGTACATCCCCGCGCGTCTTGATGGTGCGCCTCTTTACACTTTCGTCCTTCCAAACCGTAACCTCTTTCTTTTTGCTTTTTTTATCCCCTTTAGTAACCGCATCGGCAACCTTGGGTTTATGCAGGGTCGTGTCCGCACTGGCGGGCGCGGCAGATGCGCCCCCCGCCTTTGTCTTTTGCAATTCAGATTCTCGCTGTTCCGCGATCCGACGATCCCGCTCCAGCTTTTCGGCCTGCTCGGCCGCCTGTCTGTCAGTCAATTCCTGCTGACGCTGCTGCTCCTGTTCACGCAGGGCCACTTCCTGCACGTCTACGACAGGTGCAACAGAAACGGCAGGTGGAGTCGCAACCTGTTCTGCAGGCACCACCACATCACCAAGATCGCGTTTGACAAAAACCCGCTTTTTCTTGACTTCGACCTGAATCGTCCTGGCCTTGCCACTTAAGTCGGATTTTTTGATGATCTCCGAACTCTGCTTGCGCGTGAGGGTGATCTTGGTCTTGGGTTCCGAGGTTCCATGAGCTCTGCGTAAATAATCCAGCAACATGGTCTTATCCTGGTCGGACAAAACATCATCTGCCACCCGCTTGTTTACGCCTGCTGCCTTAAGCTGTTCAAGCAGCACCGACGGGGGTACTTTCAGATCTCCGGCAAACTGGGCTACGCTTGTTTGTGCCATATCACTTCCTGTTGCACCACTTTTACCTACTCCTGCGCGAACCAGTGTTCGCGCGCCTTCATTATCAAAACCTTTGCCCTGTCAACGTCAATCGCACTGATTTCCAAAAGATCATCAACAGCCAAATCGCCCAAATCATCTAGCGTCCTGATTCCCGCTTGCGCAAGCTTGGCCGCCAATTCACTATCCATACCTTCAAGTTCTCTCAAATCCGGATCAGCTTTCTCAGCTTGCTCTTCGCTGACAATTGCCTGCACCAAAAGTACGTTGCGAGCACGGGTGCGAAGCTCATTCACAGTCGCTTCATCAAGCCCTTCGATTTCCATCATTTCCTGAATGGGTACGTAAGCGACTTCCTCCAAAGTTGCAAATCCTTCTTGAACAAGAATGTTTGCTACTTCCTCGTCGACGTCAAGCTTATCCATGAACAAAGAACGCAAAATGGCGCTCTCCTCTTCATTTTTCTTCTGCGCATCCTGCTCCGTCATCAAATTGATGGTCCAGCCGGTAAGCTCCGAAGCCAGCCTTACATTTTGACCACTTCGCCCGATCGCTACCGCGAGATTTTCTTCATCAACGACAACATCCATGGCGTGCCGCTCCTCGTCAACCAGGATGCTGGTGACCTCAGCAGGAGCAAGCGCGCCAATTACGAATTGCGCGGGATCAGCGGACCATAGAACGATATCGACGCGCTCACCAGCGAGTTCCTGCGTAACGGCCTGCACCCTGGAGCCCCGCATACCCACGCAGGTACCTATAGGATCTATGCGTCGATCATTGGTATGTACGGCAATTTTTGCCCTAACACCTGGATCGCGGGCTGCGGATTTTATTTCCAGCATTCCTTCCTCGATCTCAGGTACCTCTAGCCTGAATAGCTCGATTATGAAATCCGATGCAGTTCTGGATAGAATCAACTGCGGTCCACGAGCAGCACGATCAATCCTCATCAAAAAGGCCCTGGTGCGGTCACCTACCCGCAGATTTTCCTTTGGAATGGTCTGATCCCTGGGAATACGCGCCTCAAGACGGCCGATTTCTATTATTGCGTCACCGCGTTCCATGCGCTTTATAGTTCCGGAGACGAGCTTTTCCTCGCGCGCCAGGAAGTCTTGAAGAAGCTGCTCCCTCTCCGCATCTCGGATGCGCTGCAGAATTACCTGTTTTGCAGTTTGTGCGCCTATCCGACCAAATTCGATTGCCTCCAATGGTTCTTCGATGAAATCCACCAGCCGAATGTCCGAATACTGCTTCTGCGCGTCCGTAAAACAGATCTGATGTGGCGGAAATTCCAATTGATCGTCGGGCACAACCTGCCAACGCCGGAACGATTCATATTCACCAGTATCACGATTAACAGAGACCCTGACATCCACCTCCTCTTTAAAACGCTTTTTGGTAGCAGACGCCAACGCCAATTCAAGGGCGCCAAAAACAACCTCCTTGTGCACGTTTTTCTCCCGTGCAAGTGCATCCACTAAAAGCAATATTTCGCGACTCACAGTCGTTTTCTCCTGCTCTACAGCTTAGGCACCAAACGTGCCCGCTTCAAATTGGCGATATCAAAGGTGAACTCAACGCCGTCAACATCGAGTTTCACCAGCTTCTGTTCAAAAACCTCACGGACCACACCAATAATGTGTCGTCTGCCAAACACGAGAAGCCTCAAATACACGTCTGCCTCGTATCCGATGAATCTCGAAAAATCGGCGCCAGTCTTGAGTTTTCGATCAAGGCCGGGCGAGGAAACCTCCAAGCGGTCATAATCGATTCCATCCACCTCAAAGACTCTTTGCAAATGCTTGGTAGCTACCTCACAATCCGTGATATTGATGCCACCGTCAACCTCGCCCAACGTATCGCGTTTCTCAATAAATATCCGTAAATATCTGCCGCGATTGGACAATTCAAAATCCGCCAGCTGATAACCCAAGGCTTCCAAGGATTTTCTCAGCAGTTCTTCCAATTTCTATCCTGTATCCGGTGTATCGGAACGACGAAAATAAAAAATGGGCCCGAACAGCCCATTTCACTTAACCCGCAAAGGTTTGTAATGATAG
>JBCKLP010000147.1:0-6175 GCA_038903735.1 Burkholderiales bacterium | reverse complement strand
ACTCCGAAGTGGGCCTGGGGGCCACTCTATGCCAGTCTTCACCGGCCTGTAAATCCCTCAAGGACAATGCGTATAATTCCATGACAATCGTAAAAACTTATCAAGCATTGGCGTACATAAAATAAATGTTTTCATTTCACCATAGAATAATACAGAGGGAAATTGGACGGCAGCAACGATCACTCTGCCTTGAGTCCGATCTGCCGTACCAGCTTGCCGTACTTCTCGTGGTCGGCGCTGATCACAGCGGCAAATTCTTCCGGCGTGGCAGCGTAGATCCCGATTAGATGTCTTAAGCAAGTAGGTCGATCTGCTGATTCAGAGGCGCAGAAAGACGGGCCTTGATCAATTCGCAATAAGAGGGGTTAAGCTCGAAACCTACGTAATTTCGTTCAGTGCGACGAGCTGCCATAGCCGTCGTTCCCGCGCCCATGAATGGATCAAGGACCAGACCACCCGGCGGGCAGCTTGCCTTGACCATTCTCTCAACTATCTCAAGAGGTTTTTGAGTTGGGTGATCCTCGCGCTCGCTGTGAATCCGGTGGAGCCGAGAGACGCTCCACAAATCCTTCGGGTTGTAGCCAACCTCAAGCCATTTCTTTCCAACAAAGATTGAGCGGGAGCGAGCCTTCTTGGTCTCCTCGTCGTAAGGGATTCGGATGGAGTCCAGATCGAAGTAATAATCCTTGGTAAGCGCGAAAAAGCCAATCGTGTCATGAACCGATGAGAATTTGCGGGTGCTACCTCCCATGCTCGGAACCTTTCGGTCCCATATGATCTCGTTGAGCATAATGAGGTGCTGTTTAAGGTAACAAAAAACTTCTGGTGAGTAGCGCCAGGTGAGAAAAATATACAGACTTCCGGTCGGCTTTAGCTTTGGGACTGCCAGGTCAATCCAGACCTTTGACCACGCGAGGTACGCGGCCGCATCCAACATGTCGGAGTCATTACCGTAGTCCTTACCCAGGCCATAGGGTGGATCAGCAACGATGAGGTCAACCGTTCCATTATCAATTCGCGAAAGCCCATTGAGGGCGTCTTCGTTGAAGATTTGATTGATATAACTCTCCATCTCGGCTTCCTAAAGGTAAGCGTATCCATGAACAGCAGGCTGTCAGTGTGCCAGTCCGCTGGTTAAATCCTGCCTATTCAAATTCCACGGTTCTCAACGGCTCGCGCCACACCGGATCGTAGAGTTCCTGCCGTGTAAATTCGCGCCCCATCGTGTCTCCTTGTTGTTTTGAATCTTCATCGCTTAAAGACGATACTGTGAATATATAGGTTAAGAGCGATGTAAAAATCGTTTTAAAACGATGTATTTACATTATCGTTTGAAGGCGATATTATACGCAAATGGACTATCCGATCCGCTTTCCAGAACAGATCAGGCAGCACCTGCGCGCCTTGCGCAAGACCAAAAGCCTGACCCAGACGCAACTTGGCAAGTTGCTGGGCGTTGGACAGGTTCGTATTGCTGAAATTGAGAAGAACCCCGCGGCGGTAAGCGTCGCGCAACTGTTCCAGCTACTCGTCGCCTTGGACGCGCACATCGTGCTGCGCGACGCGCGCCCTGACGACGCTTCCCAGTCGGATACGACGCCAAAAGGCTCCTGGTGAGCACCGAGCTCAATGTCTGGATGAACGGCGAGCTGGTAGGCGTGTGGTCGCGGACCCGCACTGGCGGTCATCGCCTTACTTATGAGGATACCTGGCTGCATTCTCCACGGCGGCGCTCGCTTTCGCTGTCGCTCCCCATCGGACCCTCTCGCGAGATTAGCGGCGCGCTCGTATCGAGCTACTTCGAGAATCTGCTGCCCGACAACGACAACATTCGCCGCCGGCTCAGCAGGCGTTTTCGCACCCGCGGCACCGAAGCGTTTGAACTGCTGACTGCCATCGGCCGAGATTGCGTGGGCGCCGTTCAACTGTTGCCTCCGGAGATGGCCCCGGAAGGATTTGATCGAATCGACGGCGTGCCGGTCAGCGACGCTGAGGTCGAGCATCTTCTGCGCAGTGTCACCGCTGAACCATTGCCCGGCATGGACCCGGATAGTGACGAGTTTCGCATCTCAATTGCGGGTGCCCAGGAAAAGACGGCCCTCCTGTGCCAACACGGAAAGTGGATTCGTCCAAGGGGAGCCACTCCGACGACTCACATATTGAAGTTGCCGCTTGGCGTTGTCGGGGGAGGGCTGCAACTCGACATGTCGGAGTCGGTCGAGAATGAATGGCTCTGCGCGCAGATTCTTCGCGAGCTTGGATTTTCAGTGGCGAAATCCGACATCGCAGTCTTTGGTGCCCAGAAGGTGCTGATCGTAGAGCGCTTCGACCGCCAGTGGATGGACGAACGATGGATCGCGAGGCTGCCTCAGGAAGACTTTTGCCAGGCGCTCGCGGTGCCGCCCGACAGAAAATACGAATCCGACGGTGGACCCGGAATGGAAGACGCATTGAGACTCCTCTCCGGTAGTGCCTCGCCCGACACGGACCGTGAGCAGTTCCTGCTGGTGCACCTGGCCTTTTGGCTGCTTGCTGCGACAGATGGACACGCGAAAAACTTTTCCGTGTTCCTCAGTGCAGGTGACAGCTATCGCCTGACGCCGCTCTATGACGTGCTCTCGGCCTGGCCCGTCATCGGACACGGAGCCAGCTCACTTTCTCCGCAGAAAGCGCGGCTGGCGATGGGACTTCGTGCCAAGAACATGCATTACAGGCTGATGGAAATTCGCGCGGGCCACTATCGCGAGCTTGCTGAAAAAAGTGGCGTACCGACTGTGTGGGACAAGATGCAGGAGTTGATAAAGAATGTCCCGCCATCGCTCGCAGCGGTGGAAAAGCGCCTTGCATCGGACTTCCCCCGGATTCTTTGGGAGCGAATTTCAAACGGCATGCTCTCCCAAGCGAGTGCCTTCAAGAATGACACTCTTGGCAGCGGCCCCGGCTGAATGCGAAGCGGGGGTAATTTTGGGGGTAACTCACCAAGTCGAATCGGCCTAAAACCTGTATCCACGCGGGTTTACAGGAGGAACGTGAGTGTGCCCTTGCCACCAATCACATCAGATAGTCAGCAGGTCTATAGCCGAATGGCACTTACTTAAGCCGTTACCTTGCCAATTGCAGCATTTAGGGCAAGCAAATACCAGCGTCAGGCGATAAAAGAGCACGTTTTTATCGGGTTTAGCAGGCTTAAAGTACGGAAGTGCCCTTAAGTAAGTGCCATTCGTCTATAGCCAGGCTTTCTATCTTCACCGTAGCGCAAATCGTGGAAACGGAAACGTTCAACACGGAAACATTCAACGATTGACGCGGGGCAAACCTGGCGCCAGGCTATGGCTCGAAATGCTATCGGTATAAGCGATATTTGACAATTATCGATATATCCGATTATCGATATATCCGATATATTACATTTATCGTTAATACCGATAAGCGTGCTGATATGAAACAGATCCTGACCCACGGCACCCAGTTGGGAAAAATCCTCGCGACACGCAGGCGCGCCTCCAAGCTCTCGCAGCGCGCGCTGGGTGCAAAGTTGGCTATCAGTCAAAATCGTTTGTCCGAGATCGAAGCGAACCCCGGCACGCTCACTGTCGATCGGCTTCTGGAGCTTGCCAATCTGCTCGGCCTGGAACTGGTCATCCAGGATCGGCCGACCACGCAACATTCATCCAGGACGGAGTGGTAGGGGTGGGCAGAAAATCCCATACGCGCGCGCTCTCGGTATGGGTGAACGGCAATCTGGCTGGCGAGTGGCGCATTGCAGCGCGGGCGAGACGGAGTTCCAATACGACGCGACCTGGGTCGAGTCAGAAGAAGGGCGTCCGCTGTCGCTGTCTCTGCCGTTCAGTCTGGACCGTAGTTCGATAAAAGGCCGGCCCGTCGAGTGCTATTTCGACAATCTGCTGCCCGATGCCGATCTCACATTCGCAAACGTGTTCAGGATCGCTATCATACCGATTCGTGCGACGCATTCGACCTCCTTGCCGCGATCGGCCGGGATTGTGTCGGCGCGGTGCAACTGCTTGCCTCCGGTGAGCAACCGAAGGATGTGCGTACGATCGATGCGGCGCCGCTCTCCGAGGCTGAGGTCGAGCGGGCTCTTATCCAAACCGTAGCGCCGGCGTCGATCGCGGGGCACCTCGCAGACGACTACTTGCGTATTTCGATTGCAGGCGCTCAGGAAAAGACCGCCTTTTTGCAACACGACGGCAAGTGGTGCCGCCCGCTGGGCGCCACGCCCACGACGCACATTTTCAAGCTGCCACTCGGGCTGGTGGGCGGGATGCAGGCCGACATGCGCACCTCGGTGGAGAACGAATGGCTGTGCGCGCGGATTCTGCGCGCCTATGGCTTGCCTGTCGCAAGCTGCGAAATCGGCCGATTCGGATCGCAGAAGGTGCTGGTGGTGGAGCGATTCGACCGCCAGCTCCATTCGAGCGGGAAGTACTGGCTGCGCCTGGTGCAGGAGGATTTTTGCCAGGCCACCGCCACGCCTTCCTCAATGAAGTATGAGCGCGATCGCGGACCAGGCGTGCTCGATATTGCGCGGATTCTGCGAGGATCGGTCAATCGCGATGCTGATCTGGCGTGCCTGCTCAAAGCGCAAATCTTGTTCTGGATGCTCGCCGCCACCGCCGGCCACGCGAAAAATTTAAGTATCCGCATCCTCAACCAGGGCCGTTTTCAACTGACGCCGCTCTACGATGTCCTGTCGATCTGGCCCATCATCGGCGAAGGGCCCAGCAAGATTACATGGCACAACGCCAGGCTCGCGATGTTGGTGCGCGGCAAGAACAAGCACTACCTGCTGAAGAACATTCAGCGCAGACACTTCAATGCCATGGCGGTGAAATGCGGCATTGGGGAATCGGCTGAGCTGCTGATCCAGGACATTCTGGCCGCGACGCCGGCCGTCATAGCGTCGGTCCAGAAACACCTGCCCAAGGGATTCCCGCAGCACGTGCTCGATGCAATCCTGAAAGGTCTGATGAAGTCCGCGGAGCAGCTTGAGGCCATGCCTGCCAAGTGACAATTCCCCTGAGGTGCGGAGCGGGCGCCGGACTTCGCGCTTACACGCTTACAATAGGTCAATCAGACGCCGGAATGGAACGCTGTACCGCGGGCAGTCTTCACCTTGTTCGAACACGGGAGTGGGCGCATGAATACGAAACCTCGGTTTGCCTCGACGTCTGCGAAGCGCCGCCTGCTGGCCTTGCTCGTGCCGCTCGCAGCCTCCTGTGCCACTTTCCAGCCCGTGAAATTCATCGACCCGGTGGAACTGGTGCGGGGTACTTATGTGATCAGCACGCCGGGGTACTACCGGCTTGGTGGCGATGCGCTTGCCGGCGGCCTGGCTGCCGGCTCGCCCGTGATCCGGATCGCTGCTGACGGGGTCACGCTCGATCTCGCCGGGCACACGCTGTCCATGCCGCCCTCCGCATCTTCCGGTGCCAACGCCGGCATCGAGATCAATGGCGTCTCCAACGTGACGGTCACCAACGGTACGCTGCGGGATCTCACCGGTGCGGGCGTGTATCTGGTGTGCGACGTGGAACCGCCGGCCCGCCGCTGCGCCAACTTTTCCTTCACCCGGCTGGATATGCGCAACGTCGGCAAGGCGGGCGAGTACGGCGACCTTGGGAACATCTTCGTGCGACCGTTCTCGGGGGGCATTGTTGTCTTCGGCCGCTCCAGCACGGTTCCCGTCACCGGAGGCGGGTGGGAAAACAGCATCGACGGCGTCACAGTGTCCAATGTGACGGTCAGGAATGACGCGGGCATCAAGCACCTCTTTTCCGGCAGCCCCCCGGCGGGAGGCCTGAACGGAATGACCTTCGCCAGCGTGTCGAACCTGCGGGTGGAGGCGAGCAGCGTCTCCGGCATGGCCTCGAATGACGCCGCCGCGTGCATCTTCCTCGGGCGCACGAAGAGCGTGGTGGTGCGTCGCTTCGAGTGCAACGGCGCCACCGGCGATCGCAATGCCAACGGCCTCGACAGCATGGCCAATGTGGCTAAGCCCCCCGCCATCAAGAAAAACTACGACGTGCTGGTGGAGGACTCCACGTTCGCGAACATCCTCGCCACCGGTGCCCGTGGTAACGAGGCCCTGGGCGTGGAACTGAATGGCGAGAAATTCACCTTCAACAATCTGCTCGTCACCGACGTGAAGAAC
>JBCKLP010000146.1:0-6186 GCA_038903735.1 Burkholderiales bacterium | reverse complement strand
CTTTGCAAGTGGAGCCCACACCCAGCAACAAATCGCCCAAGCCTTTGACCTGCACTACGCGAGCGTGAGCTGCATCGTCAGAAAGCAGGAGAGTTTGCAGCGTGAGGCAACAGCTGTTACGTCCCGCTTTGAAACCGGCTCAGAGTCTCACCCTATTCGAGGGTAAAAAAGGGTCGTGTCCCACCGTGACTTCGGCTGAACACGACCCTGTCGTAATGCGGGACTTGGCTGCTTGATGGCTGGGCTATAGCGGCGCTGGCGTTCTCCACGGATGCTGTGGGTCGTACAAGGTTTCCAAGCTTTAGCGGTGGCGTATCAGCGGGAACCCGAGCTCGACCGGCTAAGCAATATCCTGAAAAACTTCAACGAACACTTCGGCACGCTGTTCACGGATTCGGACCGCGTTGCGAAGCGCATCCGCGAAGAAATCGCCCCCAAGGTCGCGGCCGACGCGGCCTACAGGAAGGCCAAGGAAAACACGCCGCACACAGCGCGCATGGCGCACGACCAGGCCTTGGGCAAGGTGATGCAGGTGCTGCTCAAGGACGACACGCAGGTCTACAAGCAGTTCGTCGAGAACGAGTCTTTCCGCCGATTCGTGAGCGACATGGTGTTTGCCATGACGACGTAGCGGTGGGCGCCCTTGAGCGACCCTGCCGGTTTGCTGCGCGTTTAGGGGCCGACAGACGGATCTGGCGCGGCCTCCAGGAACGGAATCAATTTCAAACTTTTAAAAAATTAGCCGATTATTGGCGTACACAAATCATATAATTTAATTGCAATATTGGTATATTTCCATGGGTGGAGTCGCCTCATGGGGGTGCCAGCAGATTGTGCCGGGCCCCGCCTGAATCACTACCCTCCGCCTACAGTCCCTCCGTCCCCCGCACCTGCATCGATTCGCGCAGGCTGCGGCCGTGGTGGGGGTCGATGTGCACGTCGATCAGGCAGGGCTTGCCGGCTCTGATGGCGGCGACGCCGCGCTGCATGGCCTCGGCGAGGTCTTCCACGCGCTTGATGGGCCCGATGCCCAGCACGCCCTGACCTTCGGCGATCTTGGCGATGTCGGGCGCGGGATGGTCTATGCCCTGGCCTATCCAGCGGTTGGCGGTGTTGCGGCCGCGCTTCAGGGCCACGCTTTCCTGGTGCAGCTCGTCGTTGTAATAGGAGCGGTTGTTGCCGATGATGGTTAGCAGCGGTATTTCGTAACGCGCCGCGGTCCAGAAGGCGTTAACCCCCATCATGCAGTCGCCGTCACCCAGCACGCTCACCGCCAGGCGCTCACTGCCTTTCAATGCCAGCGCCCCGCCTATGCTCAGGCCCGGCCCCGAGCCGATGCCGCCGCCGCCGTCCTTGCCGAGGTAATCCAGCGGGTGGCGGTGCGGCCACAGGTCAACCGGCCAGCCGCGCGAGAGCGACACGAAACTGACCGGCTGCTCGCCGCAGGCTTCGGCCAACGCCTGCGCAATGTGGCGCAGGTTGAGCTTGTCGCTCGCTTCCTTCGCCGCCGGCACCGCAGGCTTTTTTACCGCGACGGGTGCGGCTGATTTGTGGTCTGCCAGTGCGGCGAGCAATTCTTCCACGGCAACATCGGGATCACCATAGAGGTGCACATCGACCGGCGGCAGCTCCAGATGTTCCTTGCCGAAACCATTGTGCAACTGCATGTCCTGGCCGGCATGGATGATGGTGGCGGTGGGCGGCTGCTTGTCAAAGGCCACCTGCAGCGCGCCGCCCAGGTCGTTCCAGTCGAGCGACAGGATGACATCGGCGGCTTTGAGCGCCTCGGCCGCGCCCTTGGAAAGATTGTTGAACGGCTGCCCCAGGTGCAGGGGATGATCGGTGGGCACCATGCTGCCGGCCTTCAGGTCGGAGAGCATGCGGGCACCGAGTTTCTCTGCGAGTGCCACGCGTTTGTTCCAGTCTGCTTCGGTGCGGCGCAGGCGGCCGAACAGAATCACCGGTTTCTTTGCGCCCGCGAGCGCCTTGGCAGCCGCCTGCACCGCAGCAGCCGCGGGTCGGGGGGCCGGGTGCGGGTAGGAAGCGCTTCGGGTCAGGTAACGCAATTTCGGCATCGAGGGCGCCTTCCTGAATGGTGGCATCGAGGCAGACATAGGTCGGGCCGCAGGGTGCGGTGGCGGTCTGCTGCCAGGCGCGCAGGATGGATTCGGGGATGGCCGCGGCGGAACCCGGCTGGTCATCGTACTTGACGAAGTTGCGGATCAGGGCGCCCTGGTCCTGCGAGGTGTGCAGCCAGTCGATGTTGGGCCGCCGCAGCGTGGCATCCACGGGCCCGGTGGCGCCCAGGATCAGCATGGGCTGGCGGTCGCACCAGGCATTGAAAATGCCCATAGCCCCGTGCAAGAGGCCGACGTTGCTGTGCAGGGCCACCGCCATGGGCTGGCCGGTGACTTTGGCGTAGCCGTGCGCAATCGCGACCGCGTGATCTTCGTGCAGACACATGATGATCTCGGGCATGCGGTTGCCCAGATGATTCACCAGGCTGTCATGCAGGCCGCGGTAGCTCGCGCCTGGATTGAGCGTTATGTAGGGAATCTCCAGACGCCGCAGCATCTGCGCGGCGATGTCCGAGCCCCAGCCGATATTGGGGTCGATGTCACTGGGCTCATCGATGCGGGTGGCCGAGGGTTTCAGTTTTACGTTCATGAATGCGATCATCCGGTTTCAGGGAGTGCGGATTGTAATGGTGTTAGGCTGCGCGGGTTTTCGCGGGAGGGGGCGCATGGCGGCAAATGGGGTTGGCGAGGGTTGGCGGAATTTAATCCTGTTGAGCTGCGTGTGTGCTGCAATTGCGCGCCGGCGGGTGATTTTTTTGATTAAGGAATAGCAACACCGATGGATGCAAGCATGCTCGATGCCGCCTGGCAGGCGCTCGTGGCGATGTCGGAGCCCTCGCGCTTGGCTTTCCTATTTCTCGGCGCGCTGCTGGGGCTGATACTGGGAATTCTGCCGGGCATCGGCGGCGTTGCCGGTACCGCGATCCTCATTCCCTTCACCATCGGCATGGACCCGGTGACAGCGTTCGCCTTCCTGCTCGGCCTGGCCTCGACCACCGCCACTGGCGATCCGATTCCGGCCATCCTGTTTGGCATTCCCGGCGGCGCGGGGTCTGCCGCCACGGTGCTCGACGGACTGCCGATGGCAAGGCGCGGCGAGGCCGGGCGCGCGCTGTCGGCGGCCTATATGTCATCACTCCTCGGTGGATTGTTTGGCGCAGCGCTGATGGCGGTATCGATTCCACTGCTCCGTCCGCTGGTGCTCTCGGTGGGCTCGCCCGAACTGCTGGCGCTGGCGGTGTTCGGTATTTCCATGGTGGCGGTGCTCTCGGGCAACACGCCGCTGCGTGGCCTCGCGGTGGGTTGTTTCGGACTGATGCTGGCGATGGTGGGCACCGATCCGCAGAGCGGCACCCAGCGCTGGACGCTGGACAGCATTTATTTGTGGGAAGGTGTGCCGCTGATTCCCGTGGTGCTGGGCCTGTTTGCCTTGCCCGAGTTGTGCGATCTGGCGATATCGCGCAAGGCCATCAGCGGCAAAATGTACGATCTGAAGGGTGGCCGCTGGGAGGGCGCGAAGGATTGTTTCCGCCATTGGTGGCTGATCCTGCGCTGTTCCTGGATAGGCGCGTTCTTCGGGGCCATTCCGGGCATAGGCGGTGCCATCATTGACTGGCTGGCCTATGGTCATGCGGTGCGCACCGAGAAGGGCGCGCAGCAGAGTTTCGGCACGGGTGACGTGCGCGGCGTGATCGCCTCAGAGAGCGCCAACAATGCCAAGGAAGGCGGCGCGCTGGTGCCCACCGTGGCCTTCGGCGTGCCCGGCAGCGCCGGCATGGCGGTGCTGATTGGCGCGTTCGCCATGCACGGGCTGATTCCCGGGCCCGAAATGCTCACCAAGAATCTGCACATCACCTATTCGATGGTGTGGAGCATTGCGCTGGCCAATATCGTCGGCGCGGGCCTTTGTTATCTTTTCAGTGTCAAGTTCGCGCTTCTCGCCACGCTGCGCTACACGCTGATCCTGCCCTCGGTATTGGCCATTGTTTATGTGGGTGCCTTCAGCGGCTCGCGCCAGTGGGGCGATCTGTTCGTGCTGCTCGCCTTTGGCGTCTTGGGCTGGATCATGAAGCAGATGAAATGGCCGCGCCCGCCACTGCTGCTCGGATTCGTGCTGGGGGACATTTTCGAGCGCTACATGTTCATTTCGATGGAGCGCTACGGCTGGGACTGGCTGACACGGCCGCTGGTAGTTATCCTGTTCGCACTGGCCATCTTCGGCCTCCTGCGGCCGTTGGTACAGGACTGGCGCACGCAAGGGGGGCTGCGCGGCATGCTGAGCGGGTTCGGCATGCCCGTGTGGCGCGCCTCCCACGCGTTTTATGCGCTGCTGACGGTGCTGCTGGTGCTGATGCTGTGGCAGTCTTTCGGCTGGAATGCCTCGGCGCGCATCGTGCCGGTGATTGTCGGTACGGCGAGCCTCGCCTTCGTGCTGGCAAGTGCGGCGAACGCCATCTTCCGCAAGCCCGTGCAGTCGGTTGATCTCACGCAACTGGTGCAGTCGAAAGTCGTAGAGAAAATACATATGGACCTCGCCGCGGATACGGGCGATCTGCCCATGCGCACGATCATGAGGCGGGGAGCTACCTTTTTTGCATGGCTGGTCTCGTTAATGGTCAGCATGGCGGTGATCGGCCTGATACCGACCGTGCCCCTCTTTGTCATTGCCTATATGCGTCTGGAGAACCGCGAGCCCTGGAAGCTGGTGCTGCCGCAGGCGCTGGTACTGCTGGCGCTATTTTATTTTGTGTTCCATCAACTGCTGAACATGGCCTGGCCGGAAACGCTGCTCGGAACCTGGTTCCCGGCGCTCAAGGCGATCCCTTCGCTCTAAGGGGATGCCGCTCCGGTCGCGCCTGTCCGGACGCGGCCAGAGGTATCAGCGCGGCTGATCCAGGCCCGTCGGATTGAAATAGGCGGATTTCGCGCTGCGAACGGCGCGCCAGGGATAGTCGACGAAATCCAGCGTGTCGGTCTCACCCTTCATCGTCTTGTGGATGCGCACCTTGCCTTCGATGACATTGCCCTTCACCTTGCCGATGAACTCGTGCTCCTGCCCGGTGCTCAGGCCCGGCAGGAGAATGTGCAGGGTGAAGGAGATGTCCTCGCCATTGATCTTGAATTCGCGGGTCGCGCGGCGCACATTGCCCACGCGCACCACGCCGTCGGCCTGCTGGAAGCGCTGGTCGAAAACCGCCGCGTAGCTGTTCTTTTTCGTGCCCGGCAACGTTAGTTCCCAGTTCCAGTTGCCCTCTAACTTGGCGGGGACGATCCACATGCGCACGCTGGCCTGCTCGGTGTCCACCGCATCGGCCTGCCAGGCGCCCAGGTCGAACATCTGGGTGACGACGCGGGTGCCGGGCCTGGCCTCATTGAGAATCTTGTCGCGCAGCAGGCGCATCAGTTCCGGGAACAGCCACATGTAGATCACATCGACCTTGCTGAGATCGGCGTCGAACACGTTTTGTTGCAGGAATTTGACCCGGTCGCTGACGCCTTCGACCCAGGCGCGCCCTGAGGATTCGCGCACCAGCTTGGCATCGATGTCAACGCCCAGACCCCTGACGCCGGCGACTGCCTTGGCAGAGCTGATCACCAGGCGGCCATCGCCCGAGCCCAGATCCATGACCAGTTCACCGGATTTCGGCTTTGCCAGACTGATCATGCGTTCTGCCACTTCGGCGCGGGTGCCCACGAAGAGGGAGAACATGACCTGCGCGTTCGCCAGGCCTGGCAGCAGCAGGGTGAGCATCAGACCGCAGATCAACCTTGCCAAAGGTAAATCGAAACCAATTGTTCTTGCTGAGAGGAGGAAAGAGGAATTCATTTTGCTTTCTTGGATGCCCCGGGCAACGCCCGTAAGTATTGTGGGGCGCAAAGTTTAACCTTGATGCGCGGGTTCTTGGGGCCTATCTGGTGCCGTTGCAAGAGGTGCGAAAAACGGGTGACCGCAATTCAGTGACGATTCCGGGGCAGATATCTTGCGACCCCAGGTAAATCTGGCACAGCTAGTGGTCGAAGGTGGACTGATTTCGAAAACCATAGGCAGCAAAGCCTGCGTCTCCACAGGCTGAGTGCGAAACCTGCCACTGCTTGAATCCTATATTGG
>JBCKLP010000145.1:0-6189 GCA_038903735.1 Burkholderiales bacterium | reverse complement strand
GGCCGCGACCAGGCTGCGGATAGGCATTGTACGAGGTGCCCGCGCCATTGCGGATTGCATAGGAGTAATAGCGCTCATTCAGGAGGTTTGTCGCATTGGCGCGCAAGGTCATGCCACGCACGCGATGGCTGAATTGCAGACCCAGGGTTTCGTAAGACGGCATCTGCCCTGGAAAGGTATTGGCCTGATCATTGTCGTAGCGCTACTTGCCAACATGGGCAATGGAAGCACCGAGCCGAGTGGCCTCTGACAGATTCCAGGCAATTCCCAGATTCGCGGTCTCCCGCGGCACCAAGGGAATGTACATTAAAAAATAGGGGTTTTCTGGCAGGCACTAATTAAGTTACCATTGACCTCAATCGTTTGAGGTGTCCGACCTCGCCATTCGCGCGGTCGGGTGAAACGGGAAAGAGGTGAGGGGCGGATTCGCGCCGCGTCTCCGGGCTGGTAGCCAATGCCGGCAAGGCGATGGGGTGGGGACTCCGCGCCGATTCCTCTGCTGCCCCCGCAACGGTAAGTGTGCGTCTGCGCGTCAATCTCTTGATCCAGGTCGGAACCTCGACCTCCGGATTTGCCACTGTGAGCATTTGCTCATGGGAAGGCGATGCGCCTCAACCACGAGCCCGGAGACCGGCCTCAATCGACATCCTGGTATTGCGGCTCAGGCGCGAGACATGTCTGCGCGGTTGCACCGCGATTCCATTCATCGTTGTTTTCGGACTGCGGGGTTGCGGTTCGTGAAAGGAGTCGTCATGCGGCGCTGGTACACGGCTGTAGTGGTTTCGTGTTTTCTGATTGTCCCCCAATGCCGGGCCCAGGATGAAGCGGTGGTGGTGACCGCAACGCGTTTTCCGAGCCGGACCAATTCCGTCGTCAGTGACATCACCGTGATCACAGAGGAGGACATTCAGCGCGCAGGGCCGGCCTCGCTCACCGAGCTTCTGCAAATGCAGCCAGGCTTGGAAATAGTCACAAACGGTGGCATGGGCCAGACCAGCGGCATATCGATTCGCGGCGCCAGTTTTACACAGACGCTCGTCATTGTTGACGGTCTGCGTATCGGCTCTGCGACAGCCGGCCAAGCCGCACTTGAGCATATCCCCCTCGCGCAGATCGAACGCATTGAAATTCTGCGTGGACCTGCCAGCAGCCTTTATGGGGCTGATGCCCTGGGTGGGGTGGTGCAGATTTTCACCCGTCGCGGTAGTGGTCCACCAAAAATAAATTTGCACTTTGGCTTCGGCAGTTATGGCACGGTCCAAACGGGTGCCGGTGTGGCTGGCCAGAGCGGGGACACCCGTTATGCGCTGCAACTTGGCCTCACGGACAGCAAAGGCTTCTCGGCGGCACGCCCTAATCTCAATGCTTTCGTTGATCCTTTCAATCCGGATGCCGATGGCTACCGCAATCGCAGCCTGACCGGTTCGGTCATACAGCGCTTGAGCGCCGCCCACGAGCTCGGACTCAATGTGTTGTGGAGCGACGCGAGAGTGCATTTTGACGGGCTAAACTGCGACACGACCGGTATTGTCTGCACCTCGAATTATGATAATCGCGTCAAGCAGACACTGACCAACACCTCGGTCAATCTCCGCAGCAAGATTTCCGCCTCATGGTTGAGCACATTGCGGCTCGGCCGCGCCACCGACGATTACACCAATTTCTCGCTGGATCCTGTGAAACCCGCGGAAACGCAGAGCGTATTTCGCACCGACCAGGATCAGTTTTCGTGGCAAAACGACTTCAGCGGCGACGCTGGGCGCCTGATGCTTGCTTACGAAGGAACGCAGCAGAAGGTTCAGGGCAGCACCGCTTTTACGGAGACATCGCGCAATATTCAGTCAGTGGTTACCAGCTATCAGGGCGGGTTTGGTGCCAATTTGCTGCAGGCGAGCGTGCGGAGGGACCTGAACAGCCAGTTTGGCGGGCGCACCAACGGGTCGCTAGGTTATGGTTATCAATTCGCGCCGCGATGGCGCGCCGGCGTCGGCACGAGCACGGCATTCCGCACGCCGACATTCAACGATTTGTATTTTCGGTTTGATCCGGCCCTGTTTTACGGCGGAAATCCCGCGCTGAAACCCGAATCGGCGCGCAATCAGGAACTGTCCTTGCGCTATGAGTCAACGGGACTGCAGGCATCGGTGGTTCACTACCGCAACAAGGTACGCGACCTGATCACCGTGCAGTGCGATCCGGTGACATTCAACTGCAGTGTTTTCAACGTCAACCGGGCGACGCTGGAAGGTTGGACTTTTTCAGGAGCAGGAAATGTCGGCAGGTGGCGGCTCAAGGCAAGCCTTGATCTGCAAGACCCGCGCAACGAAATTACCGGCAGGCAACTGACACGCCGCGCAAGAGAGCATGGAGCGGTGACTGCCGTGCGCGAGTTCGATGCTTGGCAGGTGGGCGCGGAGGGACTCTTTTCCGGGTCACGTTTTGACGACCCGGCGAATAACACGCGCATGAAAGCCTACACGATCGTCAACCTGTTTGCCAGTTACCGGCTGAACGGAGGGTGGTCGCTGTTTGGAAGACTGAACAACCTCAGCAATGAAAAGTATGAAGTTGCGCGCAACTTTGCAACGCCGGCAACCAACCTGTTTTTTGGGGTGCGCTATCAGCAGGAATAAGAACGAGCGCGAACCGAAATTCTCGAGCATGAGTGGTGCGAGAATCGTGGTGCGGGACAGAACGCCGTGATCATCTGCTCGCGAAACGGCATCTTAGAAATTGGCGATCAGGGCGAGCCTGACGCTGCGCGGGTTCCACCGGATGAAACTGCACGTTGGCGACAAATTCGAATAGTGACCGGAATGAAGATATTTATAAATAGTGCTTGACTCAAAACCTCGCAACGCCAGTATTGGTGCGTGTTTCGAGGCATTTTGCGGGGGTGAAGATGAGGCGAATGATACGGGCAAGTGGGGGTTTTTGTGCGCTGCTGTGAGGGGCTGGAGGCGGGAATTCCCTGAAATCTTCGCAAGCGAATGTGCTTGTTGTGGGCGGCCAAATTTTCTTCGTAATTGTCTTCGTATTCGGGGTGCGGTATGTATGCGGATTGCTCGGCGAAGCGTTGTCTCCTGAGCGGTGTGATTTTAACGGGGAGATGGTGATGCGATTGATTCAGAACATGCAGATGCAAGTCGGTGAAGTGGATGTCGCACAAATCCAGTTCGATCCGAAATCGCGAGATGATGTGCCGAAGATTCTCAAAGGCTTGCAGCACATCTATGTCACCGAGGCGCTGCGATCGAAGATATTCGCGCTGCTGGAGACCCAGATCGCACCGGCGGTGGACAAGCGCAACGGGCGCCCCAGTATGACACTGTGGAGGATTCTGGTATGCGGGTGCTCCTGCGTCATCCATTGCGGGCGGCTCTTTGGCTTCGGCCATGGGAGGCATGGAGTATGAATCCACATTGAGAACGGTCTGTTACACCTTGACTTAACAGGATTTTCCAAACTATAGTGTCGCAATGGATGCCGAATTCGCCGTGCTGGAGGAGAAAATCCGGCAAACCGCCCAGCTTTGCCAGCGACTGCGCGAGGAAAATCGCGAGCTGCGGCAGCATCTTGCAGATTTGCAGGGTGACCGGCGGGCACTCGCCGAGAAAATTGAAGGCGCACGCTCACGCTTGGAAAATCTTCTCAAACAGATGCCGGAATGAATACCAAGAATAACACCCTTGATGTCACCATCATGGGGCGCACCTACAAAGTGGCTTGTAGTGATGGAGAGCGCGAGGATCTGCTTTCTGCAGTATCGCTGCTGGATCGCAAGATGAATGAGATCAAGGCCGTTGGCAAAGTTGCCAGCGCCGAGCGCATTGCAGTCATGGCGGCACTGAATATTGCCAACGAGTTGCTCGGGTCGCGGGGCTCTGCTTCGGGCATTGACTTGGAGTCCTACCGGCGTAGAATCAGTTCAATGCAGGCAACTCTTGATCTGGCATTGGAGACTCAGGAAAAACTGCTTTAGAGGCTGATTGCAGGATTGAATCCTCTGGTGGTTTTCTTATCTACAGTGTCAATGAATTAACGGGATGTTGCCGAAGTTTACGTCCCCTGCTTTGTACGCCAGGACTCGTAGTTTCTTGAACCAATAGCTGAAACGCGTTGCCGACCATTTGCCGCTGTTGTGCGCGTCCCTCGTCGGACGTACCTGATGCGACAGGAAAGCGACCACCTTGAACCAAATGGTTCAGGACAAGGGTTCAACGGCAATGGCGGGGGGCACCCGATTGTTAGTCAGTAAGCGGAAATTACGCAGGCGCCGTGCGCCTGCGTTTCGTTTTTTGGCAACATATGCAGAGCCGCATGACTTCTGATAATTCTTCGGGCCCGCACCGGAATCCGTTCTGGATTCTGAATGTAATATGCAAGAAGGGGGGCATCGTCTGGCTATGCGACATTGGTTGATGAAATCCGAGCCGAATGAGTTCAGCATGGACGACCTTGTTCGACATAAACGGACGTCCTGGTTTGGCGTACGCAATTATCAGGCGCGTAATTTTATGATGAAGGATATGCAGGTTGGCGACCGGGTGTTTTTTTACCATTCGAGTTGCCCTGTACCAGGAATTGCCGGCTTGGCCGAAGTGTGTTCTGAGGCACACCCCGATACCTCACAATTCGATCCCAAGAGCCCCTATTTCGATCCGGCATCCAAAAAAGAGACCCCACGCTGGTATAACGTGGACGTGAAACTTATTCGCAAAACTCGATTGATCGACTTGGCGACGCTCAGGGCGCATCCGGAGCTTGCAGGGATGCAGATTCTGGCACGAGGAAATCGCCTTTCAATAACTCCAGTGAGCCATGAGGAATGGGACTTCATAACCGGGAAGCTGATGCAACCACGATAGCTTGCGTCGCTTGCACAATCTTGTCGCGTTGTGCCACGACCGTAGTTCGCCCCGCAGGGGTACTTTCATCAGACGAGAAGCCATACTTTCGGCGACCATGGATAAACTCAAAAACGATACCCTGATCCGCGCCTTGCTGCGCCAACCAACACCATACACACCCGTGTGGTTGATGCGGCAAGCGGGGCGTTACCTTCCTGAGTATTTGCTGACGAGAAAGAAAGCAGGCAGTTTCCTCCAATTGGCAAAATCACCGTCTCTGGCCACCGAGGTAACACTCCAGCCCCTGGAAAGATTCAATCTGGACGCGGCAATCCTTTTCTCGGATATCCTGACAATACCTGACGCAATGGGCCTTGGTTTGTATTTCACGGAAGGGGAAGGCCCGCGCTTTGAACGCCCCCTTAGGAACTACGCTGATGTCGCCAGGATCGTCCCGCCGGACCCCTATGCGGATCTTCGCTACGTCACTGACGCGGTATCCCAGATTCGCCGTGCCCTGGATGGCAGCGTGCCCCTTATTGGCTTCGCCGGCAGCCCGTATACCCTTGCCTGCTACATGATTGAAGGCGGTGCCAGCACCGATTTTCGCATCATCAAATCGATGCTCTATGGCGAGCCGGCACTGCTTCACCGCATTTTGGAGATCAACGCGCTCTCGGTTACTGCCTATTTGAACGCACAGATTGAGGCCGGGGCCCAGGCGATCATGATTTTTGACACCTGGGGCGGCAATCTCGCGCATTCTTCCTATGAAGAATTTTCACTCGCCTACATTGAAAAAATTGTTTCCAATTTACATGGTATCCGCGACGGCCGGCGTGTTCCGAGCATCGTTTTTACCAAAGGCGGCAGTAATTGGCTTGAAGCAATTGCGCGTAGTGGTTGCGACGCGGTTGGATTGGACTGGACACTGAAAATTGGCGAAGCGCGCAGGCGCATAGGTGATCGCGTTGCGCTGCAGGGAAATCTCGATCCCGCCGTCCTGCACGCCTCTGCGGATGTCATTCGCGAGCAGGTAGCCCAAGTGCTGGACTCCTTTGGGCCAGGGCCCGGCCATATTTTCAATCTTGGACATGGCATTGTCCCGTCCACCAAACCGGAAAACGTGCAGGTGCTGGTTGATGCGGTTCACGAACTGAGTCGGTCGCGAGCCACTTTGACCGCGGAATAGTTCGCGCTACGTCAGACGTTTCATCCTAAAAACCGCAGTTGCCATAGGAGGAGATCGTGGAAAGCCGCGTCGGTGCTGGATCTCCGGCCAATTGACTCAAATGCGGAGCAGTTCCTTTTAGGTGATGCCGATATCATGGAAAGGTCA
>JBCKLP010000144.1:0-6210 GCA_038903735.1 Burkholderiales bacterium | reverse complement strand
CCTCACTCATGCCGCTCGAACGTCACGAACCCGTGCCGCTTCACCCGCTCGTCGCGCTCGGCGGCTTTGATGTCTTCGCGCACCCATTTCGGCCACGAGCTCGGCGAAACTCGTACGCGGCGTCCAGCCTGGCTTGGCTTTCGCCTTGGACGCATCGTCCAGCAGGCTTTCACTATTGTTCCGCTGGCGCGCCGCGCCCCCAAAGCAGCGGCACCTTATAGCGTTTGAAGGCTTTGTCGATAGACACGAGCGTAAGGCCTTCAATTTGCGCCTGTGCGATGAGCATGCGATCGAACGGATCTTTCAACGGCCCGGGCAGTGCGCCTGCCGCCAGGGCATGCGCCAGGGTTATCGGCAGCACCTCCATACGCGACTCGCGCACCAGCGCGGCCAGATTACTCACGGCCTCCTGTGCGTAGGGCAATTTTCCAAGCCTGGATTTGATGGCAAGTTCCCATCCCGTAGCACTGCTCACATACGCTTGAGTGTCCAGGTCCGCGATGGCTTCACGAACCTGCCGCGGCAATTGCGGGTCATCGAACAGCCACCACAGCAAAACGTGGGTGTCCAGCAACAGCCTTACCGGTACCACGCTTCTATCTCGCCGGCAGGCAGCGGCTCGAAGAACGCCTCAGTCAGACGCCCCTTGACCAACCCGGGCTTGCGCTCACGGCATTGATCGAAGGCCACCAATCTTGCGATTGGCTTGCCCGCTTTGGCGATCACGATCTCCTCGCCGTGGCCAGCGCGCTCAATGAGTCGCGACAAATTCGTCTTGGCCTGATGTATGTTGAATTGGGTAGTCATGATTTCCCCTGTTAGCAATACTGCAGTTAGTCCACTACATTAGCTAATCATAACGGGGCACACGACGGCAGTCAAATACACCGCCTTGGCGCTGAAAACTTGCGGATCAGCGCTAGCCGACATCCGCCGCGTTACGTGCACAGCCGCCTCAATCTAATCGATCTGCTGCCGCATCTCACCGCGCTGCGTGTCTATGACAACAGCGCCGACGCGGACCCAGCCACAGCCGAGTCCCCGAGCCGGTGTTGGTTATTGCACATGGAGCATGGAAACATCCTTAACGGCCTGGACCTGACAAATACGCCTGAATGGGCCAAACCCATCGTCGCTGCGGCGATAAAGCGCAGTCTGCGATAAGCCAGCGCTGAGCCGGTTGCGCTAGAGGGGGCACCGGCATCGCCGCGCGCTTGGTGCAGGACAAGCATTCGCGCTCGGCGAAAGTAACCGCTTATCCACCGGCGTTATTGCGTTTGCCTGGATCTTCAGGTCAGAGTGTGAGACGCTATGTTTGCGAAAACCAATTTTGCGTTTCGGTCCATGAGTTCACTCGCGTTTGACAGGTATCACCCGGAAAACGGTTGAACCACCCAGTTATCCAGTTGCAAGCCCTTGACTCTGGAAAACTCCCGCGCGTTGTTGGTGACAAGCACTGCGTTCAAACTCAGCGCATGCGCGGCAATCATGGTGTCAAGCGCTCCAATCGATTCGCCACGGCGCTCAAGTTCCACACGCAGATCGCCGTAGGTCCAAACAGCTTTTTCATCGAAAGGCGCGATTTCCAGCGGGGCGAGAAACATCTCCAACGCGCGGCGATTGCGCTCCGAACCGCTCTTGGCCACACCATAAGCGAGTTCCCCGGCAACCACGCTTGAGATCCCGATTTCTCCCAGCCGAAACTGATGGAAGCGAGCCAATACCTCAGGCGGCCTGCTGTTGATGACGTAAATGCAGATATTGGTATCGAGCAGAATCACGGCCCGATGTCCGCCCGTACTTGTTGTTCCGGCTGATCCCGGACAAGCACAAACCCGGGCTCGAATGACGCAAGCCCCGCCTCGAGCGTCGCCCACGGGTCATCGACCGGAAGCAACAAAACGCCGTTGCCAAAATGTCTCACACCTACTTCTGTTCCAGCGAACCGAAACTCTTTAGGCAAGCGCACGGCTTGGCTGCGGCCTGATTGGAAGAGACGGGCAGTATCCATATTGAGCTCCTAGGCTTATGATATCTACCAATGATAGTTACCCGATAGACGAAATGCAAGCCCCCCTCACTCAAGTGTTTAGCCAGTTTTCCATCTTTAAACCGGGGTACTTGGCAAAATCCCTCAGGTTGTTGGTTACCAGCACCGTATCAAGCGATACCGCGTGCGCTGCAATCAACTTTTCGAGGTGGCCCTTCTTGCTCGTGCTGGTGGCAACCCTTATCGGGCCGTAGGCGGTGCCCGCAGCGCTATCAAAAGGCACCACCAAAATGTCTTCAACGAGGCTCGCCAGGCTGAGTCTTTCCTGCTCCCGGTTTGCGGATACGGCTACTCCGTACTCCAATTCTGCAAATGTGATCGCCGACATCACCACGTCGCCGACCGAACACTCGGCAAAGCGCTGCGCAACCTGCTCCGGCTGGCTTTTCATCAAGTAGATGCACATGCTGGTGTCGAGCATATAGCGAGGCATTACAGCACCTCACGCTCTGCTTGTTCGTGGTCGCCACGCCCCTCGGACATGAAATCGGCCCCGAATCTTGCGAATTTGTTTAAAACGCCGGACAAGGATCGCCGCGCCGGACGAATACGAAGTTCCGCACCAACACGCTCTATCTCAAGCTCGACGTCCGTCCGCTCGAAAGCGAGGTCGGCCGGAATCCGCACAGCCTGTGAATTGCCGTTCCTGAAAGCTTTTGTGATGTACATCTTGAGTTCCTTATAATGGATGTACTATGTGTGTACATTAGCTCAGTACCACAAGGATGTCAACGCGCACCCTAGAAAAATGCTCGTTATCACCCCAGCAACCAGTTCTCCAGACGCAGTCCGGCAACACGCTCGAACTCCCTGACATTGTCCGTCACCACCGTGGCGCCGAGCGCAATGGCATGCGCGGCAATCCACAGATCGTTGTTGCCAATGGGCTTTCCCTCGCGCTCGAGCTGGTAGCGAATGCGTCCGTAGGCGAGACTCACTGAAGCATCGAGCGCCGCCACCTGGAAACCATCAATGAGCGTTTGCAGCTTCGAGCGATTGATTTCCGGAAATTTGCTCTTCTCCGCGCCGAATTCGAGTTCACCGAGCACCACCGGGGAGAGCACCACATCGGCCGCGCGCACACTTTCCAGACGCGAGCGAACAGCAGGGGCGCCCTTCACGGCGGCGATGACGATATTCGTATCGAGCAGCCATAGCATCAGTCGAATCCCTTGACGGATTCGGGCGGCGTATCCGCGGGCGCCACCAGATCGAATTCGCCCTCGTCACCTGCCCACAATTCGCGAAACACATCGCCCGCCATGAGTTCCGCAGGCGGCAACAGGCGCGCCACCTGGCGGCCGTGGCGCGTAATGGCAATCTCCTCGCCCGCTTCTGCTGCAGCGAGCAAGGCAGAAAAGCGCGACTTTGCCTCAACCACCGGAACCGATTTCATGCATTACCCCTTAAGATATGACCATATGGTCATAATAAGCCATGCTAGTCAGCTGCGCAAGACCGGCTCGCGCCCAAGGAGCAGGCGGTAGACCGCGATTACATCGTCTCGGTTGATTATTTCAGAATGTCGTCAGGACCAAGGCGCCAGCATTCAGCGCTGGACCATCATGATGTGGCGACCCGGGTCAGCGTCAACTTGTCCGTAAATGTCCGGTCACGCCGGCCCCGCTATGCCTGGCGGCCCATTTGACTGTGCTCCGCTTCCCATCCTTTGCACGCGAGCGTGACCATGCGCGGAACAGGCCGCGCCCTGGTTCGGTACTGGCTTACCGTGCGGCGGGAAAGGCCGATGGCTTCGGCGGCCGCGGTGAGCGACAGATTGTGCTCATCCTGCCAGCGTCGAAATTTCACGTTTTCGGACAACCCCGCCTGTTCCAGTGCTATTTCTATCAGGCGGTCCGAATCGAGCGACGCTCCGCAGGCCCATTCCAGCGTCCAGCCAAAGTCGGTCACGCTTGCCGTGGCGAATTCATCCGCGTCTTCGAGCGGCGCAAAGACTTCAATGCTGCGCGGCCAGCCCAGACAGGTCGGCGCGCACCATGCGCCCATCGGTATAGGTAGCGGCAACCATCATTCCAGGCTCTGCGACGACGGATTGAAGCCGCGCGGTTTGCTTTTTCATGAACTACCTCTTCCTCGGGTTATGCATCTTCGACCACTCAAGCTTGACTGCGGCGACCTTGTCCAGAATCCAGGCCAGGGCCTGCGCGATGACTGCGGCCGGCACGCCGGAATTCTTCACCGTGCCATCAAGGTGCATTGCCAATTCGCGCAGGTCGTCCGGCTTCAACCACGGCTTCGCCACGGCAAACGTCTGCGCAATGTGTTCCTTCAAGTCGCCAACACCACGCTCACCCACCGGAAGCGCCAGCAACTCATTCACGTAGGTGAACAACCACTCCTTCGGCGCGCTGCCCAGATGCTTCGCCAGCACCTGCATGCCTTCGAGGATCACCGAGCGCCGGAAAAAACACCGTCGGCTGGCAAATGAAGCAGCCCTCGGCAAACTTCTCCACAGGCGCGCGAACAGGCCGGGCATCTCGGCGCGGGCGACCCACTCGGGCGTTTAGCTGGTCCAATTTTGCAGTTTGAGTTTTGGAACGCGCTCGAATTCGCGGGTGTTGTTCGACACCAGCGTTACGCGCAGCGTCAGGGCATGCGCGGCAATCCACAAATCGTTGTTGCCGATAGGTGTCCCCAAGCCTTCCAGATGAGCGCGCAACGCGCCGTAGGTTTGACCGACTGCAGCTTCGGGTTCAAGCACCGGAATCAACTCGACCAATTGACCGAGCGTGGCCAAAGCGTCGGCGCGATGGCTGCTCTTTTCCGCGCCAAAACGCAATTCGCCAAAGGTAATCAGCGACATGCCGACCGTGCCGGCCGCCAGACGCGCAAAACGCTGCGCCACCGTCGGCGGGCGCTGTTTGGCGATGTATATGCAGATATTGGTGTCGAGCAGATAACGCAGGAGCATCAAATTGCTTCGCGTGGCTGCGGTGGAGCGTCGCCTCGCCCATCGGCCATGAAGTCCTCCGGCATCGAAGCGAGCAGCGCAAATGCAGCGGATAGATTCTTCGGCACGCGCCGCAGCACGACCTCATCGCCGCGCCGAAAGATTTCCACTTCGCGCACATCGAACTGAAAATCCTTGGGCAATCGTACCGCTTGCGAGTTTCCCGAAGTGAACACTGTTGTGGTTTTCAAATTCCGCTCCACAGTCAAAGATATACTCGCAGTATATACATCGATGCGCCTGCCGGTAAGCGATTCTCTCGCTCAGCCTGCTTTCATCTGCACCACTAACGTATTCGACACCGCGATGGCCGGCAGCCCGATCGCATCGTCCTCGCGGATCTCCAGCACCCGACAGCCTTACGTCCGCCGCCTGCCGGCACGCCCACCCCCAACGCCCGCAACTGCTGGATTGCGGCTCGTTGGAAACGCGAAACCGAGCGCAAAAATCGGGAATACGCGGCAATTGATCTGTTGACTTCGCGAGGAATGGCCATGGAACTCACCGCGGTACTTACACCCGCCGAAGAAGGCGGATACGTTGCACTGAACCCCGCGACCGGCACCACCACACAGGGCGAAACGGTAGAAGAAGCCGTGGCCAATCTGAAGGGAATGAAACGACGAGCACGTCATCGATGACAGTCAGTTTGAGATACACCTCGCCGGCTTCGGTCGTCGGTTGGTGCACGTCCTGCCAGATGCGATGATCCGTATTTCACTATTGACCCGCTGGCGCGCCGCGCCCCCAAAACAGCGGCACCTTATAGCGTTTGAAGGCTTTGTCGATAGACACGAGCGTAAGGCCTTCAATTTGCGCCTGTGCGATGAGCATGCGATCGAACGGATCTTTCAACGGCCCGGGCAATGCGCCTGCCGCCAGAGCATGCGCCAGGGTTATCGGCAGCACCTCCATACGCGACTCACGCACCAGCGCGGCCAGATTGCTCACGGCCTCCTGTGCGTGAGGTAATTTTCCAAGCCTGGACTTGATGGCAAGTTCCCCTCCCGTAGCGCTGCTCACATACGCTGGAGTGTCCAGGTCCGTGATGGCTTTGCGAACCTGCCGCGGCAATTGCGGGTTATCGAACAGCCACCACAGCAAAGCGTGGGTGTTCAGCAACAGCCTTACCGGTCAGCAATTCTAAATGTGGCCATGCCCCCTGTTCAACTCGGGCGGCACGGTGTGT
>JBCKLP010000143.1:0-6213 GCA_038903735.1 Burkholderiales bacterium | reverse complement strand
TTACACCAAGGGTCGAGTCGCATCGCATGGAATTTTCACCGTCAAATCTGTGCGTACCGTCCTGGACGGATCGCGCAGCGGGAAACCTAATCGACTCTAAGGTTCAAGTCCTTAAGCCTGGCCGCGAAAACATTGTCACCGCTCAGTACTCTTACGCCGCAACGCGTCTGAAATTGCCGAGAATGCATCAGCAAGCCGACTAGCCGTCTCCGGCGATGGCAGAGGCACCTTGAGGTGACCCGCACCGGTGGCAGGGTCGCGCTCAATCCACGGATGAGCTGCCGCCCCCACCTCCGAGGTTTTCAGCGCGGATAACAACTCTGCACCGAACTGTAACAATCCGGACCAGGCATCAGGTCCCGCCTCTTGCGGCGCATTTCTGGTGGCGGCGGCATTGGGAGCAGTCCCGGCCGTATCGCCGCTCGCCTCGGCTGATGTCGCCTTTGCCTGGAGTTCATCGGGTGCAGCGGCGACACTGCCCGCCTCTTCCGCCGGCGCCATTGCCTCGCCTTCTCCCATGCGGCCGGTGACACTTTCCACCTCCTTCATGAATCGGTTGAGTCGGGAGCCGCCAAACAAGACCTCGCCCGAGCCACCATCGAGAATCCCCGCCGATAACGATCGTTTGAATGCCAGCACCGACAGCATGCCCTCCTCGATTGTTCCCTTGGAGATGTAATTGACAACCTGCACCGGGTTGCGCTGTCCCATGCGGTGGATACGCGCGATGCGCTGCTCGAGCACCGCCGGATTCCACGGCAGATCCATGTTCACCAGTGTCGAGGCGTGTTGCAGGTTGAGGCCGGTGCTGCCGGCGTCGGTCGACAGGAACACACGGCAGCCGGGATCATCCTGGAAGCGCTGAATCAGCGCCGGACGCTTCTCCGAGGGCACGCCGCCGTGGAAGCTGACATAACCGAAGCCTCGCGCGTCAAGGCGGCGAATGACGATTTCATGCGTGCGCGTCCATTGGCTGAACACCACCGCCTTCGCTTCCGGCTGAACGAACAGACCATCAAGCAACGCCGCAAGTTCATCTGCCTTGACGCCGTGGTCGGTTTCATGGTCAAGCAGATAGGTGCTGTTGCATGACATGCGCATGTTCTGCAAGGCGCACGTCAGTCGTCGTTGGTCCTGGTCCGAGAGAAATTTAGTCTTGCGCCATCGATGAACGATCTTCGCGACAATGTCCGCGTTCTCATCGTGGTAGCTCATCTGCAATTCGGTCATCGGCACCAGCAAGTTCTGATCAGTGCGACTCGGCAGTTGAAGCAGAACCTCGGCCTTGCGGCGACGGATCATGATCGGCGCCAGTGTCTGTCCGATTTTCTCGAGTTTCGTGTAGCCCGTGACGCGCCCGGCCTCGTCCTTGACCTGGTGCTCGTGCAACAGCTTCCAGGTGGGTCCCAGGCGATGCTGGTCGACGAACTGTACGATCGATATAAGTTCTTCCAGCTTGTTTTCCAGTGGTGTGCCGGTCAGTACGATCGCATATGGACTGTCGATGCGCTTGAGCGCCTTTGCCGCGATGGTGTTCCAATTCTTTACGCGCTGTGCTTCATCAACGATCACAAGCTCCGGCGCCCAGGCGGAGATCAGGTCGAGGTCCGCTTTCAGCTTTTCGTAGTTGGTGATCTTGCAGAAGTCTTCTTCCGGGTATTCCTTCTGGCGCTGCGCGCGACCGCCGGCGAGAACTCGGGCAGCGCGGCCGGAGAAGCGAGCAATCTCGTTTTGCCACTGGTATTTGAGCGAGGTCGGGCAGATCACGAGCACCTTTGACACCCCGAAATACCGCGCCAGAATCTCCGCCGCGGCAATTGCCTGGGCAGTCTTGCCAAGGCCCATTTCGTCCGCGATCAGCGCACGACCGGCCCGTACGGCAAACAAGGCGCCCTCGGCCTGATACCGGTACAGCGGCAATTTGAGCAGTTTTCGCAGCAAGGGATCAGTCGCACCGCATGGAAAAATCTCCTCCAGTACCTTGCTGCGCGAGGCCGCATCGCGGCGGCCGGCGACGAAATCCAGAGCATCGTCATAGGCGCGCAGTTCGTGGCCGGCTTTCGCCGCATCTGTAAGGTATCGTCCCAGTGCATCGAAACGCGCCTCAGGCAAGCGCATGCCGGACGCCTTGTCAAATAGCAGCTCAGCCGCCTCGGCCACCGCCGCCGGACAATCCGTCCCGGCTCGGAAATGGATCGCGCGTTCACCGTCGTTGCGCAAATAAAGTTCCGAAAAAGCCGGCTGGTAGCCTCGCGCAAATGCCGCTTTCGCGCCACGTTTTCTTGCCAGTCGGGTCAGCGTGAATTCGATATGTTTGCAGGTACCCAACTCGTTGGTCGCGTAGTCGGCGCAGGCGCAGAAGTTGTCGCCCGGCCGCAGACCCCGGATTGCCACGTAATAGCGGGACTTCGACTCAGGATTACTGACGCGGAATTCGGAGAAGAACGGTTCCGCCCCGATATTCTCCAGCCCGAACACTTGCTCACGCCCGAATTGCCGACGCAAGGCGCGCTGCCATTCGACTGGTGAAAGGTCTGCCGGGGCATTCGTGCGGGAAAACCTGGGTTCCCGATTGGAATTGATGGATTTATTCTTCTTTTTCACTGGAATTACCTCGCATTAACTGACAATTTTTGTGCGGCATCTATGTGGCATCTTCTGATATTTTCAATGTTACGCATAGTCCTTTGAGTGCTTTGAGTCCTTTGAGTGCGCATCGACGATTCTCCCCCCATGGCGATCAGTGACCAAGCTGATCTGAGTGATGCGGGTCCGTGACGAGCGCGAACGCAGTTCGGCCATTTGCGTCAGCGTCAATGGCTTGTCGATGGCGACGAATTCGTAGTAATGGTACTCGCTCATGCCAATTCACTTTCTGTGAAATTTAGCCATCTCGATTTCAAGCATACCCCCCTCAAATCCATCGGACTCAGCGGCGAGATCGGTGGGGTGCGATTCCTTGATCCGATACCCCATAGCCTTGTAACCGCGCTGGCGCTTGTCCCACATCCGCAGTAGCGCCGGGTGGCCGGTGTCCACGAAATCGATGATTCGCACGTCGGTCTTGGTCGCATGCTCACGGTGCAGCCGGCCGGCGTACTGCTGCAACGTACCCTTCCACGAGACGGGCATCGCTAACACCAGCGTGTCGAGCGCTGGATGGTCGAATCCCTCCCCGAGCAGCTTGCCGGTTGACAGCAGGACGCGCGGAGCATCAGGCGGCAGAGCATCGAATTCCGCGATAATTGCGGCGCGCTGTTTCCTGGGCATCCGCCCGTGCAGGACGAACATCAGTGGAACCTTGCCAGCCAAAGCCGCTTGAATGGCATCGAGATGCTCGGTGCGCTCGGTGAGCACCAGAACTTTGCGGCCTTGGTTGTAGGCGAGCTGTACTTCCGCAGCTATAACCAGCGTTCGGGCCCGGTCGTTAGCGAGGTATCGAAACACGTCCTGAATCCCAGCCTCGGACGCAAGATCAATGCGCGAATAGAGCGAACGCGGCACCACCTCGAGATCGCGGGGAGCGCTGGTCGGCTGGGCCGCCGTATAACGGATCGGCCCGCATTGCATGAAGATGATCGGCTGTTGCCCGTCGCGGCGGAACGGGGTGGCGGTCAAGCCCAGAACGTATTTCGCCTTGGTCCGCTTCAGGATGGCGTCGAACGACACCGCGCCGACGTGGTGGCATTCATCGACGATGACGTGAGCGTAGTTCTCGACCAGCGGGTTCACTTCGCCCTGCCGTGACAGCGATTGCATCACGGCGATGTCGATCTTTCCAGTGGCCTTGGCTTTGCCTCCGCCGATGCTGCCGATCACCCCCTTGCCGAGGCCAAGGAAGACCTGCAGGCGCTCCTGCCATTGCTTCAGCAATTCTGTGCGATGCACCAGCACCAGGGTGTTCACACCCCGCCTCGCGATCATCGCTGCGGCCGTGACTGTCTTTCCAAATGCAGTGGGTGCGCAAAATACGCCAGAATCATGGCGCAGCATTGCGTCGACAGCAGCTTGCTGATCGACGCGCAGGTTACCGATGAAAGTTACATCTAGCGATTCGCCGCAGTACCGCGCATCAAGCAGATCGCAGCGGATGCCATTGTCGCTCAGCAATTCCTGCGCGGCATCAAGGCAACCGCGCGGCAGCGCAATGTGCTGCGGATAGTTTTCGGCGCGACCGATTACGCGTGGCTTGTCCCACACTGACATCCGCATTGCCTGTGCCCTGTAGAACTCCGGGTTCTGGAACGCGGCGAGACGGATTAAGCGATTGGCCAGCGACTGTGGAAGCTGCGCCTTCTCAAAGTAGACAAGATTGCCCAACGTTACGGTGAGGGACTCCGGCATAGCCCCCGAGAGCTTCCTCGTCGATGGTGCTGAACGCTTCCACGGCGTCGCCAAGTCCTCTTCGTCGATGAAAGTGACATCCAGCGGATGCATCCTGCCGGTGGCGCGCAGGATAGTTGGCTCGATGTCGTGCGGCGCCATCAACTGCACAGATGCCAGGAAGTCCCACTGATCGGGATACGGGCGCAGATCGGCGTCGACAAACACACTGCAGCCATTTTCGCGGGGCTTCTTCTGCAGCGGCAAGGCGATCAGGTTGCCGAAGCCGCCCTTGGGCATTGTGTCCTGATTGGGGAACAGGCGGTCGTATGACTCCAGCTTCAATTGCCGGGTACGTGAGCAGGTGTGGCTGATGATGGCCGTGCCCAGGCGACGCGCATCGCGAGCCGATACCCTGCCAGCGAAAAACACCCAGGCATGCGCCCCATTACCTGAGCGGGAAATCTCGAGGGCAACAGGGACGCCAAGTTCGCTGCACGACTGCACGAAGGCGCGTGCATCTTCTTTCCATTCGGCTTCGTCGAAATCGATAGCGAGGAAGTGACAGGTATCGTCTTCCAGAAGCGGATAGACGCCAATCGTGGATTCGCCCGACAGATGGTCGTAGATAACCGCGTCCGATAGCGGGATCAGCGATCGATTGCTACAGTCCCCGCACTTGATGCGCGGCTTCTCGCAGACACCGGCGCGCCACTCGTTGGCACAGGCCGGTGAGTAACCCGATTTGGCCGTGGTCTTACTTTCCCAGCGGATCGGGTAGACATCCGCGCGGCCCCGGAACAATCGGCGAAACAGCGCCACCTTTTCGCCCGTGGATAAACGTGAGGGCTCCGGCATTGAAGCCGCCGGTACCTGCTCTGTCTCCACGCGCCATTGAATGCCGTTCGCTTCCAGCAGCGCGACCAGACGGGCGTTTTCGGCCTTCAATTTCGCCGATGGATCGGGTTCAGTCATGAATCCCATAGCGGCCCAAGCAGAGGCGGAATTGAGGCCACGTTTGCTGCCCGCGGCCACCTTCAAGGCGACCCATCGCTTGGTCTCTACGCAGTTGCAAGGATTCGAAAATCTGTCGCCTTGACGACCGGTCGCAAGTGCGTCTTCTCCCGCTTCAGGTCGACCAGTCCGTACCGGGACATCGTCTTTAGTGTTCTTGAAAGATTGCTTGGCTGACGCCCGGTCATCTTGGCAAGCACCGCGACCGAATCGGGGTTCGATTCACGAATGACCTTGAGCAAGGCACGATTCTGATCGCTGAGAACTTCCGCGACAGACTTCATGGAAGTGAACCAGATCTTGGGCTCGCCGGGCTTGGGCTTGTAATCCCCCTTGGCGATCGCGATCATCCGTGCCCGGATCTGCTGCTGCGGCATCACACCAATGACAATAGCTTTCATTTTCCAGCCTCTCTGATTACCCGATCAACTTCAGCGAAAAAGTCTTCCAGCAAACCTTGAGGAGACTCGAACAGATACGGCACTCCCGTATCGCTGGAGGTACGGTGCCGGTGGTCGTAGGGCAAGCGGTGTCCCGCAAATTTGAATTTTTTCGGCAGCTTCACCGCAATGCGCATTGTCGTAGCCGAGCACCCTCGTACCGTATCTATCATGAAGGCTCAGACTGTACCGAATCCCATGGGGGATGCGCTCTGACGCTTCCACCACTTTTACCTCGACTTTGATCCAGAAGCCCTCCTCCTGCTCCAGGACGTTGCCATCCAGTTCAAGAAGGGTCTCAAGACCAGCGTCGCGGTGAAAAGTCATCGAAAGCAGTATATCAGCAGCTGATATACCGTGTCTTGACGAGTCGGCATGCCGTCGTGGACCTATTTGCGGGCATCCAGGTAGCCCCCCTTCGTTTCGGTGAACGATC
>JBCKLP010000142.1:0-6267 GCA_038903735.1 Burkholderiales bacterium | reverse complement strand
GCGCGTCACGGTAGTTTCTCCTGTTGATTGTATACGCTAGTGTAGTGTTGCATTCTGTTTAGAACTTAAGTGGTTGTTTGCGCGGATGACTTTTTGCAGGATGTCGCGCGCGGTTTTTGTCCGGATGAACGACTTGGGTTTTGTGTTGTGATGGGCGATGTATCCACTGATCGCCGAGACCAACTCGGTTACGCTGGTGAATACACCCCGGCGCAAACGATTCTCGGAGATATCGCGGAAGAACCGCTCGACCATGTTCCGCCACGACGCCGACGTTGGCGTGAAATGCATCTTGAAACGCGGGTGCCTGCCCAGCCATTTCTGCACCACCGGATGCTGGTGCGTGGCGTAATTGTCAGCGATCAAATGCAGCGCCTTATCCTTGGGTGTCTCACGGTCAATCTGCTTGAGGAACTTCAACCATTCGGTGTGGCGGTGACGCAGTTGGCACTGCGCAATGACTTGGCCATTGAGCACATTGAGTGCCGCAAACAAGGTTGTCGTGCCGTTGCGTTTGTCCCCCAAGGGGACTTCCTTCGGGGCGTAGTCATGGGTCATGGTGGCCGCGCGGCCCTTTTTCAGCGGCAGTCCGGGCTGGGTGCGATCCAACGCCTGCACCTGACTCTTTTCATCGCAGCAAAGCACCACCGCATGTTCGGGTGGCGACATATACAGGCCGACGATGTCTTCGAGTTTCTCGACGAATTTCGGATCACGCGAGACCTTGAAGCCGCGCACCCAATGGGGCTTCAAACCGTTGGCACGCCAGTGCCGCGAGACGCTGGCGGCGCTGATGCCCATCCCTTCGGCCATCCGTGCGTGTGCTCCAGTGGCCAGCCTCACGCTGGTTGCGCTTGGAGCGTATTTGCCGTGTCAACCCGGCTCGCTCTTGCTCGGTCAGTACAATCTGGGGGGCAACTCGCATTGGCTCTCTCCATGCCGTTTCATCATGAAGCATTGGAGTGGCGTAATCCATATAAGTGCACTCAAGATTGCAACACTACACGAGCTTCCGGTGCCCGGTCAAAACTCAAGGGGTCATGGTGCGCTTGAGATCTTCCAGCCGCGATACCAGTTCGGGGGGAACCCGCGGTTTCAAGCTGGCAAACAACTCTTCGTGCGCCGCCAGTTCCTGGGACCAGTCCTCGCGCCCCATGGAAATCACCGACTCGAACTGTTGCTGGGTAAATCCATCCAGCCCCGACCATTCAATATCCGAATACTCGGGAACCCAGCCGATAGGCGTCTTCTGTGCTTTGGCGGACTTGGTGCAGCGCTCAACAATCCATTTGAGCACACGCATGTTTTCCCCAAACCCCGGCCAGACAAAACGGCCATCCGCGTCCGTGCGAAACCAGTTGACGCAGAACACACCCGGGCGCTGCGATGCCGCACGACCCAGCTTGAGCCAATGCGCAAAATAATCCGCCATGTTGTACCCACAGAATGGGATCATGGCCATCGGATCGCGTCTGACCACACCGACCTTCCCCATCGCGGCAGCCGTGGTTTCCGATCCCATGGTGGCCGCAAGGTAGACCCCGGAGTCCCAATCGAAGGCCTCCATAACCAGCGGAACGGTATTGGAACGGCGTCCGCCAAATACGAACGCCGCAATCGGCACACCGTCTGGATTCTCCCATTCCGGATCAATCGACGGGCATTGGCCGGCGGGCACGGTAAACCGGGAATTGGGATGCGCTGCTTTGCGGCCACAATCCGGCGTCCAGGGCTGCCCCTGCCAGTCAATGAGTTCCTTGGGCGGCTGGTCCGTCATGCCCTCCCACCACACGTCACCATCCGGGGTCAGTGCCACATTGGTGAAAATAACATTCTCGTGCAATGAGGCCATGCAATTCGGATTGGTTTTCATGGAAGTTCCAGGAGCTACACCAAAAAACCCTGCTTCCGGATTAATCGCGTACAGGCGCCCATCCTTGCCGGGCTTGATCCATGCAATGTCCTCACCAATAGTGGAAACCTTCCAGCCTTTGAACGCGGGAGGCGGGACCAGCATTGCAAAATTGGTTTTACCGCAGGCCGAGGGAAACGCCGCGCTTACATAAATCTTTTCTCCACCCGGCGGCGTAACCCCCAGGATCAGCATGTGCTCGGCGAGCCAGCCCTGCTCCCGGCCCATGACCGAAGCAATCCGCAGTGAAAGACACTTCTTTCCAAGCAATGCGTTGCCACCGTAACCGGAACCGTAGGACCAGATTTCCTTGGTTTCAGGGAAGTGGACAATATATTTATGATCCTTGTTGCAAGGCCAGGGGATGTCCTTCTCCCCTTTCGCCAGCGGCATCCCTACCGAATGCACACAGGGGACGAAGTAGCCATCGGCTCCCAGCACGTCCCACACCTTGGCGCCCATGCGGGTCATCACCTTCATGGACACAACCACATAGGGCGAATCAGTCAATTCAATGCCGATGTGCGCGATGTGCGAACCAAGCGGTCCCATGGAAAACGGCACCACATACAGCGTCCGGCCCTGCATACAACCATCAAACAGCTTGCCAATGGTCTGGCGCATCTCGGCAGGATCGATCCAGTTATTGGTAGCGCCCGCGTCCTCCTTGGCCTTGGAGCAGATGAAGGTGCGGTCTTCCATGCGCGCGACATCCGTAGGATTGGAAAGCGCCAGGAAACTATTGGGGCGAAGCTTCTGATTCAATCTTTTGAAGGTCCCGCCCTGTACCATGTCTTCACAAAGCCGATCATATTCAGCCTGGCTCCCGTCGCACCACACCACACGATCGGGCTTTACCAGGGCCGCGATCTGCGCCACCCATTCAATCGCCTGACGGTGCTTTATGTAACCGGGCGCTTTGAGATCAATCACGGGGTCGAAGGGCTGATTCATGGCAATGGGGCTCGCTTATTAATGGGACATTAAGGTCGCCGGCGAAAGGCTGCGGCCTGTTCCCTATGAGAAAGGACGGGGATTTTACAACGAAGTCGCGCGAACGGAAATGCTCTTGACGTGGACAGAATACGCGTAGCGAACAGCAGAACTCCCGCAAACACAATCCTCCCACAAGATGGGCACGAAAAATCACTCAATCCACCCCATGCGGTGCTCAATCCCCGGCTCCGTACGTGTAATGAAAACGCGCGAGTTTCAGACGGCAAACCCGGGATCCAATTGTTCGGCCAGGCGTCGATACATGCGCCACTCCAACTCGCCGCGCGGCCTGTCCGGTTCCCTACCCGTCATTTGCCGGTAAGCGCGCTCACAAATTTCGGCTGGAATCGGTCGCCGCTTCGCCCCGGTCGACATCAGCCGGACTTGTGTTTCGCAGGCGGTAATCAGCGCGGCCATGATCAGAAAACCTTCGCCCATGGTGCGCCCGACACTCAAAAGTCCATGATTGAGCATGATCATTGCATGCTTATCGCCAAGTTCTTTGAGGATGCTGCGTGCCTCCTCCTTTTCGTCCGCCAGGCCTTCGAACGGGTGATAGCTGATTTCACCATAGATGGAACAAGCACCCTGGTCGAAAAACTGCAGACCCTCCTCCATGGCAGAAACAACCACGCCATTCATCGGGTGCAAATGCAGGGTCGCGTTCAGATTCGGCTTCTCCCTCAGAATCGCACTGTGAAAATTCAATCCTGCCGGTCCCGGCGTCATTCCGCTGTTACTGAGAATTTCGCCAGAAAGATCAATTTTGAGCAGATTCGATGCTGTTATCTCGTGCCAGCCATAGTCCTGAGCATTCATCAGAAAATAATCCGGCGCATCGGCTATGCGCAGGGTCATATGATTGCGATTACTGCGGTTCCACCTCAGGTGGTAGGCCACCCGGAAAGCAGCGGCCAGATTCACCCGCGACTCCCACTCCGCGAGGCTTACCGATTCGCGCAATGACCCTTTGCTCGCGTGCACAGCAGCCAGTCGTTCAGCCATGATTCTTTCCTCCCGTTGCGGGGTTGCGAAACCCCTTGCTCTCAATAGACATCAGACCACGCCACCACCACAGCTCAGGCAAGTCCGCTTTATTTGCCAATGCAAAACCGCGAAAAGATATCACCCAGCAAATCATCCGCGCAGTATTCCCCGGTTATGGTGCCCAGCGCAGTTTGGGCCAGACGCAATTCTTCGGCGATCAATTCCAATCTGTGCAAATACTGCTTTGCGCGCCGAAAATGATCCACCGCCAGGCGCAATGCGTCAAGGTGCCGTACCCGTGCCATGAAGACATCTTCATCACCGGCCCGCCAGCCGGCGGCCTCCAGCAATGCCCGCTTCAGCAGATCAAGCCCAGCCCCGGTCTTAGCTGACACATGAACCTGCCGGACCATCGTGTCTGTCTGCCATGTCGGGGAATGGCCGGTCAAATCCAGTTTGTTGTGAACGACAATCTGCGCCGCGTTCCCCGGGACTTCCGCAAGGATTGTCTCGTCAGCCGTTGTTAGCCCGGTGCCCGCCTCGACAACCAGCAAAATCAGATCGGCTTTTTCAAGCATATCCCAGGTCCTGCGAATTCCCATTTCCTCGATCTCGTCGGCGGTTTCGCGCAATCCGGCGGTATCGGTGATGTTGAACGGCACGCCTTCGATCTGAATTGTTTGGCGAATTGCATCGCGGGTCGTTCCGGGAATCGCAGTTACGATGGCCAGGTCCTCCCCGGCAAGCGCATTGATCAGGGAACTCTTGCCCATATTGGGCCGACCGGCGATCACCACATTCAGCCCTGCGCGCAACAGGCTGCCGCGGCGTCCTCGATCGATGGCCTGTTCCGTCTGAGCGGTCAGCCGCTCCAGACGCCCCCGGGCGTCGGCTTTATCGGCCGCCTCAATTTCCTCTTCTGGAAAATCCAGCGACGCTTCGACCAGCATCCGCAACTCGATCAATTGATCGACCAGAGAACGGATAGTCCGGGAAAACTCCCCGTTGAGAGACCGCAGCGCGCAGCGCGCCGAAGTTTGTGTGGCGGCATCAATAAGATCGGCGACAGCCTCCGCCTGCGCAAGATCAAGTTTGTCATTCAGAAAAGCACGGCGGGTGAATTCACCGGGTTGCGCCGGCCGCGCGCCCAGTTCCAGGCAGCGCTCCAGCAACATGCCCAGAACGACGGGCCCGCCATGACCATGTAATTCGAGTGTGTCCTCGCCCGTGTAGGAATGAGGGGCGGGAAAATACAATGCCAGACCTTCGTCAAGCAATTCCCCTTTGGCATCAACAAATCGTGCCCGGGTAGCGTGCCGCGGTTCGGGTACACCACCCACAATTGCCGTGCAAAGTGAGCGCAGATCGCTCCCCGATATTCGCACGATGCCGATGCCAGCCTTGCCAGGCGCAGTCGCTATGGCAGCGACAATTCCGGGCCCTGGGAACATATCAGGAAACCACCGGGCGGTCTTTTAGCGCTTGGGCACCAAGGGCTTGGCGCCCTCTATTGCCATGGTTATCTGCCATTGCTGGAGTATCGACAGAATGTTGTTAACCAGCCAGTACAACACCAGGCCGGCCGGGAAAAAGAAGAACATGATGCCAAAGGCAAACGGCATGATCTGCATTACCTTGGCTTGTATCGGATCCGGCGGCGTCGGATTGAGTTTGGTCTGAATGACCATCGAGCCCATCATCAGCGCCGGCAACACATACCAGGGATCAATGGCCGCCAGATCCGTGATCCAGCCGTAGAACGGCGCGTGGCGCAGCTCCACCGCTGCCAGCAAGACCCAGTAGAGCGCAATGAAAACAGGGATTTGTACCAGGATAGGCAGGCATCCTCCGAGCGGATTGATTTTCTCCGTCTTGTACAACTCCATCATTGCCTGATTCTGCTTTGCCCGGTCATTCGGATAGGTTTCACGCAGCTTGGTCAGGCGCGGCGCAACCAGTTTCATCCTTGCCATCGATTTGTAGCTGGCTGCCGAGAGCGGGTAAAAAATAATCTTGATAACCACCGTGAGGAGGATGATCGCAATGCCCCAGTTGCCGGTCCATTTGAAAAACCATTCCAAGACCCAGAACAAGGGGGCGGCAATGACCGTAAGCCAGCCATAATCGACCACCAGATCCAGCCCGGGAGCGGTTGTATTGAGGCGGGACTGCTCCTGAGGTCCGATATAGGCGGGTACGGAAATCGACGTGCGCGCTCCCGGCGCAAGCTCGGGGAGCGGGAAAATCATTCCTATTGCATAGAAGTTCTCGGCGAGTTTGCGCGTGTAGACCTCGCGTATCGCCTTGCCATGCGGCAACAATGCCGCGACAAAATGATGTTGAATGAAGGCGACCCAGCCATTGTCTGGCGT
>JBCKLP010000141.1:0-6340 GCA_038903735.1 Burkholderiales bacterium | reverse complement strand
GGAGCAATACAGATACTTACGTTGACAACGGAAATGCAAATTATCTGGAGGACTCGTTTCTGGTGCGCGGTGTCGCGCTGACCACGGAATCGGAGAGGCGCCGCAATTCCAATCCGCGCAAGGTCTATCCGGTCGATACAGGATTGATCGGCGCGTTCGATCGCACCGGCCGTTCGAACGTCGGCCATGCTCTTGAAACGGTGGTGCTGCACGAACTGGATCGGCGCAAGGCCGAGGTGGGCTACGTGCGCACGCACGAAGGATTCGAGGTCGATTTCCACGCGCGCTTCGCGACTGGCGGTGAAGAACTAATCCAGGTCTGTGCCGAAACCTCATCGCGCGAGACACTGGAGCGCGAGTGGCGCGCGCTGGCGGACGCGGGGAAGGAATTTCGCGGCGCGAAAAGACGCCTGCTGCTTCTCAACTTCGATCAGCTTCCCGCTGCCATGCAACGCGGCATTGAGGTTCAGACCGTGTATGAATGGCTGCTGGGGTGACTTGAAACGAACCGGCGTTGCCGTGGCGCGGTACCTGCGAGACATCGAGACCTTACGGTGCCCGGCGGTTGCTGACGTGAGAATGGACCGGCCGGGCTCAAAAGCACCCTCTACCCGGTCTAGCGACTTCCCGATGATCCAGCCGTTGGCATGCGCGGCCTTCTCGCGCTCGATATACATCCGGTTGGCCGCCGGGTCGTTGTTTACCGCCATTTCCAGTCGCGTGGACTTGCGAACCGAAGCACCAATGCTCAAATCAAAAACCATCGCGTTTAACACCTTCCCGCCACGCGCCTTCGCTTCGGCACCCAAATGACGCACATGCTCAATGCCCAGCCAGCGTTGCATTGCCACATCCAGTCCATCGACGATGATCGACTGATAAGTCTCCAACGCCTCGATCAAGCTGGATTTACCGCTGCCGTTGTGCCCGATGAACGCCGTCAGCGGCCCGAAGCGCACGGTGCCGCTGTCCACAATCGCCTTGAAATTGCGGACGCGCACCGACTGCAGCGTCATGCGTTGCTCGTTCATTTGATCAAACCCCGTTCCACGTCGCGGAAGGCATTTCGTGCTGCCTGCTTCACTGGTTCGGCCACTAGTGGGAAGGTGCCAAGAATGTGAGCAAATTCTTCTTCGGTCAAGCCGTACAGATGACCAACAAGGCCATCAAGTTCGGCCCGCAGGCGGGCGCGTTCGGCGGGATTGGTAGCGCCGATGCGATGGTCTTTCAGGCCGGCGGTTTTGGCGAGGTCGTCAAATTCGCGCGAAGTGCAGGTGAGGCGGCCAGCCCGTTGGGTAAACTGAGCGAAACGCGGATCTGACTTCAACAGCCGAGGTACCGGGCATTGATAAATGAAAAAAATATTCAGATTCGCAGAGACTTGTTGGCGCAGGTAATAATCGAGCACAAAGCTGTTCATGAATGCGAGCAAAACAAGCTGTTCGCTACTGCCTTCCGGCTCAAACGCTACATTCAGAGAATTCCCGCTGAAAACCAAAGGCGGCAAGATCGAGGCGATCATGCTTCGTTCATTGGTCGAACTTGCTATGGAGCGATGGGCTAAGCGGTAGCGCTGATAAGACAAAACCTGCCCTTCGTCCGCGTTGCGCCCAATTAGCGATTCTCGCCCGCTATTCTCAGGCACCCAATACCTGAACGCCTGGCGCGCAAATGCGAACTGGTGAATCATCTTGCCTTCAACCAGTGGCAATGCGCCCGCTTCAGCCTGGCTCCTGAATATCGGCTCGTCGTCCGTCATGTGCAGTTCCCGGTGCAACTTGAGATTCCATGCGCCGTTCACATGCTTGCCGAGCACGGGGAATTTCATGAGTTTGCGGGCGATGTCTACGTCTACGGCGGATTTAAACTCCATAACCGTATGCGCCGCCGGCGAAAGTGTTTTGATCAGCTCGACGTCGATCCACAGTGCGCCTTCGTCCGGGAAGCGCTCAAGGTCAGCCACGTTGTGCCTCATGAACGCCGCCGGAAACTTCGTCGTCCCGAGCGCGCCCGAACGCATCGGCCCTAGAAGATCGTCCGGGGGTGCACTGGAATTGTTCTCCCCAACACTGAGCAAGCGTGGCAGGGAAGTCTTCTCGAAAGTCAGCACGATGAATTTGAAGCTGCGGTGCACACCTTCGAATATCTCCTTTCGATTTTCGAAGCAGAACAGCCCTTGGATGTGCGTGTGATCGAAAAGCAAGTCACGCAAACCCTTGGCACCGAGATCCGTGTAAAGACCGCTCGGAATGACAATGCCGCAATGGCCGCCTGGTCGCAGCAACATGAAGCATCGCTCGACGAACAACTTGTAGAGATTGAGGTCGGCGCCGACTTTGCGGCCGTCCACTATGCCGAACTGGTGACGGTATTCCGGCGCCATCCGAAAGTACTGGTTCATGTGCGGGAACCGGCTCTCATAGGCCAGCCACGCCTCACGCACAGCCCTGTCCTTGAGCAGCGTAGCCTGCTCCTTCTCAAACTCCTTGATCGTCATCTTGTTCTTGGTGACTAGATCAGAATGATCGGCAAAGAACTCTTTAGCCTGAGGTTTGAATACTTCCCACGGTGGATTGGCAATGATGATGTCGAAGCCGCCACTCCGCTGTATGATTTCGTCGAACACATAGCCCCAGTGCATCGGGTGCTGGGCTGCTACGTCTGCAAGTACAATCTTCCGCTTCTTTGGCTTGCCGAGAGTGCCTTTGTCAGTGTCCCAGGTGGCTTGCTCGTACTGGATGCCACGTTCATTGAACTGATCCTGAATCAACTCGTTCATTACCGTGTTGGCCTCGAGCATGGCGTCGTCGATATCGTCTCTTAATACTCGCAGGTCAGTTGTCTTACCAAAGTCATTAGCGGTGGAGCGGTAGACCTCGAGCTTGCGGTTCTTTTCATCCAGTATTTGCCGGAAGCTCTTACGGAACAGGTCGTTCTGGCGGTACTTGGCATCGAACTCGTGCTCATCGATGCGCATCAGCCCCACCAGTGAATTGCCGGGCAGAATATTGAAGTCGATATTCGGCAACGGCTCCAAGTCTTCAACTTTTCGCACCGACGACACCATGGCGAGGAATAGTCGCAGCTTGGCAATTTCGCACGCCTCTTCCATGATGTCCACACCATAGAGGTTGTCAGAGACGATGCGGCGCTTGATGTAGTAGCCCACGCTGGGGTGGTCTTTCTGAATGCGCTTGAGCCAGGTTTGCAGTGCGGCGCTGGCCCCCATCTCGGCACGGCCCACAATGGCGTAATAGACGTTTATCAGGCACTTGAGAGCGGCTACGAGAAAGGCGCCGGAGCCAACCGCCGGGTCGAGCACTGTGATGGACGGCAGTACTTCATTTACCAGCTTTAGCGCCACTCGCGCATCCATTTGCGCGAGCATGTCGGCCACCGTTTCGAACTTGACCTCAGGCAGCTTCAATTCCGGCAGTGGGGGCTCGTACACTCGCTCCAGAATAAGCTGATGGATGCTGCGTTCAGCGAGATAGCCGGTGATTTCGGGGCGGGTGTAGTAAGCCCCAAAGGCCTTCTGGTTGATATATTTCTCGAAGATGTAGCCCAACACATCGGGGTTGATCTCATCGGCGTCACCACCGGGCGTATCGTCAAGGTGCCAGGTGAACGCGGCGAATACGCCGAACACACCTTCGAACGCAGCGTCTGGAATGCGTAGTGTCGTGCCCAGGCGCGGACAATGTTTTTCGTCCAATTCCAGTTTGTGATGCAGAAACAGGCCGCCGTTGAGATAGGGAACCTGGCCAGTTAGCGTCTGTGCCTCTTTCGACCTATCGTCCTCCGGTTTGGCGAAGGCTTCGAAGAAGAGTGCGCTGAGAAATTCGCCGAAGAATCGATCCTTGCCACGTTGGCGGGATTGGGTCAGCTTCGTCGTCAGATAATTTGCATTTCCGTTGTCGAGAAAGAGCTTTTTCTGCAGGAACCAGACGAACATCAATCGGTTAAGGATGACCGAGGCGTACCAGCGACGGTCACGCTCATCGTCAATGCCTTCGATCTGGCCGAGCAATTGGTCGTGCTGCTCCGAATAATTTGTAAAGAAGCGTTTGGTGGTCTTCTCCACGTCCAGCGCTGCCTGGATACGCCGTGCGGCTTCGAGCACGGGCATCCGCCCCGCGGTATCCAGTTCCGAGAGCTCGACCACCATGGCCTGCAGCTTGGACGCAAACAGGTCGACCGGCTGACCGCGGAAGTATTCGTGGCGGCGCGGCGTGTTCTTTGGCTTCCCGGTGGCTTCGTCCTTGCCGCGCTTGACCCAGTACCAGAGGCTTTGCGATGCGCGCTCGCGCCGGTCGGTGAAGATGATGATGTTCTCGACGTGTCGGTGAGACAGGTGCTTCCAGATGTGCGCACGGGTGGCTTCATCCGGCCAGCCCGTCGCGGGCACGACTTGCAGCACCGCTACGCCACCCAGCTCGGCCACCATGCGGCGTGCAAAGGAGTGTTGCGTGGTGCCGTCTTCCTGCCATGCCCGCTCCGCCGCCGGTGCATGGTTCCAGCCCAGCACCTCGACGAACAGGCGTGGAAAGTCGAACGCGGAAAGGTGCTTTTGGAAGCCAGTGAAGTCCAGTTTGGCCATGACGTCAGTTCACCATCAAGCCCATCGAGCACACCACGCGCGGTTCGCGCAGCGCGGCGTCATCCTCGGCATAGGTCAGCCGCCCCTCCTCATGCAGTGACTTCACTGCCTCGCCCAGCTCTTCGTCATTGACGCCGCCGCGAATTAACCTGTTGAGCAAATCGGCTGCGGTTTCGAGCAGCGGACGATGGTAGATGTCATCGAGCGCGCGTTCGAGTTCTGCGTCTCGGAACAGGGTGTTCACCTGTTGATCCGAGTAGCGTTTGAGCCGCTCATAGGTCCGGCGGCGCGGGCTCGAGGGGCGCCCCAATCCACCACCGACCGCTTTGTCTTGCGTGACCGCCAGTTGCAGGCCGTTGGCCACAAGATCGTGGTGATTATCAGCACGCGGTACAGGGGGCGTGCCGGCTTCGCATTCAGCGGCACGCAGCACGGTAAATTGCGATTCAGTCACCGCTTTTCCGTCGGGGCTTATCCAAGCCAGGTGGTCGTTGCCCTCCGGAGATTTGACATACACCAAAACACCGCCTTTTTCCGTATCTGCGCCTAGTAGCGGGAACCGGGTGGTGTCGGGTTGATAGATTTTGGCCGAGTAGACCACCGGCGGCAAGGACTCCACGGCGTGAGCGAGTGCGGGGTTGTTCTGTGTGGCTTGCTTCCACACCTGCCAGGCATAGGAGGCGAGATCGACTTCGTTATCGGTGTCATCCAACACGCCGGTCTGCTCGGTATAGAGATTGCGGATCGTATTGGCTTCTTCGTCCTCGAAAAAGGCTTCGTCGGCCCCTACGACTTCCGCGTTTTCCAGCAGGCGCTGCCGGATGCGGGCGCGCAGTTGAATCAGGCGCTCAACACCGTCGGCTGGCAAGAACGAGTAACAATGAATCTCTTCCGCACGCTGGCCGATGCGGTCCACCCGGCCGGCGCGCTGAATGAGTCGAATGATTGCCCAGGGCAGATCAAAGTTCACGACCACATTGCCATCTTGAAGGTTCTGGCCTTCTGAGAGCACGTCTGTACAGATCAGCACGCGCAATTCGTCGGCTTTGCTAAATGTCTTGTTGTTCGAGTTGGGCGAGAAACGACACGCCAGCGCGTACGGATCCGAACTCGCACCGGTGGCCACTTCAAGCTGTTGGACACCGGCTTTGCGCATCTCCCGCGCAAGGTATCGTGCCGTGTCTGCGAACTGCGTAAAGATCAGGATCTTGTCTTTGCTGTGCGTACGGGTGATAAGATTTCTTAAAGCTACAAGCTTCTGATCGTGCTTGGGGTCCCACTGGCCGTGGGTGCGTAGTAACTCCATTAGTATTTGTGTGTCTGACGCCAGGTGCTCGGCAAGTGACTTCTTGAAGAGCCCCGGACGAATCCACTTGAATCGCCTCTTGAATTCTGTCGCGTACCGCTGATAAACGACCTTGGCGCGCGCCATGCCATCGGGCATCACATCTTCTTCAGGAACGACTTCGATTAAACCATCGAGCAGATCTTCCGGTTCGCCCTCCATGCCTTCGGCATCCTCATCTACGTGCTCCAGATCAAGTAGCCCGGCATCGAGTACACCCACCGGAAGATCCAAGCCATTCTCGATGGCATAAAGGTAAATCTGATTGCGCAGGACGTGCCGGTCAATTGACTGAAGGAAGGAAAAGCCCGTCGATTCCAAGCGTTTGAAGAGGTTGGTGCGGCAAAATCCCATGAGCCGTTTGCCAGCACGCCCAAGGTTTTCAATGAATTTAC
>JBCKLP010000140.1:0-6357 GCA_038903735.1 Burkholderiales bacterium | reverse complement strand
TGCAGGCACGGTTGTGCGCCTTCATCGAGCACCGCCGCGTACAGGGCGGCATCATTGTCCTGATCCTGGTCAATGCGGTACTGCTGGGGCTGGAGACTTGGCCCGCCGCGATGGCGGTGGCCGGCGGGCCGATCCTCGCTCTGGACAGGGCCATCCTGACCGTGTTCGTGGTCGAGATCGGGCTGCGCCTCTATGCGCACCGCCTGCGTTTCTTCAGCGATCCCTGGAGCGTGTTCGACCTGGCAGTCGTGAGCCTCGCCCTGTTACCGCAAACCGGCGCCTTCGCGGTGCTGCGCGTGTTGCGTGTGCTGCGCGTGCTGCGCCTGGTGTCCATGGTGCCGAGCATGCGCGGCGTGGTGGGTGCGCTGCTGGCGTCCCTGCCCGGCTTGGGCTCGATCGCGGCGCTGCTGGGGCTGGTGCTCTATGTGGGCGCGGTGATGGCGACCAAGCTGTTCGGCGCGCTGTCGCCGGAGTTCTTCGGCGATCTGGGCAAGTCGCTGTTCACCCTGTTCCAGGTGATGACCATCGAAGGCTGGCCGGATATCGCGCGCCCGCTGATGGTGCAGGCGCCGTGGGCCTGGGCCTTCTTTGTCGTGTTCATCCTGGTGTGTACCTTTACCGTGCTCAACCTGTTCATCGCGGTGGTGGTCAACGCCATGCAAAGACAGGTCGCGGCGGACCTCAAGCACGAGGAAGACGCGCATGCCGCCGAAGCCATGCTCGAGCAGGCGGCGCTGCTGGCCGATCGTCAGCACGGTGAATGAAGACCGGCAGACTTCCATTAAGATAGGTGATGTCCTCACCGTCTCGTGTGAAGCCCAGTTGCATCGTGATCAGGGTGGTGCCATGCGGAAACAGTGGCAGTTGTTGTTGTGGCATCAGTGGCTCTCCGGCGAGTGGCTTGCCGAACACTTTGCCGTAAATCGGGAGCAACGCAAAATCCGCGACGCAATCACCAACACTTCATGTGCGTCGCACATCCCTCTTTGATTTCATTACAGATTCAGCGCATTTCAGGCATCAAGACATGGGCAAGACATCAGGAGGTCTGATGGTGCTCACCGACGGCAACTTCGCCACCATCGTGCACGCGATCAAGGAAGGCCGCGCAATTTACGACAACATCGTCAAGTTCGTGCGCTTCCAGCTTTCCACCAACATGGGGGCGATCCAGACCGTGCTGGGAGCGAGCCTGCTGGGCTGGACGACCCCGTTCACAGCCATCCAGATCCTGTGGATAAACATCATCATGGACGGCCCACCGGCCATGAGCCTGGGCGTGGAGCCGGCGCGCCCCGGCATCATGGGCGAGCCGCCGCGCGCATCGTCGGCGCGCATCCTGACCAACGGGCGTTTATTGCGGCTGTTTGTCTACGGACTGACCATGGCCGTGGGTACGCTCAGCCTCTTTTACCATGCCGGCCCCCAGGGGTCGGCGTACGCCCTGACTCTTGCCTTCACGACCTTCGTGCTGTACCAGTTCTTCAGCATGTTGTGGCGAAATGGAATTGACCTCTCAATCTTTCCGCCAATAAGCGAAACGGTGAAACCATTATTTACTTCGTTAATCTCTATTCCTCTCGGGGAATCAAAAGCTGGCACAGTCGCTAATCCCACTGCATTTCCTTGTGTCTCGGGCATATGTTTTGTGATTACCCTACCCAGTTGTCAAAGCACGATTTCCTACTACCAACGTACCATCTGCCCTGATTCTGGCAATCACCGTCTGCGGATAACCATCTAAAATTAGTCACAGAAAATTTCCAGCGCCCAAAAAATAGATGGGCACGTTTAGTCTCTTTTAGTCTCAGAAATCATGTTCGTAAGGCCCCTTTTCCCCCTTGCAAACATCAGAAACCACTTCCGCACATCATTGTAGTATTTTGAAAATATTTAATTGAAAACAGAGCCTTACAACGCATCGGAACATACGCCAATGATGCAACAGTACCTTCGCCTGAAGGCACAGCATCCGGACATTCTGCTTTTCTATCGCATGGGGGATTTCTACGAGCTCTTCCATGAGGACGCGGAGAAGGCGGCGCGCTTACTCGATATCACGCTTACCACGCGTGGCGCATCGGCGGGGGTGCCGATCAAGATGGCGGGCGTGCCTTATCACGCGGTGGAGCAGTACCTCGCCAAACTGGTGAAACTCGGAGAATCGGTGGCGATCTGCGAGCAGATCGGCGATCCGGCGACATCCAAAGGGCCGGTCGATCGCGCGGTGATGCGCATCGTCACGCCGGGCACGCTCACCGACACGGCGCTGCTGGATGACAAATCCGCCAACATCCTCCTTGCCTTGAACGTGGCGCGGCCGCTGGCGGGCCTCGCCTGGCTGAACCTTGCCAGTGGCGAGCTGCGCGTCATGGAGATCGCGCTGCCGGGACTGGCGGGCGAGCTGGAACGTATCGCACCCGCCGAGATTCTGCTGGCAGACAACAATGATTCCATCGAAACCCTGGCGCGCTATTCAGTCAGCCGCATCGCGCAGTGGCTGTTTGACGATGATGCCGGCCGCACCGCACTGCTTGGGCAATTGCGCGCAGCCAGCCTCGCTGGCTTCGGCTGCGAGGACCTGGGTCCTGCCATCGGCGCCTGCGGCGCGTTGCTCGATTACGCGAAGAAAACGCAAGGGCAGGCGCTCGCGCACGTCAATGCAGTGATTGCCGAGCGACCCGGCGAATACCTGCGCATGGACCCGTCAACCCGGCGCAATCTCGAAATCACGGAAACACTGCGTGGCGAGCCGGCACCTACCCTCTTTTCGCTGCTGGATGTCTGCGCCGGGGGCATGGGCAGCCGCCTCCTGCGCCACTGGCTGCATCATCCGCTGCGTGACCGCGCAATTTTGGCAGAACGGCACGCTGCGGTGGCCGTCCTCATCGAGGAAGACACCGCCCGCAAGGCCCTCGCCCAGCAGTTGCGGCAGATCGCCGACGTCGAGCGCATCAGCGCGCGCCTTGCTCTCAAGACCGCCCGCCCGCGCGACCTCTCTTCCCTGCGGGACAGCCTGGCCCGCTTGCCGGAAATCTCCTCGCTGCTGCCCGATGGCGGCAGCGCCCTGCTCGCGGAATTGCGCGGGCACCTCGCCTGCCCCGCGGATTGCCTGTCGCTGTTACAGCGCGCGGTGCAGGAGGAACCCTCTGTCGTGTTGCGCGAAGGTGGCGTAATCGCCGCCGGTTACAGCGAGCCACTCGACGAACTGCGCAACCTGCAGACCAATGCCGGTGCCTTCCTGGTTGATCTGGAAGCCCGCGAGCGCAAGCGCACCGGCATTCCCAACCTGAAAGTCGAATACAACCGGGTGCATGGTTACTATCTTGAAATCAGCAATTCGCACGCCGCCAAGGTGCCGGATGACTACCGCCGCCGTCAAACGCTCAAAAATGCCGAGCGCTACATCACCCCCGAATTGAAGGCCTTCGAGGACAAGGCGCTTTCGGCGCAGGAGCGCGCGCTGGCGTTGGAGAAATCGCTCTACGAGGAGTTGCTGAACCTGCTCAGGCCCTATATCGAGGAGTTGCAGCGCATCGCGCGTGCCCTCGCAAGGCTAGACGTGCTCACCGCATTCGCGCAGACGGCATCGCTGAACGGCTATTGCCGGCCGGAATTCAGCGACGAACCGGGCCTTGCCATTGAGGCCGGCCGCCACGCGGTGGTGGAGGGGCTGGTCGATCCCTTCATCGCCAATGACTGCGCGCTCTCCCCCACCCGGCGCATGCTGCTCATCACCGGGCCCAACATGGGCGGCAAATCGACTTACATGCGGCAGGTGGCGCTGATCGTGCTGATGGCGCACGCCGGTTCCTTCGTTCCCGCGAAGGCGGCGCGCATCGGGCCGACCGACCAGATCTTCACGCGAATTGGCGCCGCGGACGACCTGGCCGGCGGTCGCTCGACCTTCATGGTGGAGATGACCGAATCGGCCAACATCCTGCACAACGCCACCGACAGGAGCCTCGTGCTGATGGACGAAGTCGGGCGCGGCACCTCGACCTTCGACGGCCTGGCGCTCGCCTGGGCCATCGCGCGCCACCTGGTGGAGAAGAACCGCGCCTGCGCGCTTTTTGCCACGCACTATTTCGAGCTGACGCGCCTCGCGGTCGAATACCGCGAAGTGGCCAACGTGCATCTGGATGCCATCGAGCACAAGGACCGCATTGTCTTCCTGCACCATGTCGAGGAGGGGCCTGCCAGCCAGAGCTACGGCCTGCAGGTGGCGGCGCTGGCCGGCGTGCCGGGCGCAGTGACACGTGCCGCGCGGCGCTACCTCCAGCAACTGGAGGAATCGCAATTGAACGGCGGCGGACAGAATGATTTGTTTGCTGCACCTGTTGCTGCCCTGGAACCGGAGCCGCCCGCGGATGCGCTGCGCGAGGCGATGCAGCAGGTAAATCCCGATGAACTCTCGCCCCGGGAGGCGCTGGAGCTGCTCTACAAGCTCAAGCGAATGAACTGAATTTGTAGCACGATGCTCGGGGAAATCCGGGGAAATCCGGGGAAAGCGCCAAAAGCGGGCTAAATTGAAGGAACGGCTGGTGTACGAATATGGCCGCGTGCTAGGATTTCCATCATGAAAACGGTTTACTACCCGCAGGACGAAATTCTGGAAATTCACCTCAGCGACAAGCCTAGCGTGCGCGAGACATCGCAGGATTGGAACGTCAACGTCAGCTATGCAATCGATGGCTCGGTCGTTGAATTGGTGATATTGGATGCCGTTAAATCAGGGTTCATACCATTTCAAGGCGGCGAACGCAAAGCGGCGTGACGCCCCCATGAGCGGTTTTGGCGGCATCCGATCCCGGGCTTCATGTGCAACCAGGCTGCGGGTGCAACCAAGCTGAGGGAGGCTGAGGGAGGGAGGCTGAGGGAGGGAGGGTGAGGGAGGGAGGGTGTGGGAGGGAGGGTTGACAGGGGCACACTTACGCTATAGGCTGGCCTTGAACGTCAGGACGGATGAACAAGAACAACAAATACTCAGGGAAATCTACTTAGGAGAGATTCCAATGCGCTCGCTTCGAAACGCAATTCTTTTCCTGGCTGCCCTGCCAGTCGCGGTGCTGCTGCTGCTGCAGCCGTTTCCCACCCAGGCACAACCCCTGCCGCGTTCGGTCAGCATCGGGACCAACTCGCCGGGCACGGTGTTCTACGCGCTGGCGAGCGGGCTGGCCAAGGTCGCGAGCGACGCCGGGCCGATCCCGACGACGGTCCAGCCCTACACCGGAACCAGCACGCTGCTGCCGCTGCTCGACAACGGTGAGCTGGACTTCGCGCTCGTCAACGGGGTCGACATGGGGATGGCGTATCTCGGGGCGCAGAAGATCAAGGTCGGCGGCAAGAACGACTTTTCGCACTCGCCCAACATCCGCCTGGTGATGCGGGGCGCGCCATTGATGATCGGGCTGCTGGTGAAGAAGGATTCACCGTTGAAGACCATCCGCGACATCAAAGGCAAGCGGGTGACCGGGGAGTATCCCGCCCATCAGGCGGTCTGGTTCAACGTATTCGGCATCCTGGCGACCGCCGGACTTTCCTGGAAGGATGTCACAGTGGTGCCGGTGCCCGCGGTCAACGACGGTGTCGACGCGCTCGTCCAGGGTCGGGCCGACGTCAGCGCGCACGCCGTGAACTCGGCCAAGATCAGAGAGGCCGACGCCGCGGTCGGGATACGACACCTCCCGGCCGACTGTTCGCCGGAGGGCGAAAAACGCGTCCGTCAAGCGGTGCCTGGATACTACACAAGGGTCGTGAAGGCCGGTGCCGCCGCCGCCATGGTCGAAGATACCTGCGTGATCGCCTACGACATCTATTTCGCCACCCACAAGGCGGCCCCCGACCCGGTGGTGACCGCCATCCTGAAGGCCGTCTGGGACAACGAGGCGAAGCTCAAGCCGATCCATCCCACGTTCCGGGAATGGACACACGCGCGAGCGGCCACCGCGGACAACACCATTCCCTATCACCCGGCGGCGATCAGGTTCTATCGCGACAAGGGCGTGTGGACGCCGGAGATGGACCGGGCGCAGGCGAGGCTGTCGGCGCAGAACTGACCCCCGGCCGACGCCCAGCTTTTAGCCCGACGGACCGGTGGCACAGGAGCTGTTGGATGAATTGACCGGGGCGGCGAAATTCCGTTCGCTCGCCGGCCCGGCGAAGGGGCTCGAGCGGTTCCTCCTGTGCGCGCTCACCCTGGCCGGCGCCGCCTGGGCCGGGGAAATTCACATCCTCCTCGGGCTCATCTTCTTCAAGGAGCAGTACCTCGGGCTGTTCGTCGCGCTCACCCTGCCGGCGGTGTTCATCGCGGTGAAGAGCCGGCGCGGGCAGGCCGCAGACCGGGTTCCCTGGTAC
>JBCKLP010000139.1:0-6424 GCA_038903735.1 Burkholderiales bacterium | reverse complement strand
CGCCGCCTGGCCGATTACACCGCCACCGGGCAGTTGATCACCAAGGAGTTGAAACAGGCCGCCTGAACCGTCCGCCAGGTGCGCCGCTGTGGGCGCAAATCGGCTCCGGGCTATGCCCCGAAGGAAATCCCCTTGGGGGACGCCCTGCACCGCTTTCCGAGCACAGCACCAAAAGCGGACAATTCATGTGCTACAAAACCGGACAATTCTAAAAACTCGCTACATGGCGGCGATTCATGCAAGAATCGTCACACCGCCTGCGAAATGATTTATCCCGGGGCGGAACACCCAATCGAAGTCCAGCCCGGCTGGAGGCCTCATGCAGCAATCTTCATCGACCATTGCGGCAAGCCTGTTGTTACTCGGCTCGCTGGTTCTGCCATTTTGCGCAGGCGCGCAAAAGTATCCGGATCGCCCGGTGCGCATCATCGTGCCCTCCGGTGCGGGCGGCGGCTACGATCTCATGGGCCGCGCCGTTGCGAGAAAGCTTGCCGAACTCACGGGCGAGAATTTTTTCGTCGAGAACCGCGTCGGCGCTGGCACCATCGTCGGCACCCAGGCCGCGGCCGCGGCGCCCGCCGACGGCTACACGCTGTTGGTGGGCGGGCCCAGCAACATGGTGTTCAATGCCGGCCTCTACAGGAACCTCCCCTACGATCCGGCGAAGGATTTCGTCACCGTGAACCTGGTTGTGAAGCAGCCCTATGCCCTGCTCGCCAGAAGCGACATCCCGCACTCTGGCGTGCCGCAGTTGGTCGAGGCGGCAAAGAAAAATCCCGGCAAGCTGTCGATCGCCACCGCCGGCGCGGGCACCGGCCAGCACCTTGCGGCGGTGTCGTTCATGAAATCCACCGGCACCGACCTGCTGGTGGTGCATTACAAAAGCGCGCAGCAGGTCTATCCCGATCTGGTCGCCGGGCGCGTCGACCTCACCATCGACACCGTGGGATCGGTGCGCGCGCAGGTGGACGCAGGCAAGGTGCGTCTGGTGGCGATGGCGGCCGCACAGCGCAACCCGCTGTATCCGCAGATCCCCACCATCAGAGAAGCGGGGTATCCGGACTTCGTCGTGGACTCGTGGATTGGCCTCTTCGCGCCCATGCGCACCCCGATTGTGATCGTCGAGCGCCTGCGCACCGAGATCGAGCGCGTCATGAAGGCACCCGATTTCCGGGCGCAGATCGAATCGACCGGCGTGCAACTGATGACGCTCACCGGCCGCGAAAGCGAGAGTTTCGTTAAATCCGAAATCGCACGCTGGACGCCGCTGATCCGGCAGGCGGGCATTTCGGCGGATTGAATCACGCGCGGCCCGAGCCATCGGCTTGAACCGCGGCCAACCCCATACAAGGAGATCACCATGGGTCAGTTCATAGGTATCGGCACCACGCACAGCCCGCCGCTGATGATGCCCGACAAGGGCCGCCAGAGCATGTTCGAGGAATCGCTGAAGGCGCCCAATGTCGATCCGCGTTTCCGCGACCAAGCCAACTGGCCTGCCGACATGGTGGCCGAAATGGGTAATGACCGCGGCGTGTCGGCATCGACGAAACACCGCGAGCGCCTGCTCGCGTGCTTTCGCGAGCAGCGCCGGATACTGGATGAATTCCAGCCCGACTTCATCATCATCTTCGGCGATGACCAGTACGAGAATTTCCACGAGGACATCATTCCGCCGTTCTGCGTGTTCGGCCTGGACGACGCTTTCGAGACCGAGCCGTGGAAAAAAGCCCGTTATGGCAAGGACGAAAACGCTTGGGGCCATCCCAAGGACTGGAAGCTGCGCCTGCACGGCCACCGCGAAGGCGCCAAGTGCGTGGCCACCGGCCTGATCAAGCGCGGCATGCCCATCGCCTATGCCTACAAGCTCCTGCACATGGAAGCGTTGCCGCAGGCCTTCCAGAACACCGTGATGTTCCTCGATTACGACCTGAAGGGCTTTCCCTACCCGATAGTGCCCTTCCAGATCAATGCCTACGGCAGCGACGTGATCGTCACGCAGGGGCGCAGCCGCGCGCGCCAGTTCGAGGACATTGGCAAACAGGGCATGCCCGATCCGCCCGCGCCCTCGCCGGCGGTATGCATGGACCTGGGCGTGAAGCTCGCGCAGACCATCCTCGAAAGCCCTTACAAGGTGGTGCTGATGGCTTCATCGAGCTGGTCGCATGCCAGCCTGTCCTCGAACACCGGCCACATCATTCCCGACCATGCCTCGGACCGGCGCCTGCTCGATGCCTTCAAGCGCGGCGACTACGACTACTGGCGGGCCTTGAGCGGCGAGCAGCTGGAAGCCGCCGGCCAGCATGAGTTGCTCAACTGGATGCCGATGATGGGCGCGATGTCGGTGCAGCAGCGAAAACCGGTGGTGCTCGATTACGCCGAGACCTACCTGTTCCAGGCGAACAAGGTGTTTGCCTATTTCCCTGCGAACCCCGCGTAACGCGCCCTGCGCGCGGCAGGGGCAACTCCGCGCGCAGCTAACCCGCGGCGAAAATACGCTTTGCCGCGTTATAGGTGATGCGCCAGCCTTCGGCCGTACGCACGAATTTATTGAGATAGTCCCCCATGCGCTCCGGGCCGCCCAGCGGGCGCGGCAACGGCCCGCCGTCGGGCGGGGGACCGTCGTGCAGGTAGACCGTGTAGTAGGCGCGTCCCTCGGCGCGATTCCCGTCGATCACGTTGATGACGAGGTTAGTGAAAATATGCCGCGTAAGGCGGTATTTCGGCCGCTTCTCGATCGCCGCGCGTATCGCCTGCGGTCCGGTCACCAGCTCCCCCTGGCGATCCCAGACGCCGTCGGCGGCAAATAGCGCGGCCGCGCCCGCGGCGTCCCCGTCATCCATGCCGCGACCAAAAGCCAGCACCAGATTGCGGCATTCGGCTTCTATGTTCAGTCTTTCCTGAAGATCCATGGTGTGGCTTTCTGTTTTGTTGAGCCCGGTCAGTTGAGCTTGATGTTCGCGTCCCTGATCACCTGGCCCCACTTGGCCCGCTCCGCGCGCACGAATGCCGCAGCCTCGCTCACCGTGCCGCCGACGGGTTCGGCGCCGACGGAAACAAGCCGTGCCCGCACTTCGGGTAGTTGCAGCATGCGGTTCAGTTCCTCGTTCAGCCGCGTGACGATGGCGGCCGGCGCGCCGGCGCGCGCCATGATCGCAAACCAGCTCGCCGCGGTGAAACCCGGCAGGCCCGACTCGTCGAAGGTCGGCACATCGGCAGCGCCGAGGAGCGTTTCAGCGAACCGATGGCGATGGGCCGCACCTTGCCGCCGCGAATATGCGGCGTGGCGCCTGCCGACAGCGCAAACATCAACTGCACCTGCCCGCCGATCAGGTCGGCGGTGGCCTGCGCGTCGCCCTTGTAGGGCACATGCACGATGCCTATCTTTGCCACGCGCTTGAACAATTTGCCCACCACATGCGAGGTGCTGCCGACCCCGCCGGTGGAGGCGAAATTGAGCTGGCCCGGGCGCGCAGCAGCGCCAGCAGTTCATTGAGATGGTTCGCCGGCACCGCGGGATTCACTACCAGCACATAGGGCGGCGCGGCCATCCTCGGCGTGATCAGGCGCAGCCCGATATCGCCGGTGCTTCCCAGGGAAGCCGCGCTGATGACTTGCACCGGCCTGGACGGGTAGGGCTGCGACAGCGCGGGATGCGAGAGAGCGAGAACCGCCAGGATCAGTACGGTTCTCATGGCGTCACTCCTCGGCCACCACCTTGTTGCGCAGCACGCCGATGCCGGTGATCTCGATCTCGCACACGTCGCCGGGCTTCATGTTCTGCGGCACGCCGTCCGTCCCCAGCCACATCACGTCGCCGGGATGGATGGTGTTGTAGCGCGTCACCTCGCTGATGAACGTGGCCGCGTCGAAGATCATGTTGCCGGTGTCGAAGCTGTCGACCACCTTGCCGTTCAGCCGGACGGTGGTCTTCATGTCCTTCGGGTCGAGGCCGGTCACGATCCAGGGACCCATGGGCTTGAACGTGTCGGTGTTCTTGCTGCGCCACAGGGTGCGGTCGTTGAGCTGCCAGGTGCGCTCGCTGACGTCGTTGCCGATGGTCCAGCCGAGCACGCAGTCGAGCGCCTGCTCCTTCGATACGTTCTTCGCCTTCTTGCCGAACACGGCGACCAGCTCGCCCTCGTACTGGAACTGCTCGCCGGCGTCCTTCGGCTTGACGATGTTCTCGCCGTGCGCGATCAGCGCGTTGTTGGCGCGGTAGCCGATCTCGGCGCGCGCCGGAAGCTTCGGCTCCTCGCCGCGCTTCTGCGCCATCTTGACTACGTGGTCCTTGTAGTTGACGCCGGCGCAGAAGAAGGTGCCCGGGATCACGGGCACCAGCAGCTTCACCGAGCTCAAGGGCAGCTTGCTCGACGTGCGCGCATGCTCGCCGAACGGCGTTCCCTCCACCGCAGTGACGGTATCGCCTTCGACGATGCCATACGACACTTTGTTGCCTGCCTGGAAACGGCACCAGATCATTTCGTCTGCTCCTCTTCAGTCCAGCTTGATGTTGGCTTCCCTGATCACCTGACCCCACTTGGCGCGCTCGCTCTTCAGGTGCTCGGTGAGCTCGCTCACCGAGCCCCCGGCGGGCTCGGCGCCGACCGACATCAGCTTGGCGCGCGCTTCGGGCAGCTGCAGCATGCGGTTCAGCTCGTCGTTGAGGCGCGAGATGACGGGCGCGGGCGAGCCGGCGCGCGTCAGGAATGCGAACCAGCTCGCTGCCGTGAATCCCGGCATGCCCGATTCCTCGAACGTGGGAATGTCGGGGAGCGCCGCCGACCGCTTGGGCGAGCCGATGGCGATGGCCTTGAGGCGGCCGTTGCGGATATTGGACGCGGCGCCGGCGGTGAGCGTGAACATCATCTGCACGTGGCCGCCCATGACGGCGGGGGAGGCGAGCGCGTCGCCCTTGAAGGGCACGTGCACGATGTCCACCTTGGCCATCTTCCTGAACAGCTCGCCCGCCAGGTGCGAGCTGCTGCCGTTGCCGTTGGTGGAGGCGTAGTTGAACGCGCCGGGCTTGGACCTGAGCAGGGCGAGCAATTCCTTGAGATTGTTCGCGGGCACGCTCGGCGTGACCACCAGGACGTACGGCGGCGCCGCGAGCAGCATCACCGGCGCGAAGTCCTTCTCGTAGTCGAAGGGCACGTCTTTAAAGAGGAAGGGCCCCAGCGCGATCATCCCCTGCGACGCGAGCACCAGGGTGTAGCCGTCGGGCGCGGACTTGGCTGCCGCGTGCAGGCCGACGTTGCCGCCTGCGCCCGGAATGTTCTCGACCACGACCGGCTGGCCGAAGGCCTTGGCGAGATGCTCGGAGGCCACGCGCGCGAGAAAGTCGGCCGGGCCGCCGGGCGTCGCCGGCATGATCATCCTGATGGCCCGGGTGGGATAGGCCTGCGCCGATGCCAGCGAGGTGCACAGGGACAGAGACAAGGCGAGCAACACTGCTTTTATCATCTGGAGCGCCCTCTGGAAGGAATGACCGGAGTGTAATATCATTCGACCAACACCATGCGGGGATTTGAATGAAGAGGATTCCGCTGATCGCCGCTGTCGCCGGCTGCTTCTGCGGCACGGCGCATGCACAGGCGTTCCCGCAGAAGCCCATCAAGCTGATCCTCCCGTTTGCCGCGGCCGGCCCGGCGGACACCCTGGCGAGGCTCATGGCGCCGCACATGTCGGCGCATCTCGGCCAGCCGCTGGTCCTCGAGAACCGCGCGGGCGCCGGCGGCGTCCTGGGAATCGACCTGGTCGCCAAGGCGCCCGCGGACGGCTACACCTTGGCGCTCGCGGCGCCCGGACCCCTGACCATCGCGCCGCATCTTTCGAAAGTCCCGTACTCCACTGCGGTGGACCTGACTTATGTATCCATCGCCGGCCTGATGCCGAACATCCTCGCGGTGAACGCGAAGCTCGGCATCAACAGTCTCTCGGACCTAATCGCGGCGGCGCGCGCGAAGCCCGGATCGATCAACTTCTCGTCGTCGGGCATCGGCACCAACGGCCATCTCGCCGGCGAGCTGCTGAAGCAGCTCGCCGGCATCGACATCGTCCATGTCCCTTACAAGGGCGGCGCGCCCGCGGTCGCCGACCTGGTCGCGGGCAACGTGCAGATGACTTTCGTCAACGCGAGTGGCGTGCTGCAGCAGATCCGGGCAGGCCAGGCCACCGCGCTCGCCATCACCAGCCCGAAGCGCTCGCGGCTGCTGCCCAACATCCCTTCAATGGTCGAGGCGGGCCTGCCCAGCCTCGTCACCGAGGGCACTTACGGCTTCGTCGCGCCCGCGAAGATTCCGCCGGCCGTGCTGTCGAGGCTGAACGCCTCCGTGGTCGCCGTGGCGAGCCAGCGGGAGGTGGTGGAGAAGCTTTCGGAGTTGCTCACCGATGCGGCGTCCTCTACCCCGCAGGAGTATCGCGA
>JBCKLP010000138.1:0-6523 GCA_038903735.1 Burkholderiales bacterium | reverse complement strand
GCTACTCGACCTTGGCGCCCGATGCCTTGACCAGCGGTCCCCAGCGGTCGGAATCCGCCTTGATGAACCGGAGCAGTTCTTCGTCGGACACATTCACCTGCTCCAGCCCGAATCTCACAAAGTTCTGTTCCTTGAATCCGGGCGCGGCGATGATTCTGGTCACGTCACCATGCACTTTGTTGACGATGTCACGCGGCAGGTTGCCGGGGCCGAACAATGTGAACCAGCTGCCGGTCTCGAATCCGGGGAGGGCAGCTTCTGACACGGTGGATAGCGCCGGACGCAGTGCCGGGGGCTTCGCGGTGGCCGCTGCGAGAACACGCACCTTACCTGCCTTCTCGAACGCGTCAAACGAAGTCGTATTGAGAATCATGATCTGGACCTGAGCGGAAACGAGGTCCGCGATGCCCGGCGCAGCGCCTTTGTACGGCACATGCACGATGTTCACGCCGGCAAGTTGATTGAACTGTTCCATGGCGATGTGCGAATAGGTTCCGTTACCCGGGGTGGCGTAATACAGGGATCCGGGTTTGGCCTTGGTCAGCGCGATCAACTCACGCACGTTGGTCGCCGGCACTGCGGCATTCACTGCCAGCACCGGCGAGATCTGGCAGAAAATCTCCACGGAGGTGAAATCCCTGGCGGTGTCATAGGGCAGCTTGCAGTAGAGGTGGGGGTGGATGACGAAATTCGAGCTGTCCACCAGAGGCAGGGTGTAACCGTCGGCAGGCGCCTTCGCCACTAGATCCGCGCCGATGATCTGTCCACCACCTGAGCGGTTCTCCACGATAAGCGGCTGGGCCCACAGTTCCGTAAGTCGGTGGCCGAACAGGCGGGCCAGCGTGTCCGTGACTCCGCCTGGCGCGGCCGGAACGATCATGCGCACCGGCTTCGCGGGATAGCTTTGTGCGGTGGCGCTCAGGCTGGCGAGGGCAAGAACGAGGGCAAGGGCTGCGGGCACGCACGCCGCCGCAGGGATTCAATCGAGAGTGCTTAGCGCGCATTTTGAACTCCCGTTACCGAGCCCGAGCGCTTGGGTTTGCCATCGACCAGAATGACTGCCAGCCGGCAGGGCACAGTTCCCTTGTTGACCCAGCCGTGATTGGTGCCGCGCTGGATCATGATGTCGCCCGCCCCCAGGCGCACGCTCGAATCGTCCATGAGCATTTCGATCTCTCCGCTGATGCAGATCACGTAATCGATGGTGTCGGTGCGGTGCAGGCCGTGCAGCGAATTCCCGGGCAGGATTTCCATCACTGTGAAGCGGGTGCCACCGGAGGGGGGGGGGCGTGCCGATGATGCGCTCGCCCGCATCGATATCTGCGGCGAAGTCCGCGGGCGTTTCGTCCGTCACCCACATCAGCGTGGAACTGACGTGGGTGTCCGGATACTTGTGGTTGGTGGCGGGCGCATCGATCCACACCACCGCCTTGCCGCTGGAATCGTGCCCGGTGACGACACGCCGGATGTTGGGTTTCCTGCCGCCTGCATCTGCCATTGCCTGTTTCTCCTTTGTTCTGGACGGTTTGGAAGGTCAGGGCAGCGGACGTCCGCCACCCGGTACCGGGGCATCAAACATGTTCAGCATGATCGCGACCATGGTGTAAAAACCCAGGGCTGTTGTAAATTCAATCATCAGGTCAAGCCCAAGCGCCGCGAGCCCGCGCTCGTAACCCGCCTGGCTCATGGTGCGGGTTTCATTCATCTCGGTGACGAGCGCATACACCAGTTCCTCATCCTTTTTGTCAAAGGCCGGCCGTTGTTTCGCGCGTATGGCTTCAACCACGTCGCGCGAGAGTCCGGCTTTCACCCCGGCTTCCTCGTGCGCGAACCACTCATACTGTGCCGACCAGTGGCGGGCGACCACCAGCACCATGAGCTCGAACAGGCGCTTTTCCAGCTTGCCTCTCAGGCGCAATACGTTGCCGAACTGGTTGGCATGGTCGGCCAGTTCCGGCTGGCGCATCCAGATCGCGAATGGCCCGCGCACCGTTCCTCCGCGCGGCCCGGCGATCTCCTCGAAAATTCGCTTTTGCAGCGGGCTCATCTCCTCCGCTGGAATATCCGGTACTCGTGCCATCAGGTGCTCCGTTCGAAAGGTTCTGCTGCGCGCCCAAGCCGGGCCCTGCCCTGTCGCGCGTCGTCAGATATCAGCCAAGCGTGCGCAATTAGACCGATAACAGTATGCAAAAATTGATTAACTCTAAGCTGCAAGGTCATTTTATCTTTGAAAAGTTTATAAATAATTTCTGCCCTGAGCGCCGCTAAACGGTGCGGAATGCGCAATGCCCGCCTCAGAATGCCATGGCAACGCTGCGCATGAGGCCGTTCAGCAAAATGATCGTGATCTGCGCCGCCAGCAGAATCAGGATGGGCGACAAATCGATGCTGCCGATAATTGGAATAAAGCGGCGGAAAAACCGGTAGAACGGCCGCGTCAGGGCGTCCAGCACGCCCGAGAGCGGGTTCTGGGGACTGACCCAGGAGAGGATCACCTGGATGAACACCACGCCGATCAGCAGGTACATCGACAGGCGCGCCAGGTCCACCGCGCCCACCAGCAGGAGCCGCAAAATGCCCGCGCTTCCACCGGCGGCGCCGGTGAGCATCTGCAGCAGAAACAGCATGAGTATTTCCAGCAGCCAGGCGAGCACCAGGCTGGACAAGTCCAGGCCGTACAGGCCGGGGATGAAGCGGCGTGCCGGGCGCAGCAGCCAGTTGGTGAGCGCGGTAACCAGTTCCCCGGCCGGATTGCGGAACGGTGCGTGAAATGCCTGCATGTAAAAGCGCAATAGCAGGAGGAAAATGAAAAAACCGAATACCGATTCGACCAGCAGGTTGCCGATTTGTTGAGCCATGGTTCAGTCCCTGCCCAGTTCTTCGCCGAGTTCCTCGGCGCGGGCATTGGCGGCATGGATGGCGCGCACGATGGCATCAGTCACTTTGTCCTCGCGCATCGAGGTAAGTGCCCTCTCGGTGGTGCCGCCTTTCGAGGTCACGCGCTCGCGCAGCACGCCGACCTCCTCTGTGCTTTGCGCGGCAAGGCGCGCCGCGCCGGTGAATGTCTGGATGGCCAGCGCGCGCGCCTGCTCCGCCGACAGGCCCAGCTCCCTGCCCGCGCGCTGCAGCGCCTCGATGAAGTAAAACACGTAGGCCGGACCGCTCCCCGAGACCGCAGTGACCGGATCAAGCAACTCTTCGCTATCCACCTGTATTACGCTGCCCACCGCCTCCAGCACTTCCGTGGCCATGCGCCGTTGAGCATTAGATACTTCAGCCGCGCAGTAAAGACCGCTGATGCCCTCGCCGATCAGCGCCGGGGTGTTGGGCATACAGCGCGCCAGGAGAGCGTACCCGCCCAGCCAGCGCTTGAGATCCGCGAGGCGCGTTCCTGCGGCGATCGAGAGCACCAGTGAGCCGGCAACCAACTCCCTGACTGCGGATGCGGCCACGCGCATCTGCTGAGGTTTTACCGCCATCACTACCAGATCCCCCAGCGGGGCGGCTTCGGCGGCACTGGCCACCGTCTGCACGCCGAATTGTTTGACAAGACGCGCACGCGCTTCGGCCAGTGGTTCGACCGCGCAGATGGAACCTGGGGCAAAGCCCTTGCGGATCAGCCCGCCGGCGATCGCCTGCGCCATATTCCCGCCACCGATGAAGGTGATCCTCATGAGGCACCTTCAGCGTCATTATTCCGGGGGATATACGAGGGGGAGACCCCCTTGTTCGTATCTATTCCGCCACCGATGAAGGTGATTCTCATGAGGCACCTTCAGCGTCGATATACAAGGGGGAGACCCCCTTGTTCGTATCCATACCACCGCCGATGAAGGTGATCCTCATTCAATGCCTTTCGCCAAAAATTGCCGTACCGATACGCACCAGCGTAGCACCTTCGGCGATAGCGGCTTCCATGTCGGCACTCATGCCCATGGAAAGCGTGTCCAACGCATGCCCGCGGGCATTCAGGCGGTCACGAAGTTCGCGCAAATGTGCAAAGCGGCGCCGCGCCAGCGCCTCATCGCGCGTGGGTTCGGGAATCGCCATCAGGCCGCGCAGCCGCAAGCGCGGCAGTGTAGCAATGGTTTCCGCCAATGCAGGCAGCGCATCCGGCGCAATGCCACTTTTGCTTGCCTCGCCGCTCACGTTGACCTCAATGCAAACCTCGAGCGGTGGCCGGCTGTCGTCGCGTTGCGCCGCAAGGCGCCGCGCGATTTTCTCGCGCTCGATGGTGTGCACCCATTGGAAGTGCTGCGCGATGCTCGCAGTCTTGTTGCTCTGTATGGGACCAATGAAATGCCACAGGAGATCAGTGCAGCCGCCATCGGCCGTGATTTCAGCAATTTTTGCCACGCCCTCCTGGGCGTAATTCTCGCCAAAGTGCCGCTGCCCTGCGTCAATGGCCTCGCGTACTGCACTGGCGGGAAAGGTTTTGCTTACCGCGACCAGGGTAACCGAATCGATTGGCCGGCCGGCGCGCTCGCAGGCCCTGCCAATTCGCTCACGAACCGCCGCCAGGCGCGCTTGCAAGGGGCTAAGGGTTATAACCATGATCCAAGCACAACAAGGCGTTACACTCCATTCTCAAGGAGTCATTGCGGATATCCGCAATGACTCCGGGACATTCGCGGTTCAACCGGAAGGATTATAGCCATGGACATATCCGAACTGCTCGCATTTGTCGTCAAGAACAAGGCATCCGATTTGCATCTTTCCGCGGGATTGCCGCCCATGCTGCGCGTCAACGGCGATATCAAGCGCATTAACCTGCCGCCAATGGAGCACAAGGATGTCCACAGCATGATCTACGACATCATGAACGACGGTCAGCGTAAGGCCTACGAGGAAAATCTGGAGTGCGACTTTTCGTTTGCAATCCCGGGCCTGGCGCGATTCCGGGTGAATGCCTTTGTGCAGAATCGCGGCGCCGCCGCAGTGCTGCGGACCATTCCCTCCAAGATTCTTTCGCTCGAGCAGTTAAAGGCGCCCAAGATTTTCGAGGAACTGTCCGATCAGCCGCGCGGGGTGGTGTTGGTCACCGGGCCGACCGGCTCGGGCAAGTCCACCACGCTGGCTGCCATGGTGAATCACAAGAACGAAAACGAGGAAGGCCACATCCTCACCATTGAGGATCCGATCGAGTTCGTGCATGAATCGAAAAAATGCCTGATCAACCAGCGCGAGGTCGGCCGCGACACGCTTTCCTTCAACGCGGCGCTGCGTTCGGCGCTGCGCGAGGATCCGGATGTGATCCTGGTGGGTGAGATGCGCGACCTGGAGACCATACGCCTGGCGCTCTCCGGTGCGGAAACCGGGCACCTGGTGTTCGGGACGCTGCATACGTCCTCAGCCGCCAAGACCATCGACCGTATCATCGACGTGTTCCCCGCGGCGGAAAAGGAAATGATCCGCGCCATGATTTCCACGTCGATGAAGGCCATCATCGCCCAGTGTCTCTGTAAGACCAAGGATGGCAAGGGCCGCGCCGCCGCGCACGAGATCATGGTGGGCACGCCCGCCATCTGCAACATGATCCGCGAGAACAAGATCGCGCAGATGTACTCGGCCATCCAGACCGGCCAGCAGTTTGGCATGCAGACCCTGGATCAGAACCTGCAGCAACTGGTGGCCAAGGGCATTGTCAGCATGGAAGAGGCACGCTCCAAGGCGGCGAACAAGGACAACTTCAAGTGATGTGCGCCGGACCCCGCCCGCATCGGGCCGGCCGCCGGCAAACGTGTTGATTGACAGGTAAAGAGGAGATTGCAATGGATCGCGGACAAGCCACAGAATTCATGTACAGCCTGCTACGGGCAATGCTGGCAAAAAAGGGTTCGGATCTTTTCATCACCGTGGGGTTCCCGCCGGCGATGAAGGTGGACGGCAAGATGACGCCGATGTCCAACCAGGTGCTCAATGCGACGCATACCTCCGAGCTTGCTCGCTCCATCATGAACGACAAGCAGGCGGCAGAGTTCGAGGCGACCAAGGAGTGTAATTTCGCGATTGCGCCGGCCGGCATCGGGCGCTTTCGAGTCAACGCCTTCGTGCAGATGGGCTCCATCGGGCTGGTGATGCGGGTCATCACCACCACCATCCCGGATTTCGACAAGATGGGCCTTCCGCCGGTGTTGAAGGACGTGATCATGAGCAAGCGCGGCCTGGTCATCATGGTGGGCGGCACGGGATCGGGAAAGTCCACTTCGCTGGCGGCGATGATTGACCACCGCAACCGCAACTCTCAGGGCCACATCATCACCATGGAAGACCCGGTCGAGTACGTGCATCCGCACAAGAGCTGCCTCATTACCCAGCGCGAGGTGGGGGTGGATACGCTGTCCTGGGAAAACGCTCTGCACAATACCCTGCGCCAGGCCCCGGATGTGATCCTGATCGGCGAGATCCGCCACAAGGAGACCATGGAGCACGCCATCGCCTTTGCCGAAACCGGCCACCTGTGCCTGGCCACCTTGCACGCCAATAGCGCCAACCAGGCGCTGGACCGGATCATCAACTTTTT
>JBCKLP010000137.1:0-6587 GCA_038903735.1 Burkholderiales bacterium | reverse complement strand
ATTCAACCTAAAATGGTATCTTTGTAATTTCCGTCTCCCTTGAGTGTGGCCGCCAGGCTGATCGTGCGTTAATTCAGCCGGTATGAACCGTGCTTATCCGGTTAGCACACCCACCTACTAAATATGGGGTCCTGAAGAATCAGATCAAACCCAACCCGCGACGACTGGCCATCATTGTGGCGCAATGCTTGGCGAGGATCGCACTGCTCACGTTGCCGCGATTCCGTCGATTTCCTGACCCACTACCGGTAGTAGGTGGGTGTGTCAACCGGATAAGCAAGGTATGAACATGCATCTTCTTCCTCATCCGTTTTCTTCCGATTTGCGTCTCTGACGCGTTTTCTTCGGGTTTATTTCCGTTTTCTTCAGACTGTGCCTGAGGGCGAGCGCGTGGCCAATGGGGCTGCCTTTCTCGATCCTGTCGAGGAGTGGTCATGGCGCAATCGGGTCAGCGTAAGTGTTTGTGTTGCGGAAATTTTTTTGATCTCGACCACCGTAATCGCGAGCGTCAACGTTTCTGCTCAACCACTCAATGCCGTCACGCGAGCAAGGGCGCCAGTCAGGCCGCTTGGTTGGCTCAACCCCAGAACAGTGGGTACTTCCGTGACCCGGTGCATGTCACTCGCGTGCAGGCCTGGCGTGCCGCGCATCCCGGTTGTGGTGCAGAGGGCGCATCGATCAAGCCCGTGCTGCGCCACTACTTCCAAGAGTCTGCATTTTTAGGCAGAATTGCAGCGGGGTCAAAAGGCGTGAGAATGTCGGCGCCGGTGAGCTGGTCGGTATACACCACCAGATTGACGCCGCCGGCGGGTAGCCTGGAAGAAAACAAAATGCCTTTAGCTCCCGCAGCTATCGCCATATCGCCCAGAACCCAGGAGGGCGGCTCAATCCGCTTGTCAAACCAGAGATTGCGCCAGTCGCAATAGAAATCCTCCCAGAGATCGTCCCACTCACCCACCTGCGCGACCACAGTCCGGTGAGTGTCAGAAATGCAATGAAGTACGCCAACTGTCCCATCGGCGTGGCAACGCTTTCAAACTCCCAGCGCACCTGCACCCGGCCTCCCGCCGTCTGCACTCCCGCACATGCGCCAACCATTTCTTGCGAGTTCACCCGCTTCAGTTTCGACTCACCCATCGGGTGAGCTCCGTCAATGTCTCAAAACCTATAGCCTGCCTGATTCTCAGACCAATTGCACACCGTCAAATGAGGTTTTTAGGTTGATTGCCAAAACGGCGATTCGACGCCGAATTCCCGTCACGGACCGCCGTTGTTCGGTCGGGGTTCCCCTCGATGACGGCGGTGAGAGCATTCGCCTGGCCACATGATTGGCAATGAACCGGATAAGCATGGTTGGAAGTTTGGGTTTCACTGAAAGTGTTACCCGGTTTTGAATCACGCCAAAAACCGGGACTTTCGACATGGAAAACAAATCGACCCCGTGTTCGGGAGAATATGCGGTGGGGGAGGCCGCGAATGCTTACGCATCCAACACGCGAACCCACTGTGCGAAGGCCTCGTCCTCAAACGCGTATTCACCATGGCTGAGACGTGTAAGCACGGCGTCAAGCTGTAGTCGCTTTATGGCTTGTTGCGGCGTGCTCATGGACGTCATCGTCCCAAGTCCCAAGGCGGCCCCTAGCGTGGTACGCGATTTCTTACTGTGCAGGTCAGACTCCCCCGCAGCAAGCATCTTCAAGATTTCCTTGTCTGCCGGCAACAGAGTGCTCCAATAGTTCACAAAGGCCTTGTCGTTGAATACTTCCGCTTTCGTCACGTCCAATGCCTCCTGGGCACCAAGTTGGGCGTGCGTCAGGTACTGGGTGAGAAATCGACGGAAGAAATCTGGTGTGCTATTGAGCTCATCGAACGCGAGCATCGATTCTTTGAGCGTCAAGCGATGCTTGCATAAGTCATTGACCTTCAGGGTCATGTCTCTCACAAAATCAACCCCAAGAAGCTCGAAAGGTCTCAGTGGTGCCCAGTTGTAAAACAGCTCGGATGAGCGGGCAAACATTCGACGCAGCGTGTTTTCGGAACTACCGGCAAATATGACCTTGATATTTGTTTTGCGGGTGTCGAGAGCTGAGCGCAATGCATGTGCAAAGTCGGAGTTCTCCTTGGTGGCCAGCGTCTGAGCCTCGTCAACGGCAAGTATCAGCTTTTTGTTCTGCTTATCGAAGGCCTTTAGCACCTCCAAAAGCAAGGTGGCCTGACCACTTTCTTCATCTTTAAATTCCGCTTCTACGCCACCCTCGGCAATGCTGAATATCTTTCCTGATGCTTTTACCTTTTTCAAAGGAGTCTTCAGTTTTTCCAGTAGCTTGGACAGCCCTTTAGGCTGAATCGCCTCAGCGATGGCGGTGATTAGCACTTTCCCCGGGTTTCTTTTGTCGTCCCACAAATTGGCATACGCCGTCATGTACCCACTTTTTTCGGCAGTGGGGATTAAGTCCTTCTTGAGAAATTCGGTCTTTCCCATGCGACGCTTAGCGAAAATCCCGCGCGCGGATTCCAGCCCGATATCAAAAGTAGCCAAGTAACTCTTAGCAAGTTCTTCGCGGGGGTAGTGCCAGGGGTCTTGAATCTTTTTCGTCATATTGCAAATTATAGCATTGCCTTTGCAATATAGTAAAATCAATGCTATAAATTGCTAGTTTGCAGAGAGGATGCCGCGATTAGGGGTCGCTCGGAAATAAGGGGTCAGGTCTAGATAAGTAGTGCCTGAAGTAAAGGCCTGACCCCGTACCGTGTTCGTCGGTCATTGATCCTCCCAAGGATTGAGAAGCGACACACCGGACGATTGAAAATCGGCCACGTTCCGCGTTACTACTGTCATGCCATGAACGAGCGCGGTTGCTGCAATCAGGCTATCCATGACGGGGCGCGGGTCTGGCACATGAAGCGCAGCGCTGCGCTTTGCAACGGCCGTATCAACCGGCAGGATACGGCCGGCGAAGGCAGGCAAAACATGGCTCTCGAACCAAGCCCGGAAAATAGCGCCTTGTGGCGGGTCGCGGCGCTCGGCCAGCAACACGCCCATTTCCAATTCCTGCACGCTCATGGCCGACAAATACAGGTCTACGGAATCTACGCTGTCGGCCCACTGCGCCACGTTTTTATCAGCTCGGCCAAGGCGAATTTTTCGCAGTTCAGAAACCACGTTGGTATCAAGAATGAACATCAGGAAAAGTCCGCAGGTCGTGCAAGATCACGCAAGCGCGGAATCTCAAAATCAACGTCGATGCCCGGCATCGCCAGTAAGTCGGCAATCTTCTTATGGCTTCTGGTGAGGCGCTGATAAAGCGCCATGCTCATCAGGACATGGGCCGGCCGACCCCGGTCTGTGATGAACACCGGCCCATTGTTTGCGGCCCGTTTTGCCTCGCTCGCAGCTTGGTTGAACTCGCGGCTTGATAAGGTCGTGATGGTCATGGCAACACCTCGTATGAATGAATAATGTAGCCATGTTACTACAAAACAGGGTAGAGGCAAGTTTTTTAGTCTTTAGTCACTTGGACGCTTCAAACATACCTGTTTCGTCATTGCGAGCGCAGCGCGGCAATCCATTCCCCGCTGGCTCGCCACCAGGGATCGCCACGGCCTTGCGGCCTCGGAACAGCATTGGCGAACAGCATTGGGGTCAGACCCCTTTAAGCCGGGGTTCCCCGCCCTTTGCCGTGGGCTACCCCACTGGGTGCGAGCGCACCCACTCACGCATGGCATCGTTCACCCGAAGGCGATCACTGACTTTCCAGCCACTGCCCCGCAAAGCGAACCAGGTCTGCGCCCGATTCCAACTGCAGCTTTTCCTTCAGGCTGGCGCGGTGGGTTTCGATGGTCTTGATGCTGCGGTTGAGCTTTTCACTGATCTGGCGTGTGCCAAAGCCAAGTCCGAGCAAGTGCAGAATCTCGAACTCGCGTTCACTCAAGCCCGCGATGGGGCTGGCGGTGACGCCGCCGGGTGTTGCCAGTTTCCGAGCAGGGCCCCGTTTGTTTGGAGACGGTTTTGCGGTTTTTAGATGATGAACCGCAGCCGCAGGGTTATCCACGGGCCGCCGCCAGCCCCTGGATGCTCGGCCATGATTGCATCAACACTTCGACTGCATTACAATGTAATTCACGCAACACAAGGAGAAACGATCATGGCTGCAAACAAGCTTGTACAGACCCGTATCGACGGGGCAATCAAAGAAGAGGCGGCCGCCGTGTTGGCCGCTATGGGCCTTACCGTGTCCGACGCGGTAAGGCTGATGCTGACGAAGGTTGCGCGTGAGCACGCCCTACCCTTCGATCCGCTGATTCCCAATGCCACCACCATCGCAGCCATGAAGGAGGCACGCCGTGGCAACTTGGAGTCTGTGACGCTCGACGAACTCCAAGCGGTACTCGATGCGGACGATTAAGCAGTCAGGCCAATTTAAGCGCGATCTGAAACGCGAAGCCAAAGGCCCGCACCAGCAGGCGCTGCAAAGTGATTTCGTTTCCATTGTCGCGGCGTTGGCAAACGAGCATCCGCTGGCGGAGAAGCACCGTGACCACGCGCTTACTGGCGAATGGAAAGACCACCGGGATTGCCACATCAAGCCAGACCTGGTGCTGATCTACCAGAAGCCAGACGCTGAAATCTTGCAGCTCGTGCGGATTGGGTCGCATAGCGAACTTGGCTTGTGAGGCATTGACAAGAAGTTGTGCAACAGTCATTGACAGTAAGGCGATTTTACCTTACTTTATGAAGCATAAATCAACAAGCCACGAGGACATTGCCATGCCCACATTGACAGTTACCGCACGGGGGCAAGTGACGTTTAGAAAAGACGTGCTGCAACACCTGGGCATCAAGCCCGGCGAACAGATCGACTATGACAAGTTGCCGGGAGGCGAACTGCGGATACGGGTTGCACGGCCTACGGGAAGTATCAAAGGCTTTCTCGGTCTGCTCGCTGGCAAGACAAAGAAGGTTGCAACTATCGAGGAAATGAACGAAGCCGCCGCCGCTGGTTGGGCCGGCGAAAAATGAAAATATCGGTTGATACGAATGTCCTTGTTCGCGGCGTCGTGCGGGACGATGAGAGGCAAGCGCGTACTGTGGACAAGACTTTTAACGAGGCTACGCTGATTGCAGTATCGCTGCCTTGCCTGTGCGAGTTCGTTTGGGTGCTTCGTAGGGTCTACAGCTTCGACAAAGCCGACATTGCTGCGGCAATTTGCGCGCTGGCCCAGACAGAGAAGATCGTCATGAATCGTCCGGCGGTCGAAGCCGGTTTGTCGATCCTTGCGGCAGGCGGGGATTTCGCCGATGGCGTCATTGCCTACGAGGGCAACTGGCTCGGCGGGGAAACCTTCGTTTCCTTCGATAAAAAGGCAGTTTCGCTACTCACGGCGCAAGGTCAACCAGCGCGCCTTCTGTGAGACAAGGAAAGGGAGCCATGAGAACAACAGTTGAGCACGGTCATCGATCTTGATGGGAAACTGATCGTTCTTGGTCAAATTCGATGATGTATCGGGGGTCAATACCATCAGCAAAGGTGACCAGAATTCCCCCCTTGCAAGCAAGCAGTTATAGCCGTCAGAATCAAACACGCTGGCATGAATAATGCCGCAGTGGTGCTGTGGAGGCCATAAGGGCCACGTATTTGCTGAATCGAACATCGGATCCCAGCGATTCGCTATCACCAATCATGAAAATCACAACATCAAATCCGGTGACCACACTCACCACATCGTGATCGCGACGCATGAGCCGAGAATGGTGCGGATGCGCGTGTCCTGATCGCCGAAGTAGAAGTCACCCGGATCCAGGAATATCTCGATGACATGGTCTGGCTTAATCATGGCTTGCGGTAGGTGGAGGCGTGATCAGTTTCAGGCTGTCCGTGACCCCATTGAGGCTTTCCGAATGACTGACGAAGAAATAACCACCCGGCTTGAGCAAGGGCAGCATGCGCGCGACCACCTGGCGTTTGGTGTCCATGTCGAAATAAATCATGACGTTGCGCAGAAAAATAACGTCGAACTCGCCAATCTTGGACAAGGCATTGTTCAGGTTGATCTGCATGAACTGCACCCGCTCGCGCAGGCTACGATCAATCAGAAATGTGCCTTCCTGGGAGCCGGAGCCCTTGAGGCAGTGCTTGGAGAGTTGGTGCTTCGGAAAGTGGCTGGCCCGCTCCATGGGGTAGTGGCCGTGGCGGGCTTTTTCCAGCACACGGGTGCTGATGTCGGAGGCAATGATTTCCCACGGCGTGCTCGGCAGCCCGTCGGCCAGCGTCATGGCCAGACTGTAGGGCTCCTCGCCGCTGGAGCTGGCCGCGCTCCACAGGCGAAACGTCCGGCCCGGCTGCGCATTCGGCAAGACTTGGGTGCGCAGAAAGTCGAAATGATTGGGTTCGCGAAAAAAACAGGTTTCGTTGGTGGTGAGCAGGTCGAGCGCGGTTTGCAACTCGAGCGCTTCCGTGGCTTGCATGATCAGGCGAAAATAATCGCCAAAGCTGTTGAGTTCGCGCTGGCGCAGTCTTTTGGACAGGCGGCCGGCGACCAGCGCCTGTTTGCTGGGGGCCAGGCTGATACCGGAGGTGCGGTGCAGC
>JBCKLP010000136.1:0-6598 GCA_038903735.1 Burkholderiales bacterium | reverse complement strand
CGACCGAGCGATCGTCATGCTCCCCGTGATTTCCGTACGGTAGTGAAGTGTTTCCCCGATTTCGACCTGCTTGAATCCGTTGACCGGGCTACACTGCAAGTCAGGCGCTGAGGGCCTGAGCGGCTAATTGCGCTAGCCGCGCTCAATGTGGCAGGCCGTAAAACCCCACGAATCCTGCATTTCTCTCTAGCAATGGACTTCCATGAAAATCGTCGTATTCGGTGATGAAAAGCGCGTCGGTGCATTGCTCGACGACATGATCGTCGATCTCAACAAGGCCAATGCGGCGCTACCTTCCGGGCTGGAAGCTTTTATTTCCGCGGGTGCGCAGGCGATAGCGGCCGCGCAGGGCGCCATTGCGAAAGCAGACCGAAGCGCGCTGATCGACCCCTGCCAGCGTCAGGCTGCACGCGCCCTGGGCGGGCAAGCGGCTGGCCATGGCGGGTGGTAATTTTGCGGATCACCTGGCCGGCATGAATGCCAATCGCCTGGGTATTGCGCTTACCGCCGACTTGGTGAAGGCGGCCCATGACCAGGCGCGCAAGCGCGGCCACTGGGGATTCTGGAAGGTTCTCGACGAAGTGGCCGGCGACGGCGACGAGGTGCCCTATCCGGCGAAGAAGACCGAGTACTTCGATTACGAGGGCGAGGTCGCCATCGTCATTGGCAAACGCGGCAAGGACATTCCTGCCGCGCGCATTCGCGATTACGTCTGGGGAGTGACACTGGCGAACGACTGGAGCTGCCGGGACAACAGCGATGATCCACGCATCGTCCAATACAACATGGTCAAGAATTTCGATCGCGCCTGCTCGATCGGACCATGCATCGCCGTGGGCGAGGCCGAGTTCGACAATATTGACCTGGAAACCCGCGTCAACGGCGCGCTGCGCCAAAGCTTCAACTCGCGGGATTATGATCTTCACCTTCGGGATCTTCACCTTCGGCGAGGTGCTGGAGTATCTTTCCTGCGAATTCACCTTTGTGCCGGGCGATGTCATCTGCGGCGGCACGGCGGCGGGCACGGCGGCAGACCGGACCAAACGCGTCGAAGGACAGCCCCGCTCGAAGGAAATGTTCCTCAAGCCTGGTGACGTGGTAGAGGTATCCTCGCCGCAACTCGGCAAGCTGCGCAATCGCATTGTCTGACGCGGGGCACGGCGAATCATTTCAATTCACTGACGGGGTAATCATCATGAGCAAATTCATTTCGACGGGCACGGCGCTCGCTCTCACAGCGCTGCTGGCACTACCCATGGTGGTTCAGGCGCAGGCCTGGCCCAACCGCCCGGTCAAGGTCATTTCGGTCGCCCCGCCCGGTGGCGCGATCGACCTTTTGGCGCGCATTGTGGCCGAGGACGCGACCAAATTCTTCAACCAGACGTTCGTGGTGGAGAACCGCCCCGGTGCCAACGGCAACATCGGGGTGCAGGCGGTGGTGAAGGAGCCGGCCGAGGGCTACTTTTTCTTCGTCGGGCCGCCGGGACCGTTTAGCATCAACCAGCACATCATGAGCAAGATGCCCTTCGACCCGGAGAAGGACATCACGCCGGTGGCAATGCTCGGCATCGCGCCGCTGGTTCTGGTGGTGCACCCTTCGGTGCCGGCCACGGACCTGAAGGAACTGCTTGCCTGGATGAAGGGCCGCGCCGGCAAGGTCACCTACGCATCGCAAGGCTCGGCCAGCACCGGCCATCTCGCCATGGAACTGTTCAAGGCGGCCACCGGCGTCGAGGCGACGCATATTCCCTATACCAACTCGGGCGCCGCAGCCACGCTGGACCAGATAGCCGGGCGCATCGACGTGGCCTTCATCAACACCAGCACCACGCTGGGTTACATTGGACAGGGACAACTGCGCGCCATCGGTGTGGCGGAATTGAAGCGCATCACCGCTGCGCCGAACATTCCGACGCTGGCCGAGCAGGGGCTGCCCGGTTTCGAGGCGACACCCTGGCTGGCGCTGGGCACGCGAACCGGCGTGCCGCGTGAAATCATCCAGCGCATGAACGAGGCCTCGGCGCGGGCTCTGGCAAAGCCCGAGAACCTCGCGCGGTTGCACAAGATTGGCAATGAAACGCGCCACATGAGCGTGGAGCAACTGAGCGGCTTCGTGCGCGCCGAGACGCTCAAGTGGGGCGATATCGTCAAGCGTTCCGGGGCAAAGATCAACTAATTGGGTCAATTGTGTAGCAGAAAAGTCCGGCTGGCGTATTTGGTATGGATATTTCTATACCAAATATGATATTTATCGCCCCGGTCGAACCCTTCTTTTGAATCTCACGCCGCTTTGGCAGAACTACTGGCGGTGCCGTAATCAAGGCCCGCGCCCAATATATTTGGAGAGCCTGCCATGACCACCTTGAGCCTTACCCTGCCCAATTCCATTCAGCGCCACCTCCAGGAAATGGCCGACCTGGAGGGCGTGCCCATCGATCAGTTCATCACGAGCGCGGTGACGGAGAAAATCGCAGCGCTGACGGCCGAAGGCTATCTGCGCACTCGCGCTGACCCAGCGGCGTTGCAGGAGATTTTGGACAAAGTGCCCCAACGCACGCCGCTGCCCGGCGATGAATGAGCAATGCGTCGAAGCGCAGCGGGCGGCCGTGCGTGACTGTCCGGCTACCAATGTACGCGCACCGGATACTGCGATATGCGCGGGTCGGGTGTGACGATGGCCAGGCCATGTGCGATGGCCTGGCACACCAGCATGCGATCGAACGGATCGCGGTGCAGCGGCGGCAATCGGGCGACCTGCAGCGCGGCCGCCTCATCCAGCGGCAATTCGCGCAATTGATGGGCTTCGCGAAACCTTGGCACCCAGCGGGTCGCAGATTCGGACAGTGTCAGTTTGCCCAGGCCCTGCTTGAGGGCGATTTCCCATGCCGATATTGCGCTGAGGAACACCTCGTTATCGGGATCGGCAAGCAGCTTGCGCGCGGTATCGGACAAGCGGCTGGCATCGTCCGCCATCCACAGGAAGGTGCAGGTATCGGCCAACAGCCTCAAACGCCCTTGCCCTCGAAAAGATCGAGTTCTTCCTCGGGCAGAGAATCCCAGAAACCATCCGGCATCGAGACGGTGCCCCTGGCCAATCCAAAAGGCCGTGGTTCCAGTGTCTGCAAGGGCAAGGGCCGGATCTCGGCGATCGGCTGATTGCGCTTGCACAGCAAAATAGTCTCGCCTCTTGCCAAATTAACCAGATATTTGGAAAGATGCGTCTTGGCTTCATGGATGTTGAGCTTGATCATGACTAGATACTAAACTAAGTATTGACTCATTTCAAGCAAGCCTTGCTCAGCAACCCTTGCTCAGGGCGTCGCGCTCTAGTCATTTCGCGGTTTTATCAGGGTGACCCCTGTCAGCGCCGTTCCAAATTGCAGGACCGCCGCGACCGGGAGCGGACAGCCGGGTATTTTCTCCGGATTTTCTCCGGATGCCGAAAACGGTCGCGATGCTGCGCCTCGAACCGGATGGCTTCGGCGAGCGTCTCCCCGCGGCCGGCATAGTCTTCGTCCTTGATGTCCAGCAGAATTTCCCCGTCGCCGCGAGGTCCCTATTCCGCCTTGATGCCCGCCTCCGCATCTCCGCTGATTGATTGTCCAGCCCGGGTAATGGAGGGCATTCGCCTTCACGCTTCGGGGACAGACGACGCTATCGCAGCGGGCCTTGACGTTCCTGCGCAACCGCGTGTGCGCGTGATGATTTCGCAAGTGACAGACGCATTCGCCCGTCGGTTTGCCGCAGGGTGTTAGCGCTCAACTATGCGCCGCCAATTCTTCCCGCACAATCTTGCGCACCAGATCCTGAGTAACAGGCCGCTCAGTATTTCCCAGATGCGCATTTAAAGCTTCATTGATAAGTGTTTGGTACCCTTTTCCGGTGTTTTCGGATTGGGCCTTGAAGCTCTTTAGAATCGCGTCATCCATGTAGATCGTGATCCGCGTTTTTCCAGTGCTTGGAATCACTGCGCCGCGCTTGCCTTTTGAAAAGTCATATACCTTTTTCATAGTTTCTCCGTTCTTTGGGATCCGCCTTGCGTACCGAAATATTTCTCGTTCCGCCATCGCGTGGTGTGTGCACACACGACCATCAGGGAGCCGAAAAGATTCATTCTAATCGTGATAAAACGCTGTTCTCCTTCAGCAGAGTCATCTTCAATGGTGATTGCGAGTGGATCATTTAGCACAGGATCATTTAGCACCCCATTGCCTGCTGACAGGGAAACGCCGTGCTTCTTGAGGTTTGCCAAATCTTTCTTCGGGTCGAATTCGGTGGACATATCCATGCATATATGTATTATATGCATATATGTAAAAATCATCCGCAGCCGATGAATTGAGCGTCTACGTAGCAGTAACCGGCAAGCTCGTGACTTCGATTTCGCGAGTTTCCTCGCCACGGAGCTGTTCGTCGACTACAGAAAGATATTCTCGAATGGCGTCGCGGATGCTTTCCACAGCTTCGCTTTCTGTGGTGCCTTGGGACCAACATCCCGGAAGCCCGGGAACGGATACGCTGAAACCCGCTTCTGATTTATGGTGTGCGATTCGATATTTCATTTTCACCTCCGAGCTTCAGTTATACGACGCTCGTTTAGACACGCATAACGCTCCAGATTAACCGTTGAGGAGTATTCCAGGCAATCGCCCGGAATACGCTTCCTGTACTCCAATTTTGCAAAATTACTGAAGGAAAATGCTCTTCTGGTGTACCTAACCGTCCACTTCCTATCTCAATTTTGATATTGACAGATCAATCAGTCAAGAGGTGGAGATCATGATCCAGCCGCGCACTGCCGGGACGTCCCTAGTCCGCTTTGATGCCCGCCTCCTTCACCAGCTTCGCCCACATCGGGATCGCCGTCCGGACTGACGCGGCGAGTTCATCGGGCGAGCCGCCGAGGGTGTCTATGGCGAGACCGGCCAGCTTGGCGCGCACCTCGGCCGATGCCACTGCCTTGAGCACCTCCGCATTGAGCCGGTTGATAATGGTCGCCGGCGTCATGGCCGGCGCGAAGAGGCCGTACCAGACGCCCGCCTCGAAGCCCGCATAGCCGGACTCGGCCACGGTCGGAATGTCGGGAACGACGCCTGAGCGCTTCGGGGAAGTCACCGCCAGAGCGCGCAGTTTGCCCTCACGCACTTGCGCCAGAACGTTCTGGATCGGGCTGAACATCATGTTGACGCGCCCCTGCATCACGTCGGGAATCGCCAAATTCACGCCCTTGTAGGGGATGTGCCGGATGTCGATGCCCGTCATGGCCCTGAAGAGCTCCGTCGTCACGTGCGGGGCGCTGCCGCTGCCGCCAGAGGCATAGGTGAGGCTGCCGGGCCTGGACTTGGCCAGCGCCACCAGTTCTCTGACGTTCCTTGCCGGCACCTCATTGTTCACGCTCAGCATGAGCGCGGTGGCCGCCACCTTGGAGATCGGCGCGAAGTCCTTCACCGGATCGAAGGGCATTTTGTACAGGCTGGGATTGACAACCATCTGCTGCTCGATGAAGAGCCCGAGCGTGTAGCCATCCGGGGCCGCCTTCGCCACCCGCTTTCGCCAACCCGGCTGTCGGCAACGTTGCCGCCGCCCCCGGGCACGTTCTCCACCACCACCTGGGTGCCCCAGGACGCGATGAATCTTTGCGCGAGCAGCCGCGCGACCGAGTCCGTCGCGGCCCCGGTGGGGAATGCGAGCACAATGTGAACCGGCTTTGCGGGGTAGGCTTGGGCGAACGCTGCATTCGGCGCCAGTGCCAGCAGAGATAAGGCAACAGATAAGGCAACCACCGGTATCTGTTTCATTTACTGCTCTCTTCAGATTGCTGATCCACGCCGGGTAGCTGATTTACTGATGAAGGGCCTGGCGTTCAAGCCTGTGCGGGCGTCATGATGAGTTGGCCTGCATGTGCCTGCACGGCATCCGGTCAGCGCCATTGAAGTTCAGCGACAATACGTCGTACCAATGCAGGACATGAAAATCTGTAACCCATGTCCCCAGTCTATTTTGTTACCTGTCTCCCCGGTCGCTCTGTTCACCTTCTATACGCTGAAGGAATGGTTGAAGCAGCCGTCTGCCGTGAATGACCGCAGCAACCAGAATCTCTTCTGTGCCAATGCGGTAGATGATGCGGTAGCTGTAGGTGAAACGCTCTCGAATCGACGGGTTTCCGATTTCAGGGACAATTCGACCCATATGCGGAAAATCGGGAATCGTCTCTGCTGTTTGAACAATCTTTGAGGCGACGGCCTTGGCAAACTATGGAGAATCCCGCTCAATATATGACGCGATCGGCTCAATATCTTCAATTGCTTCCGGCGACCAGCCTAGGCGGAGAGCCATTTGCCAAGGCGTGTCTTTGCGTCCTCATGGGAAACGACGCCCTCCGCAGCGGCACGCTCCAGGCCACGATTGACCTTTTCGAGGACGTATAAGTGGTACTGAATGTCCTCGAAGCTACTGGTCTCCGGTAAGGTCTCAAGCATCGCTGCAACTTCCGCCTTTGGGGTACCCATACAGCCTCCAATCAGTTTTCAATGTTACCACCGGCTCAATCTTCGGAAATCTAACGTTTCAGCCTACCCGTCCGTTTACCTCCAGCAAC
>JBCKLP010000135.1:0-6659 GCA_038903735.1 Burkholderiales bacterium | reverse complement strand
CTTGCATGGTCCCGCTTGGCTAGCGGATCGATTGGACAGGTAATTCGCAACTGGCCGGCGACGAAGGCGCGGCAGGGCGTTGGGCGGAAATACAGGCGCAGCGAGCGGATCCCCGACAGTAAAGAGCGTCACGGTGCCTGTGCAATCGGAATGCAGAACACACGGTACATGCTGGTGATGTCATCCAATCGCTGCAAGCCCAGCCAGAGGGTCTGGGCACCGTGGTGAGCAGCATCCAGTCGAGCGCTTCAACGCCTGCGGGTGGGTGCATCTCTTTGGCCCACACGGCATAGACCTCGATCGCGCCCAGAGGCTTGCGCGTGGCTGGCGGGGGGCAATTGCACGCGGGCGAAGCGAACGCTGAGTTCGGCTTGTCGGGCCGGGCTATTGCGCCGCTTGCCGACGCTCAGCGTAAGCGCACCTGCCAGCGGCTGCGCCTGCATGACAGGCCACAGGGTCCTGCCGCTGGGTGTCGCTCCAGCCCAGATAGGCGTCGCGCGCTTGTAAATGGGCCGGCTCCCCGCGGGCGCGCACGACGCGGCGCGGGCAGTACCACCGCCATCGCAAACAGGAAATGCTCGGTCAGCGATGCAATCGGCATGTTATGCATGGTATGTCTCCACCTTCAGACCGGCGAATATCTTGAAATCCGCCACGTTGCGTGTGAGCAGCGCATAACCGTGGTGAACCGCAGTGGCGGCAATCAGCGCATCGTGCGCTCCAGCAGTCACGCTTTTTGAGAGAGCCGCCAGCATGCGTGCGTGAGTACGGCCAACTGACAAAGAAAAATCCAGAACAGGAATGTTGCCCAGCAGGTATTCCACAAACGCCGCGCGTTGCGCTTTGCGCTCGGCCGTGTTGGCGCGCTCCACCCCCACGAGAAGTTCGCTAGCTGTTACGGCGCTCATGTAGGCCCCGCCGTAAGGTGCCCAGCGAGCCAGATCCAGCTTGCCGCCAGAGTTTTCCGCCAGCACCCATACGTCGGTATCAATCACGAGGCCCATGGATCGTCTCGCGCCAACAGGTTTGAGCGCAACGCGCCCACATCTTTGTCCATGGACTGACGCTCAGGCCCCCGGAGCTGCGGCCCCTTCTGCAGAAGGTCATCCAGCCGGTCCAACGGGAAACCGCTTGGTGCGGCGGCGGGCAATACCCGTGCCACAACCCGCTTGCCACGCTGAATATCCAGCGTTTGCCCTTGGTACTGCACCTGGTTTAAAAAATCCGACAAGCCGCGAGAAAACTCCGTCACTGTCAATGCGATAGTTCTCATAAGGCATTCTCCTTAAATTGGATAGTCAGTTTATCATATTTCATGATTAAATCTATCCCGTGAGCCTGCAGTCGCCAGGGCAGATATGCTCTTCCTGAACTAGCGTTTTAGTGCTGGTTGGAGACAAAACTGGACCATACAGGGTTCAGAATCAGGAGAACAAATCTACCGTGCGGCCCCTTGGGGAGCGCACTTTTCGAGGGCTGGGTCATCGCCGAGGCCGCCAAGGCTTGCATGGCCCGCTTGGCGCGCGCTTGTACATGGGCCGGCTCGCGGGCGCGCACGACGCGGCGCGGGCAGCGCCAGTTGGCCGCGCCGGGACAACTCCAGCAGACGCGCCCGGCACACCATTTCCTGCAACCGTCCACGCGCATCACGCCAGTCGAACCGCTCGCAGACTCACTTGGCCAGTCGGTATCGCGAGACGCTCTCGCGTGCCGCCGCCTCGCGCACCCACGCCAGTGTCTCTTCCTCCCCAAGTCGAGCAGCCGGACTCTACATGGGGGGGAACGGTAGCGAAAAAATCGCATTGTGTTCAGCGGAGATGTGGGTTTGGGTAAGAGCGCCTCGGGCACCGCCGGCAGGGGGGAGCCCGAGCAGTGCGCTGGGAGAGCCCGGTGCTGGCGGCTCGCATCGACGCGATGCGCGCCAAGGGCGGGAACCCGTTCATGGAACTGCAGCTTCCCCAGGCGATCTTGCAACTAAAGCAGGGCGCGGGACGGTTGATCCGCGACGGTATGGGATTCAAGGCTGATCGGGATGTCGATCAGCGTCATCCGCGCGTATATCGCGGAGGAGGGAATCAAGGTCGAGTAGACAGAAGATGTATCGGTACTGGACCATAAACAACTGGACCATAAACAACTGGACCATAAACTGACAGGATCGCCGCTGACGCTTGCTTTATGTAACGTATACGATACACTCTCGACAGGTGGGAAGTGATCGAATACCTCGATGACGCTGGCGAATCGCCCTTCGGGTGTTGGCTCTCAACGCTCAACGACGCTCAGGGGCAGGCGCGCATTGACGCTCGTATCGCTCGCCTGGCCGAAGGATTGTTCGGCGACTGCAAGCCGCTCTCAGAGGGCGTCTGGGAACTGAGGGTGAATTGGGGGCCGGGCTAGCGCGTCTATTACGCGCAGTCCGGGCGGCGTGTGATCCTGCTCCTGTGCGGCGGCGACAAGCGCGGCCAGAGAGCGGACATCAAGCGCGCCATTCGGCATTGGCAGGACTGGAAACGGAGAACGAAATGAAACGCGGACGACCTTACAAGGAAGGATTGCTGCAACGCTTGCAAGACCACGGCTTTGCCGCGGAATACCTCACTGCCGCTGCCGAAGATCCCGAGCCGGCGGTCTATCTGCACGCCCTGCGGATGGTGGCCGAAGCGCGCGGCATGGCCGAAGTCGCAAAGGCTGCGGGCATTCCCCGAGAAAGCCTCTACCGCGCGCTATCGCCGAAGGGCAACCCGCGCTGGAGTACGCTCTGCGCCATCCTGCACGCCACCGGCATGAAGCTCACGGTCAGCCGGGTTGTCTGATTGCGGCTTATGCAGCCCTCGCCTTGCCCCGGGGAGGCGGGGCCGTAGGAAATGCGAGCTTGCTCGCGAATACCTGGCAGTAGCGCAGGCCCACATCGACGATCGATCGGCCCGGGGGTGGGCCTCCCAAAGCAGAACCGTACTGTGCTGCTATCACCAAGGAAAAAAGGGGTTTCAGGAGGCGGGGAGGGAGCGATTAATTAGCAACTATTCTTAAGAGTAATATATTATCCATGGGCTCTACAAGATAATTCCAATTCCAAAATTGGAATAATTGACTGGGGTTGTGACGATCGATGGCACATCTGCCAACGCTTCCGGTTCTGAGCGGGCGCGAGGCGGTGAGAGTGCCGGATTCAATAAGCCGGACAGTCACCCGCCGACGGCGCAGCCCTATTAATTTTGGCCAATCCGGGCGAGCCTGAGAGAACTGATTGAGGAGGGCGTTACCGCGTCCACGGTTTCGCGGCTGGAACGCGAGGGCGCGATTCTCCGGATCGCACGCGGGCTGTACCAGCTTCCGGATGCGTCGATCGATGCGAACACATCCTGGCCGAGACTGCCAAACTGGTGCCGAAAGGGGTCATCTGCCCCACTGACGAACAACTGCTCCAAAGGCCGGGCCGCGACTGTGGCCGCCAGGCTGATCGTGCGTTAATTCAGCCGGTATGAACATGCATCTTCTTCCTCATCCGTTTTCTTCCGAAAAGCGTCTCTGACGCGTCTTCTTTGGGTTTCATTCCCGCTTTCTTCAGACTCCTGAGGGCGGGCTCGCCGCCGACCCGACTGCCTTACTCGATCCTGTAAAGGGGCGGCGATAGTGCAGCCAAATCAGCATTTTCAAACCGGCTAAATCCATACATGATCGCGCCGTCGCCCACACGACGAATGCGACGACCCGCGCTTCAGGTCGGGGTCGGCTCCCACCGCCCTAAAGGGCGGGGTTTCAAACTGGAGTTAGTTTTAGATCAAGCCGGGCAGCGCCCGCCCGGTGCCGGAGCGCCTGCCATCAGCGGGGAAAACGGGTTTCAGGAGGCGGGACGGAAGCGGTTAATTACAAACTATTCTTAAGAGGAATATAGTATCCATACTAGCTACAAGATAATTCAAATTCCAAACGTGGAATAATTTATTGGGGTTAAGACGATGGATGGCACATTGGAGCACCGGCGCTGACAGCCTCCCCCGTGATCCCTTGCGGGAATCAGCGTGCCGCCACCAGAAGGCGAAGAGGCTTGCGGTGCGAACCAAGCTCACCCCACTGTCCGGGTTGGCGGCGATGTTTGGCGGTGTTCGGCGAGGGTGTCGCAGTAGACCGCCCGCGTACCTGCAGTCGCTTGAGCAACTTGAATGAGGGGCCGCTGGAATGCCTTACTCATTTTGATGTCAAAAGACTTTACCTTGCACCGCCACCTGCACCGCCACCTTGCACCGCCACACCTTGCACCGCCACCAGTCCATGATCGCGGCCGACGAGCTTCAAAGCCTGGTTGCAACCGCGCACTTGCTGCGCTCCCCGAAAAACGCGCAGCGTCTGCTCGCGGCCTTGGTGCGGGCGCACGACGGGGCGGTGGCGCCGATCACCCTCTCCGCGCTGCAGGAGCGCGTCGGTCTTGATTCGTGAAACCAAGCGGGCGGCGGTGTTCCAGCCGGAATTCATTGAAGACCTGTGCCACTGGGTGGAAACCGAACGGCGCATAGCCAAGCGGCTGCTCGAACTCGTCAAGGCCGTGCTGCGCGATCCCGTCAAGGGCATCGCTAACCCTGAACCGCTGAAATATCTCGGCCCGGATGTCTGGTCGCGGCGCATCACGCAGGAACACCGCTGCGTCTATCTGGTGAACTCAAACCGGATCGAGTTTCTGCAAGGGCGCTACCACTACTGACGAGTTGTTCGGCGGTTACCGTGAGCCATCTTGCCGCGATAGTCCTGCCGCGGAGGTCTGGCATTTGCAAGTGCTATATTGACAACGTATATACGAAATCTATAATTGCTTCATGGACGTGTATATCGAACTGCTGGGAATACGCTTCTCGTGGCACGACAAGAAGCTCAAGCTCAACGAACGCAACCATGACGGGATTTCTCTGGAAGAAGCGGTGGATGCTTTCTTTGATCCTGACGCGATATATACGTTTGCCGGAGAAGGGCATACCGATGGGCGGCAAGCCTTGATCGGTAAAACGCGCAGGGCATCAACCTTGTTCGTGATTCAGATCGAGCTCTCGGATATCGAAGTGCTGTTCATCTCAGCTCGTATTGCAACGACCGAAGAAAGGAAACGCTATGAAGCCCGCCTATATTGAAGGCCGCAAGAATCCTGACCGGCCGATGAGCACGATCTCGATGCGCATGCCGGAGGATGTCATCGGCGATTTGAAAAAGGTCGCCCCCATGCTTGGTATGAACGGCTACCAGCCCTTGATCCGCTTTTATATCGGCAAAGGTTTGCGTGAAAGCCTGATCGAGCTGCACGGCTCTCAATGGGAAAGACTCGCGGAAATTCTGCGCCAGCGAGGCATGTCCGAGGAGCAGGTGGCCGAGATAATCCATGAGGCGCGAAACGGCGCTCCGGAACACGCAATCGCGGCCTGAAACGCCATAAAAATTTTTCACAGATTTCGCCCGTAGATGGCGCTGCGCAGAACCCGGCAAACGGTGCCTCGCGCAGGGCGATAAGTCCACAGATCAGGTGCGGGGGCTGGAATTCGCCGTCCGGCAAAGCGTCCGGCAAAGCGTAATGACGTAGACGTTACGTTGTGCTAACATGACAGTAAATCAATGACTTGGGTATTTACTGAACAAGGGGGCACGCCCCCTTGTAAATCCCCCACTTCAGCGGAAACGCTTCAATATCGCGCATCGAGACAACACTTGATCAACGTTTCCCTGGGAAGTAGATGATGAAAACCTCCCCCTCCGCACGACCACGCCGCGATACCCTGAATCTGCGCATACCGCCTGCCGAACGCAATTTGATTGACCGTGCCGCCGAATCGCTCGGAAAAACGCGCACCGCGTTCATCCTCGAGGTAGCGCGCCGGGCGGCGGAGGATACCTTGCTCGATCGCGCCCTCTTTTCCGTCGGCGCCGACGCCTATGCGGAATTCATAAAGCGCCTGGAGGCCCCCGCGCAGCCGAATCAGCGTCTAATTCGCACCATGCAACTCACCCCGCCTTGGGCAAAGGCCTGATGCTGTCGACGCCCGAGCCGCTGGCCAGTCATCACCAGATCGCGGCCTTCGATTCGGGGGTTCCATCGCTTGACGAGTGGTTAAAACGACGTGCCGCGCAGAACCAGGCAAGCGGCGCCTCGCGCACCTTCGTCAGTTGCGAAGGCAATACGGTAGCAGGCTATTACGCGTTGGCCTCGAGTGCCGTGGCGCAGGCGGCGGTCTCCGGGCGCATTCGGCGCAACATGCCGGATCCGCTTCCGGTGGTGGTACTGGGACGCCTGGCGGTGGCGACGCCCTACCAAAGACAGGGTCTGGGTCGCGCCCTGTTTCAGGATGCCGCTCGCCGCACCATCCATGCAGCCCAAGCCATTGGCATTCGAGGCCTGCTGGTGCACGCCCTCGGTGAGCAAGCGAAAGCTTTTTATCTGCGGCTCGGTCTTGAAGAATCTCCATTGGAGCCGATGACGCTGCTGGTTACCATTGCCGATTTGCAAGCAGCGATCCTGACCGGCCGATGACCACGATCCCGCTGCGCATGCCGGAGGACATCATCGATGATTTGAAAAAGCTCGCCCCCATGCTTGGCATGAACAGCTACCAGCCGAGCCAAGCACACCTGCGAGCCAGTCATTCCACAACAGCGTCCGTCGGTTCACTACGGAGCCG
>JBCKLP010000134.1:0-6699 GCA_038903735.1 Burkholderiales bacterium | reverse complement strand
AACTTGCGGCGCATGCATTGCGGCGCATACGCCGCCGCAGCCGCGCGCACCAGGACCGGTCATCCCAGTCCAGTCCTTGACAGGCCCCTACTCTCTGGTCAAACTCGGCCGTCCTTTTCGATCCGCCCATGGGGAGACATTCTTGGCCAGCAACCCGCTCCGATACGGCAATACGTTCCGCATCCTCACCGCCGCGCTGAGCGTTGGCCTTTGCCTTGCGCCGGTGTAAATTTCAATCCATTGACTATTCGGTCAAGAATTGCTTTTCCGGCCGGCGCACGAACGGGATAATCATGAACACAGTTCGGCATCAGCCTTCAGCGGAGATCCGCGATACCCCGCTGCCCGCCCTGCTCGAGCAGCGGGTCGCGCGCTTTGGCAGCATCACCGGTGACTGGAACGCGTTTGCGGACTCGCAACTGGAGGGGCGGCGTCGCGCGCAGTTCCGCATGGTCGGCGCCGGTGGCTCGGGCAAACATGACGAGCCCGGCATCGTGCCCGCCGGCGGCTTTACCGTAAGCATCATGCAGCTGCCGCCGGGTCAGGGCGGATCGGCGCACACCCATGAGATTGAGGAGGTGTTCTTCGTGCTCCAAGGCACGCTCACGGTGTTCCTGGAGGACGCCGCGGGCAACCGGGTGTCGACCGAGCTCGGACCATGGGATCTGGTCTCCTGTCCGGCGGGCGTACCGCACGGTTTCGAGAACCGCGGCACGGTGGATGTCTACATGCAGACCATGATCGGCGCTGGCCGGCCGGGGCCGGTCGGGTACACGGATGCGGCGGTCTATGCCGAAGAAACTCGCCGGCTTGGCGAACGCGCCACCCGGTCCGGCACGCCGGCGTGATCGAGCTGTACCACGCGCTGCATTCGACCTGCAGCCAGAAGGTGCGCATCTGCCTGCATGAAAAGAATCTTCCCTGGACCAGCCGGCTGGTGGCGATCGATCGCAAGGAGCAGCTCTCGGACTGGTATCTCGCACTGAATCCGAACGGGGTGGTGCCCACGCTGGTCCATGACGGCCAGCCGGTGGTGGATTCCAGTGTGATCTGTGAATACCTCGATGAGCAGTTCCCGGAAGTGCCGCTCACGCCCGCTCGCCCGCTCGGGCGCGCCCGCATGCGCGCGTGGATGCGCTATGTGGAGGAGGTTCCCACCGCGGCGGTGCGGGTGCCGTCATTCAACGGCGCATTTCTCGGGCGCTTCAAGGGGCTGGATGAGCAGACGTTCCGGCGCGAGCAGGCGGACGTGCGTCCCTTGCGCAAGCATTTTTATCGGCGGATGGGCCCTAACGGCTTTCCGGTGGCGGATGTCGAGGCATCGGTGGAACAGCTGACACGGACAGTGGACCACATGGACGCCGATCTTGCGGCTGGCGGGCCCTGGCTGCTGGGCAGCCAGTACACCCTGGCCGATATCGTGGTCGCGCCGCTGATCGACCGGATCGCCGATCTCGGGCTGGATGAGCTCTGGAGCGGCGGCCGACGGCCGGTCTTCGCCGCATGGCTTGAGCGCATGCAGGCGCGTCCTGCGTTCCGCCAGGCTTTCCCCAAGGGAGCACGGCTGACCGAATTTCTGCCGGTGGTGCCGGTGCGCCAGTTGCTTCAGTCGGGGGCGCGGTGATTTCTGCCGATGACCCGGCAAATTCCTGACCTCGGCGCAGCTATTTCCCAACCCAAGCATTTCGCAATCAAGCCAATCAAATCACACTGGAGATCCTGGATGCCATACGTTTGCCGAATCGTATTTCTCTCACTCATCGCACTGCTGCCGGTAGCAGCCCTTGCGCAAGCCTACCCAAGCAAACCGGTCAATCTTGTAGTGACTGTTCCAGCAGGCGGGTCCATCGACGCCATGGCGCGTGCGCTGGCGACGGAGCTGACGCCGGCGCTCGGCCAGCCGGTGGTGGTGGCCAATCGCGCTGGCGCGGGTGGCAACATCGCGGCCGAGTACGTCGCCAAGTCCGCCGCTGACGGCTACACCCTGATGATCACCAGCTCCAGCACCCTGGTGCTCAATCCGTTCGTCTACAAATCGATTCCGTTCGATCCGGTCAAGAGTTTCGAGCCGATCGTCATCCCCGCGCGTCTGAACATGATCCTGGTGGCGCATCCCAAGACCAACGCGACCAGCATCCGGGAACTCGTGGCGATGCTCAAGGCGCAGTCGGGCAAGGCGAGTTACGGCTCCTCGGGCAACGGCACACTGCCGCATCTGGCCGGCGTGCTTTTCAACAACGAGACCGGCACCGAAGCGACACACATCCCCTACAAGGGCATCGCCCCGGCGGTCAATGACCTGCTTGCCGGGCAGATCGAGTACATGTTCGATTCGGCCACTACCGTGCCGCATATTCGCGCCGGCAAGGTGCGCGCACTGGCGGTGATCGGTCCGAACCGGCTGTCCTCCCTGCCGGAGGTGGCGACCTTCAAGGAGCTTGGCATGCCGGGCATGGAAGCCGCGGGTGGCTGGTACGGCATTTTCGCGCCCGCCGGGACCCCCAGGGACATCGTTCAGCGGCTGAATCAGGAGGTGGTGCGCATACTGCGCCAGCCGAACATCCGCGAGCGTATTGCCGCCATGGGACTGGAAAACGCGACGTCTACGCCAGAAGAACTCGCCGCTGCGCTGCGCGATGACCTGCGCCGCTTCGCAGCGCTGGTGAAACAGGCGAACGTCGTGCCGCAGTAGGCCGGAAAAACTCTCCAGGCCGGATCAGAAATGATCCGGCAGGAGTATCGCGACACCAGCGGCGCAGCGACTCCAGCAGTGCGTTGTCCCGCCGAAAACTTCCCCGGGGGAAGCGGTAGCGGTGTCGCGCTTGATCGGGAGCCCGTCGGCCAGGCGAGCACTGCATCGGGACTGCGCCCCGCCCCGTCCGGGCAACGCGGGCGGTCCCGTGCGACTCAGAACTGCCCTACAGCAGGATGCTCACAGTACCCTGATCCCAGAGCCCGCCCATGTCGAGCTCCGCCCGCTTGCGCCGTATTTTCAGGCTGTCCCCGACGCGCAGCAGCGTATAGAGATAGCGCCCCACGTACTGGGTCGGCCTGCCATGGCGAAACCGGTAGACGATGAACGGCGCCGTGACGGCCAGATCGTCGCCGTCCACCGCCTCGATCAGCACGCTGCAGATGAAGTGGCGGGTGCGCGACCAGGGGAACTCGCGGTGCGCGCGCCCGCTCAACAGGCGCGTCACCCGTCCCCGCAGGCGCGTCAGGTCGTCGTCGATCAGTGCAGGATATTCCGGTGGCTGGCCTTCGGGAAAGTCGGTCGAAGGCACGATGTAGCGCGCCTCCGGCGTGAACAGCTGCAGCCACTCCTCGAGCCGCCACGCGTCGAGCAGCGCCGCCTCGCGGTAGAGAAACTGCTCGACCTGCTGCTGCATACCGATCGGCAGTTGCGTCGTGCTGTCCTGCCGCGGTGGGCTTTCCCCATCGGCCATCATGGCTGGCGCGGCGTGGCCACGGCCGGCTCCCGGGATTGCCGCCACGAGGGCCGTTCCAGCATATCGGCATGCCACTGCCGCCAGAACCCCCGGATCTGGTCTTCATCACCGCTCTGCGGCGCCCTGTGCATGCCCTTGGAAAGATCGGTCCAGGCGACCTCGCGTGCCGCGAAACCCGCCTGGCAGGACTCCAGCGCCTCGACGTCATCGGGGGTCGCGAATCCCCCGGGCCCCTGGAACAGGGGAATGTCATTGACGCGCGCCGCCAACACTTGCGCATCTTCGTCCACGGGGACAACAGTCCAGACCGACAGCTCGGTATAGCCCGGCGAGACAGGCCAGATACTGCGCACAGTGGTTTTGCCGACGAAGGCGAAATTCGGGTAGACGAGCAGGTTGATCCGGCCCGGCGCCCAGTCAGCGCGTTCCTGGCCATATCGCTCGACCTGCTCGCGACGGATGCGCTCGATCTCCCGCTGCGTCGCCTCGCTCTGCCGTGCCGTGGCGCTGCCGTAGAAGCCTTCACTTCGCGCGAGCCCGGAAAAGGCGCCGTGCCCCCTGCCCAGGTCCAGGCCCCACGAGCTGCCATCCGGCGTCAGCGAAACGCTGACGCCCTGTTGCGCCATGTACTGCAGGTAAGTCTGGTGCAGAACCGGCACGTGGTAGCTGTCGAGGCTGTTCTCGGACATCAGCTTCCAGTTGGCGTGGATGCCATAGCGTATGGTATTGGGCAGCAGGCGCACCCCGTGAGGCGACTGCTCCACGACCAGGTCGATGAAGGTGCGGGACTCGCCCAGGTAAGCCCCGAGATCTTCGGCCTGCGCATCGAAATTCACGAAGTAGAAACCGCGGTAGTTCCCGACACGGGGCGCCGGCACCAGGCCCAGCTCGGCGCGATCGAATGAGTCCGGATAGCCCTGCGCATCGGGCACACCGACCAGCGCCCCCTTATTGTCGTAGGTCCAGCCATGGTAGAAGCAGGTGAAGGTGTCGGCCGAGCCCGCGTCGAGACGGCACACCATCGCGCCCCGGTGCCTGCACGAATTCTGCAGCACCCGCACCGTGCCATCGCTGCCCCGAAGCAGGATCAGCGGGCGTCCGGCTATCTCCCTGCGGCGAAAATCCCCGTGGCCAGGCACTTCGGATTCGTGGCCTACATACAGCCAGCTGCGCTCGAATATGCGCTGCCGCTCCAGGTCCAGCACCTCCTGCGAGGTCATGGCAGAGCGGTGCACGCGGAATATTCCCTGCTGCGGATTGTCCACCACCAGATCCTGCAATGACATTGAGGCTGCCCCGTTACGATGTTCGTTCAATGGACCTCCAGGACAATCGGCGCTCCCGGGCGGTCGTGATAGGCCGACGCTGCCGCGGCACGGCCACTCAGGAGGCTTGCCGCGCCATGGTGCGACGCAGATCGCGGCACTGCAACGCGTCCTCATGCAGTGTGTGTACCGGCCCGCATTGTCTGAACACGGTTTTGCAACTCAGGCCACCTTTTGTAGACTATACGCCTGACGGGCTTCGATGGGTGACAGGTGAGCACGGTCATCGATCTGGATGGGGAACTGCTCGTTCTTGGTCAAATTCGATGATGTATTGGGGGTCAATACCATCAGCAAAGTTGACCAGGATTTCCCTCTTGCAAGCAAGCAGGTATATCCCGCATCACCTCTAGGAGCCCAAGCGCCGTGGGAGGCTTTTGCAGCGGCGATTCTGCTGTCTCCGCCATGCCTTCGGTGGTATGTCCATGGTGTATTGAGTTTTTGTATAAAGAGGCATAACGTATTGATCTTGAGGGCCGATGACTGTCAGGAAGTTGAATGCCGGATCGAAATAGTTGCCAGTGCATGTCAACCAAATTCGTCATCCTATTTCTGCAACCAAATTTTGCAACTATTGCAAGTAGGCATCGTTGTCCCAGGAATGACGGTCACTGACAAGTCGCAGGGTAGAAATAAACGCTTGTTGTAGAATCGGTGCAGGATGTCAGCCGTAGGCCGATAGCCGGGCTTTGCCGATACAGCCCCGCCGCGCTTGGTAATGGTGCAGACACTCTGCATCAGATTCAGGCACTGCTCGCAGGTTCTCCGGTCATCGGGGATCGGGTCAGGCTTCGGCAGTTCCGCCTCCGCCCGCCCGGTGAAGTAGTCCCGCGCATCCGCATCCCGCTGGTGCGCGGCAGGGCATCATCGCCCGGCCCGTGACCATGGACGAGTTGTTCGTTGCGCTCACGGGACAATGAGGAGAACGATTTGAACATCCGCGCCACTATCGTCGCCATTGTACTGAGCCTGATTGCCGCAACGGCCTTCGCCCAGCCCTACCCTGCCAAGCCGGTGAGAATCATTGCACCCTATGCGCCCGGCGGCGCGGTGGACCTGCTGGCGCGCGAAATCGGCAATGCGCTCACGCAGAAAACCGGCACCAGCTTCATCGTCGAGAACCGCCCGGGCGCGGGCGGCAACATCGGCCTGTCGGCACTCGCCAAGTCGCCGGCCGACGGCTACACCTTGGGCGTGGGGGCGGCCAACATGATGGCGGCCAACCGTTTCCTCTACAAGTCGCTGCCCTTCGACACCCTGAAGGACTTCACGCCGGTGGCGTTCATCGGCCGGCTGCCCTTCGTGCTGGTGGTGCACCCCAAGATCGTGGCGAGCGGCCTGAAGGAGATGATCGCAGACATGAAGGCGAAGAAGGCGAGCTACAGCTACGGCTCATCGGGCGTGGGCAACACCGCCCACATTTTCGGCGAGCTACTGAGGCACCGCGCCGCCATAGACTTCGTGCACGTGCCCTACAAGTCGAGCGGCGAGGCGCTGCGCGACCTGATCGCCGGCCGCTTGGAGGCGCAGTTCATCACCCCGGTGGACCTGGCCGGCCCGATCCAGCGCGGCGCCGTCAGGCCGCTCGCCGTGGCGGCGCCCGGCCGGCTCGCCTCGCTGCCAAACGTGCCGACCTTCGCCGAGCTCGGCTTCGCCGGATTCGAATCGCCCACCTGGTTCGGCATCATCGCGCCGGCGGGCGTGCCCGCCGACGTGCTCGCCTTCCTCAACCGGGAGATCGGCGAAGCGCTCGCCAGCCCCGAGCTCAAGGCGCGCCTCACGCAGGGCAGTCTCGATCCGCAGCAGATGACGCCCGAGCAGTTCAGGACATTCGTGAACGGCGAAGTGAAGAAGTGGGAAAGCATCGTACGGGATTCCCGCGTCACGCTCGAATGAACGTCGGTCAGCACACGCTCCGATCCTGA
>JBCKLP010000133.1:0-6750 GCA_038903735.1 Burkholderiales bacterium | reverse complement strand
TTCGGGAGCGGGTACAGTAGCGGCCTTTTACTGCAACGCGCTACGCTGCCGGCCCTGCCGTTCGCAACGCCCGCGCCACGCCATACCGCAAGCAACTCAAACGGAATTCGCAATGCCGCAAGCCCTTCCCAACGCCATTCTCATCAAAATTGTTCAACTCATTGCCAAAGAGCTGGCCGTCGGTCCGCAGCAGGTGGCTTCGGCAGTGGCGCTGCTTGATGAGGGCGCCAGCGTGCCCTTCATCGCGCGCTATCGCAAGGAGGCCACCGGCAACCTCGATGACACCCACCTGCGCAATCTGGAAGAACGCCTCGCCTATCTGCGTGAGCTGGAAGAGCGGCGTGCAGCCATCCTTGGTTCGATAGATGAGCAAGGCAAATTGACTGACCCCTTGCGCGCCGCTGTCGAGGCGGCGGCTACCAAGCAGGCGCTGGAAGACCTGTATCTGCCCTACAAACCGCGCCGCCGTACCCGGGCGCAGATTGCGCGCGAGGCAGGACTGGAACCGCTGGCAGATGCGCTGTTCGCCGACCCCAGGCTCGATCCGACCGCCGAAGCCGCGCGCTATATCAAGGTGGTGCCCGCCAGCGAGGGCGTCGAGGCCATCAACGTCCCGGATGCCAAGGCCGCACTGGAGGGTGCGCGTGACATCCTTGCCGAGCGCTTCGGCGAAACCGCCGAACTGTTGGCGAAGCTGCGCAAACGCATACAGGAGGAAGGCATCCTCTCCTCCAAAGTGGCGACGGGCAAGGAAATGGCCGAGGAAGAAAAATTCCGCGACTACTACGCCTACGCCGAGCCGCTGCGCAGCGTGCCCTCCCACCGCGCGCTGGCCCTGTTTCGCGGCCGCACGCTGGGGGTGCTCGGGATCAATCTCGGCCTGGGAGAGGAAATCGAAGCGCTCAATCCACATCCCTGCGAGGCCATGATCGCAGCGCATTTCGGCATTGCCGCGCGCGGACGGCCCGCCGATCCCTGGCTGCTCGATGTGTGCCGCTGGACCTGGCGCGTCAAGGCGCAATTGCACATCAGCGTCGAGCTGATGCTGCAGCTGCGTGACGCTGCGGAAGCCGAGGCGATCCGCATATTCGGCCGCAACCTGCATGAACTACTGCTTGCCGCGCCGGCCGGCCCCAAGGTGGTGATGGGCCTCGATCCGGGCGTGCGCACCGGCTGCAAGGTGGCGGTGGTGGATGCCACGGGCAAGCTGCTGGACACCACCACCATCTACCCGCTCCCACCGCGCAACGATTGGCAGGGATCGCTTGCCACGCTCGCGCGCCTGACGGTGCAGCACGGCGTGGAACTCGTCTCCATCGGCAACGGCACCGGCAGCCGCGAAACCGACAAACTCGCCATCGAACTCATCAAGCGGGTGACAGCGCACAAGCCCGGGTACCGGATCGCCAAGATCGTGGTGAGCGAAGCCGGTGCCTCCGTGTATTCGGCTTCCGCTTTCGCGGCGGCGGAATTCCCGGACCTGGATGTCAGTTTGCGTGGCGCGGTTTCCATTGCGCGCCGCCTGCAGGACCCGCTCGCCGAACTGGTGAAGATCGACCCCAAGGCCATCGGCGTAGGCCAGTACCAGCACGACGTGAATCAGCGCGCCTTGGCGAAATCGCTGGATGCCACCGTGGAGGACTGCGTCAACGCGGTGGGTGTGGACTTGAACACCGCCTCGGTGCCACTCTTGGCGCGCGTGTCAGGTTTGAACGAATTGCTGGCAAGGAACATCGTTGATTACCGCAATGCCAAGGGGGCATTCCCCAACCGCCAGAGCCTGCTCAAGGTGCCGCGCCTGGGCGACAAGACCTTCGAGCAGGCGGCAGGTTTTTTGCGCGTTGCCAGCGAAGATGCGAAAGCCAATCCGCTGGACCGCTCGGCGGTGCACCCGGAAGCCTATCCGCTGGTCGAGCGCATCCTGGCGCGTATCGGCAGGGGCATAAGCGAAGTCATGGGCCATCCCGAGACCCTCAAGGGACTGCAACCGGGCGATTTCACCGATGAGAAGTTCGGCCTGCCCACGGTGCGCGACATCCTCGCGGAGCTCGAAAAGCCCGGCCGCGACCCGCGCCCGGAATTCAAGACCGCCAGTTTTCGGGAAGGCATAGAGTCGCTCGCCGATCTCAAGCCCGACATGATCCTCGAAGGGGTAGTAACCAATGTGGCCGCCTTCGGTGCCTTTGTCGACATCGGCGTGCATCAGGACGGCCTGGTGCATGTTTCGGCGCTTGCCGACAAGTTCGTCAAGGATCCGCACGAGGTGGTCAAACCCGGGCAGATCGTGAAGGTGAAGGTTCTGGAAGTGGATGTGAAGCGGCAGCGGATTGCGCTCAGCATGCGCATGGACGACTCGGCGGCGACGCGTAATGTGCAGCGCGGCGCCGGTACAGGGGGCGCTGGCAGGCCGGGTGCGGGTGGCGCGGCGGCGCATTCCACGGGCGAGCGCAAGGGCACGGGACGCGAGAGCGCTTCCGCACCCGCAGGCCGCAGCGCCATGGCCCTTGCGTTCGAGAATCTGAAGAAGGGCAAATCCGGATAAGCGATGCGACCCATCAAACGGCAGGATTGTCACACCCGAATTTCACTCACCTCAGAATGTTATTCACGTCAGAATGTCACTCTGTATTTTGTTGAATAGGACAACCTAATCGGCCTGCAAGGCATGCCAGCGGTGCTGTTTATTGATGTAATTTTCATAATTATCAGGCCATGGCCGTTGCAGTATCATAAGTCGCATGAACCCGAGACGAACGTCCAAACAGGAGATGGCATGAACATTCGCAAGCTGGCCGTGATTCTGGCACTGATGCCCGCCATTTCAATCGCGCAGAGCTACCCCACCAAGGCGATCAGCCTCATCGTGCCCTATGCGCCGGGCGGCAGCGTCGATCCGATCGCGCGCCTCTTTACTCCAAAACTGGGCGAGCGTCTGGGCCAGACCATCGTGGTCGATAACGCGGTGGGCGCGGGCGGGGTGATAGGCACCACCAAGGCGGCCAACGCGCCGGCCGACGGCTACACCCTGCTCTTCTCTGTGGAGAGCACCATGGTGATCGCCAAACTGGTGACGCCGGGCACAGTGAAATACGATGGCTTGAAGGATTTTGCGCCGATCTCGCTGGTGGGCACCTCGCCCCTGGTGCTGGTCGGCAAGCCGCAACTGGCGGCGAACACCAGCGCTGAATTGCTGAAAATGCTGCGCAGCCAGCCGGGCAAACTCAACTATGCAACCTCGGGCATAGGCACCTCGCTGCATCTGGCTGGGGAAATCATCAACCAGGTTGCCAAAGTCAATATGGTGCATGTGCCCTACAAGGTGGGCGCGCAGATAGTCACCGATCTCGCGGGCAACCAGATCGAGCTCGCAGTGCTGCCGCTGGTGTCGGCGCAGCAGGCGGTGCGCGCCGGACGCATCAAGGCCTTCGGGGTGCTGGATGCCAAACGCTGGTCCACCGCGCCAGACATCCCCAGCCTGGCAGAGCAGCCCGAGTTCAAGGGCGCCGAAGTGCTGGTGTGGTACGGCCTGTTCGCGCCGGCGAAAACTGACGGCGCCATCGTCGGACGGCTGGCGCGCGAAATGAGCGTGGTGCTGAAGGACGCCGAGATTGCCAAACGCCTGAGCGACTTGAGCTTGCAACCCGCCCACTACAGCCCCGCCGAATTCGCCGCCTTCCTGCAGAGGGAGCACGACAAGTTTTCTGCCGTGGTCAAGGTCGCCAACATCAAGATCGATTGATGGTGCGGCAAAGCCAATGATCGAAGCCATAGACCCCGCCATCCGCCTGCGCGCCATTGCTGCTGCGCAGGGGCGCGAGCCGTTTGATCTTTTGCTCAGCGGCGGCACGGTGGTCGATGTGGCGACGCTGGAGCTGCGCGCGGCCGACGTGGGCATGGTCGGCGAAATGATCGCCAGCGTGCATCCGCGCGGCCGCTTCAATGAGGCGAAGGAGACCCATGATGTGTCGGGCCTCTATATCGCACCCGGCTTCATCGACGGGCATGTGCATTTCGAGTCCTCGCACATGCTGCCGCAGCACTATGCCAACGTGGTGCTGCCGCAGGGCACCACCACCATTTTCTGCGATCCGCACGAGTTGGCCAATGTGCTGGGGGTGGAGGGCGTGCGCTGGGCGGTGACCGCCAGCCGCAAGCTCCTGTTGCGTTTCATCGTGCAGGCCTCCTCCACGGTGCCTGCCGCGCCGGGGCTGGAACTCTCGGGCGCGGATTTTCAGGCGCCGGAGATTCGCGAGATGCTCGCCTGGCCCGAAGTGGCGGGTTTGGCCGAAGTGATGGACATGCGTGCGGTGTTGGATGCCAGCCCGCGCATGATGGGCATCCTCGCTGAAGCGCTGGCGAGCGGCAAGATTATCGAGGGCCATGCGCGGGGCCTGACAGGCGGTGCGCTGCAGGCCTATCTCGCCGCCGGCATATCCGCGGACCATGAGATTGTCTCCGGAGAGGACGCGCTGGAAAAACTGCGCGCCGGCATGACGGTCGAAATCCGCGGCTCGCACGATTACCTGCTGCCCGATGTGGTGAAGGCAATCTGCACCCTGCCGGTGGTGCCGCACACCCTCACGGTGTGCACCGATGATGTGTTTCCCGAATACCTGGTCGACAAGGGCGGGGTGAGCGATGTCATCCGCCGCATGATCCGCTACGGCATGGCGCCGCTGCAGGCGATCCGCTGCGCCACCATCAACAATGCCATCCGCCTGCGCCGCGAAGACCTGGGGCAGGTGTGCGCGGGACGGCGCGCCGACCTCGCACTGTTGTCAGACCTCGAAGAGGTGAGCGTCGCGCAGGTGTATGTCAACGGCCGGCGCGTGGCAAGCGGCGGCGAGATGACAGTGGCGGTCGACGTGCCGCCCTTGTCCCTGCCCACCCGCACCATGAAACTCGGGACCCTGAGCCGCGACCACTTCCGGCTTCGCGTTCCCGACATGGCCAATGGGCGCGCGGTGTTGCGCACCATCAAGGGCGCGCGCTTCAATAGCTGGAGCGAAATCGAGGTCGAGGTGCGTGATGGCTATGCTGTCATACCGGACGCCGTGAGCGTGATGACCGTGATCCACCGTCACGGCCGCAATGAGCTGGGCCCGCAGACCGCCATCATCGAAGGCTGGGGGCGCTGGGGCGGGGCCTATGCGACGTCCTATTCGCACGATTCGCACAATCTGGTGGTGTATGGCCATGACCCGGACGAAATGGCGCTGGCCGCCAACACCGTGGTGTCCATGGGCGGCGGCAATGCCGTGGTGCGCGGGGGCCGCGTGGTGGCAAGCACTGCGTTTCCGGTGGCGGGGCTCCTGTCTGCCAAGGGGCCGCTGGAGGTGGCAAGCGAGCATCGCGCGGTGGTCGAGGCCGCCGGCAGCATTGTCGAGTGGCAGGGGCCCTACCGGACATTCAAGGCGCTCTCCGGACAGTGCCTGGCCTGCAATCCGGGGCCGCATCTCACTGACCTTGGCATCACCGATGGCGGGACGAAACAGATTTTCAGTTCCTTCCTGCGTGCCGCCTGAGACTGTAAATCGTCCGGAAAGCCAATGGGGACGGGCGTTTCCGGGCTGTTTCCCCCTGAATACTGATTCTGAAAAATTTTATTGAAGCAGCAGATGCCATGAGCAATCCTGAACCGATGCGCCTTTCCAAACGCATGAGCGAGCTGGGCCTAGCGTCGCGGCGCGAGGCCGACGAGTGGATAGAACGCGGCTGGGTGCGGGTGGATGGCGCGGTGGCGATACTCGGCCTGAAGGTGCTGCCGCACCAGAAGATCAGCATCGACGGGCGCGCGCAAAAGGAACAGGCGAAGCGCATCACGCTGATTCTGCACAAACCTATGGGCTACGTCAGCGGCCAGGCCGAGGAAGGGCACACGCCCGCCTCGGCGCTGGCCTTGCTGGAAAACCAGTGGCGCGAGACGCGGGTGTTCTCTGCCCGACCGCGGCCGTCCGCGGAAACGCCACGCGAGCAAAAGCCGGCGGCGCGCAGCGCGGCCCACAGGTCGCCTGGTCGCGGTGAATCCCCAGCGCTGATGCGCCACCAGGAGCTGTGGGGTCTCGCGCCCGCAGGGCGACTGGACATCGATTCCACCGGCCTCCTGGTGCTTACGCAGGACGGACGCATTGCCAAACAATTGATCGGCGAGGACTCCGGCATCGAAAAGGAATATCTGGTGCGGGTGCGCTATTCGCACAGCGGCAAGTTTCCAGAGGGTGATCTGCAGCGGCTGCGCCATGGCTTGTCACTGGAGGGCAAGGAACTGCGCCCGGCCGAGGTGGACTGGCAGAACGAGGATCAGTTGCGTTTCGTGTTGAAGGAAGGCAAGAAACGCCAGATCCGCCGCATGTGTGAGCTGGTGGGGCTGGAGGTGGCGGGATTAAAGCGCGTGCGCATCGGCAAGGTGATGCTGGGTAAGCTGCCGGTCGGTAAATGGCGTCTGCTCGAGGCGAATGAAGCGTTTGCCTGACTGGCTTGGCGGATATTAGTGCGACCCGCTGAGTAAGCGGACGATTAGTTCTTGCCCACGCGGCTAGAGCGGGTGGCGGGTCGTGTGCTCGCCTTGGCAGGGTCTAAGAGCCCGCGCAATGCGGCGTTGACGGCAGCCTCATTGGGAAATGCCTTGCTCACCGCCGGATCAATCACAACCACGTTGGATTCTGCAGCCATACGAGGCGCATATTTGCCCCGCACAATAGGTCCCAGATCGATGCGTTTATACTCCTTGCGCAACCAGTCGTTTGCTTC
>JBCKLP010000132.1:0-6905 GCA_038903735.1 Burkholderiales bacterium | reverse complement strand
TTAGAATTGATGGACTAAAATGGGGTTTTTCGCAACCATCAGCGGTACTGCGAAAAATATGGCATCCCAATCGGGATTTCTCGTTCTTTTTCCCTGAATTTCGATGAATCTTCTCAAAGCGCTGGCCACTGTTGGCAGCATGACTATGATTTCCAGAATCCTGGGATTTGTCCGGGATCTGGTAATCGCCCGCATGTTCGGCGCCGGGATGGCGACCGATGCATTTTTCGTCGCCTTCAAGATTCCCAACCTGCTGCGAAGGCTGTTTGCAGAGGGCGCTTTCTCCCAGGCGTTTGTGCCTGTGCTTTCACAATATCGGGTGGCCAAGGGCGAGCAAGCCACCCATTTGCTTGCAGATCGCATGGCCAGCCTGCTGGCGATTTCCCTGGTGGGGGTCAGTCTGCTCGGTGTGGCCCTCGCGCCGGTGATCATTTACATCACCGCACCAGGATTTTCAGCCGACCCGGCGAAATTCGACATGACGGTCGCGATGCTGCGGGTGACCTTTCCATACATACTTTTCATTTCACTGGTATCGCTTGCAGGCGGGATACTCAATACCTGGAGCCGCTTTGTCGTGCCGGCTCTGACGCCCTCGCTGCTGAATTTGTCCTTCATATTCTGCGCATTGTTTGCCGCGCCCTATTTCGATCCTCCCGCCATGGTGCTTGCCTGGGCAGTACTGGCGGGCGGGGTCCTGCAGCTGGCATTTCAGATACCGGCACTCTGGCGGATAGGGATGCTGCCGCGGCCGAGAGTGGATTTTCGCGATGAGGGCGTCAAACGCATTTTGCTGCTCATGGGTCCGGCCGTATTGGGTGTCTCGGTCGCCCAGATCAGCCTGCTGATCAATACAGTGTTTGCGTCGTTTCTTGAGAATGGGAGCGTGTCCTGGCTCTATTATGCGGATCGCCTCATGGAATTCCCCACGGCGTTGCTTGGCGTAGCCCTGGGGACTGTGCTGCTGCCCAGTCTCTCAAGGAGTTTTTCTGCAGGAGACAACGAGGAATTTTCGCATCTGCTTGATTGGGGGTTGCGCTTGACTTTGCTTTTTGCCGTGCCGGCTTCTGCCGCTCTGGCAATATTGGCGGTGCCTCTGGTGAGCACGCTGTTTTTTTATGGCGCCTTCTCCGAGAACGATGTTTGGATGACACGACAGGCATTGCTTGCCTATAGTGTGGGCCTGCTCGGATTGATATTGGTCAAGGTGCTGGCCCCCGGTTTCTATGCGCGCCAGAATGTCACCACGCCGATGCGTATAGCGCTCATTACCCTGGTGGCGACACAGGCGATGAATGCGGTCCTGGTAGGAAGCCTGGCGCATGCCGGCCTGGCGTTGGCGATATCTCTTGGCGCCTGCCTCAACGCGGCTTTGCTGTATCGCGCGCTGCGAGCCGGCAACAGTTATCAGCCGCGGCCGGGATGGCTGTCGTTCTGGTGCAAGACGCTCACGGCGGTAACGCTGATGGCGGTCTGTCTTTTCTACCTGTCGGGGCCGGCCTCCTGGTGGCTGGCCAGTGGCGCCGGCCTGCGTGCCGCGGCATTGGGGACCTTAATCATTGCCGGCATGAGCATTTATTTGGGCTGTCTATTTGCATTGGGATTCAGGCCGCGCGACTTCGCCAGGAGAGCGGCGTGAATAGCCGGCTTGATCGTTTCGCCGAACTGGTATCCAGTGAAAATTTCGACCTGGCGGAGGTCAGCCTCCTGATAGCGCAGGATATCTACGGTGATCTTGATGTTGCCGCCTATCTTGCCCGCATCGAGGCAATGGCGGATACGATCCGGGCACGCATACCCGGGGATGCGTTTGCAGAGCAAAAGGTGCTTGCCCTGAATCACCATCTGTTCGGCGAGCTGCAATTTTTTGGAAATATTGACGATTACTACGATCCGCGCAACAGCTACCTCAATGAAGTGCTCGATCGCCGCACCGGAATTCCGCTCACCCTTTCGATTATCTACATGGAAATAGGCAGGCGCCTGGGGCTGCGCCTTCAAGGGGTGTTGTTTCCGGGGCATTTCCTGGTCAAACTCAAGGTAAAGCGTGGTCAGTTGGTCATTGATCCTTTCATCGGTGGTGAAACGCAGTCAGAGTCGGATTTGAGGATGCGCCTCGTGCAGGTGTTGCCGGGCACAGAGGCGGAAAAAACGCCCATCCACCATTATCTGGATGCGGCTACGCCGCGGCAAATCATTGCCAGAATGCTTAGGAACCTGAAAAATATTTACATGCAATCGGAAAAATTTGATGTGGCGCTGGAAGTGATGCAGCACATGCTTTTGCTGTTGCCGGAGTCCACACAGGAATTACGTGACCGCGGCCTCCTTTATCAGCGCCTGGAGTGTTTCCGGCCCGCGCTTTCTGATTTGCAAAATTATCTGCGTCGCAGCCCGGACGCTGCGGATGCGGAGGATATCAACGCTCGTCTCATTGATCTCAAAGCGGCGTGCGCCCGACTGAATTGAAACGGCAGCCTCGCGATTCCTGGGCGATGAATGTGATCCAGGCGACGGCGAACGCCTCCGCCTGGCATCCGAAGTACCCTCTCGCAGGCCTTTATTCGTCGTCTCGAAATCACCTCGAAAATCGAATATAATTCAACGCTTTGCGCTCCATCCCCTGCTCATTTCATGTATGTCACCCGTAGCGCGTCCCGCGCCGTACACGCGCCGGTCGCGTTGACCATAGGTAATTTCGACGGTGTTCACCGTGGACACCAGGCGATTCTTTCACGGCTGGCACAGGAGGCGCGCGCGCGCAATCTTTGCAGTTGCGTCATGACCTTCGAGCCCCACCCTAGGGAATATTTCGGGCGCATTCAGGGCAAGCCGCAGATGGTGCCAACACGCCTGTCCTCGTTGCGCGAAAAGCTTGATTTGCTCAGGCAATATGCGGTTGAGCGGGTGCATATACAACGGTTTTCCGCTGCTTTTGCGGCGCTTACGCCGGAACGCTTTGTGCGCGATTTGCTTGACCGTCGGCTGGCTGTGCGGTGGATCATGGTTGGAGAGGATTTCTGCTTCGGCGCGCAGCGCGCCGGCAATTTCGAACAGCTGCGCCAACTTGGCTCCGGACTGGGCATTGAAGTGGCCGCGATCGAGACACAGGCGCATCAGGGCGTCCGAGTTTCGTCCGGCGCGGTGCGCAGCGCGCTCGCACAGGGGGAATTGGAGCGTGCACGTCAGCTTTTGGGGCGTGCCTACAGCATCAGCGGTCGGGTGGTACATGGTGATGCGTTCGGACGTGAGCTCGGTTATGCGACCGCAAATGTTCAGATGCAGCACAACCGACCGCCGTTGATGGGGATTTTTGCCGTCCGCCTGCACGGAATTGGTGCAGAAGCTCTGCCGGGGGTTGCGAGCCTGGGCGTGCGTCCTACGGTAACAAGTGAAGGTGCTGCCGTGCTGGAGGTTCATCTCTTCGATTTTTCCAGGGACATATACGGGAGCCAGGTCCGGGTCGAATTCCTGCACAAGATTCGCGATGAGGAAAAGTATCCTGATGCTCAGGCGCTGCGCGCCCAGATTGCACGTGATTGCGATGTCGCGAGAAGTGCGTTGATGGAAAAAAGCAATGGCTGAACAGAACATTGATTATCGAAAAACGCTGAATCTGCCGGATACCCCGTTTCCGATGCGAGGCGATTTGGCCAAACGCGAACCGGGGTGGGTGCGCGAATGGGAGGAGAAGGGGGTCTATGCCCGGCTCCGCGAGGCGCGGCGTGGCCGGCCCAAGTTCGTGCTTCATGATGGCCCTCCCTATGCGAATGGGGACATCCATATTGGTCACGCGGTCAACAAGATACTCAAGGACATCATCACAAAGTCCCGGATGATGGCGGGTCTCGATGCCGTTTATGTTCCCGGATGGGACTGTCACGGCATGCCAATCGAGGTGCAGATCGAGAAAACGCATGGCAAGAACATTCCCGTGGCGCAGACTCAGGCCCTGTGCCGTGCCTACGCTGCCGGTCAGATCGAAAGCCAAATGCGCGATTTCAAGCGCCTGGGGGTGCTGGGGGACTGGGACCGTCCCTATCGCACCATGGATTTTGCCAGCGAGGCCAACGAGATAAGGGCGCTGGCTGGCTTGCTGGAAAAGGGGTACATCTATCGCGGACTCAAGCCGGTCAACTGGTGCTTCGATTGCGGTTCCGCGCTTGCCGAGGCGGAAGTGGAATATGCCGATCGCCGTGATCCCGCGATCGATGTGGGTTTTGGATTCGCGGAGCGGGAAAAGCTGGCGGCTGCATTTGGAATCGACCGGCTGCCGCAAGGCGATGGCTGGGCGGTGATCTGGACCACCACCCCATGGACGATTCCCGCCAATCAGGCGCTCAATATGCACCCGGAGCACCTGTATGAACTAGTGAGCACACCGCGCGGGTTGCTGATACTTGCCGCGGAACTTCGCGAGGCCTGCCTCGCACGCTTTGGATTGAGTGGCGAGCCGATTGCGAGTTGCAAGGGTGCCGCGTTGGAGAGAATTGCGTTCCGCCATCCGTTTTACGAGCGGCTTGCGCCGGTTTTCCTTGGCGAGTATGTCACCCTGGAGCAGGGCACGGGAATTGTTCACAGTGCCCCTGCCTACGGCATTGAGGACTTTCAATCCTGCAAGGGCTATGGGTTGAAGGATGAACAGATACTCACGCCGGTTATGGGGGACGGACGCTACGCTGATTCTCTGCCGTTTTTCGGCGGTCTCAATATCTGGAAAGCCAATCCCCAGATAGTTGCGAAAATGGAAGCCTCGGGCAGCCTGTTCAGTTCTGTGAATCATGAGCACAGCTACATGCACTGCTGGCGGCACAAGACGCCGATCATTTATCGCGCCACCACGCAATGGTTTGCCGGCATGGACGATGTGCCGGGGTTCAAGGGATCGAAACCCCGCGAGCACCTGCGCGAAACCGCGCTACGTGGTGTCGAGTCCACGCGCTTCTACCCCGCGTGGGGTAAGGCGCGCTTGCACGGCATGATCGCCAACCGGCCGGACTGGACGCTGTCTCGCCAGCGCCAATGGGGTGTTCCCATGCCATTTTTTGTGCACAAGGAAACTGGCGCATTGCACCCGGACACCCTGGCACTGACAGAGAAGGTGGCAAGAAAGGTCGAAGCCGAAGGTATCGAGGCCTGGCAGCGCATCAGTGCAGAGGATTTGCTGGGCGCGGATGCAGGGCATTACGAGAAGGCAGGTGACACGCTGGACGTGTGGTTTGATTCGGGCGTGACCCACGCCACCGTGTTGGGCGGGCCGCAGGGCGAACAGCAAGGCACGGGGAGCCATGGCGCCGATCTCAAGTTCCCGGCCGACCTTTATCTCGAGGGCTCGGATCAGCATCGGGGCTGGTTCCACTCATCGCTGCTGGTTTCCTCAATGATGTGGGGTGTGCCACCCTACAAGGCCTTGCTGACGCACGGATTCGTGGTCGATGGCCAGGGCCGAAAGATGTCCAAGTCCCAAGGCAATGTGGTGGCGCCGCAGAAAGTCGCCGATACGCTGGGCGCGGAGATACTGCGCCTCTGGACGGCCGCGACGGATTACTCGGGCGAGTTGTCTATTTCCGACGAAATACTGAAGCGCGTTGTGGAAGGCTACCGGCGCATCCGCAACACCTTGCGTTTTCTGCTCGCAAACACAGCGGACTTTGATCCGAAGACGCAGATGCTGGCGGTGGTGGACTGGCTGGAAATCGACCGCTATGCCCTCGCGCTTGCGCACGAGTTGCAGCGAGATGTTACCGGCGACTACGAGCGCTATGAATTCCATCGGATAGTCGCCAGAATCCAGACCTTTTGCTCCGAGGATCTGGGTGCGTTTTATCTGGATATTCTGAAGGACCGTCTGTACACCACCAAAGCGGACTCTCCGGAGCGGCGCTCGGCGCAAAGCGCCCTCCATCACATCACGCAGGCGCTTTTGCGCCTGATCGCGCCCATACTGTCGTTCACCGCGGAGGAAGCCTGGCGGCATGCCGGGGGCGGCGAGGACAGCGTTTTTGCGCAGGACTGGCATGTGCTTCCGGAGATTGAAGATGCCGCGGCACTTCGTTCGCGCTGGGCGGTGATTCGCGAAGTCAGGGCGGAGGTGCAACGAAAACTCGAAGCGTTGCGCAAGGCAGGCAGCATTGGTTCCTCGTTGCAGGCCGATGTTGTCATTCGTGCAGAAGGCGAGAAGTATGCGGTGTTGTCTGCGCTGGGGAACGACCTGCGCTTCGTGCTGATCACATCGCAAGCCCGGGTGCTGCAAGCCACTGGCCCCGAGGACGCAGGGATTGGTGCAAGCCCCAGTGCCAGCGTGAAATGTCAGCGGTGCTGGCATTGGCGTGATGACCTTGGCACGGACGCAGCACATCCAGGGCTTTGCGGGCGCTGCGTGGCCAATCTTTTCGGCCCCGGCGAACCGCGTTGGCATGCATGAGCGGAAGGTTTAAATCCCTTCGGCTGGCCGTCCCGTGGCTGGCATTGTCAGCGGGCATCGCTATTTTGGACCAGGGCAGCAAACTCTGGATTGAGTCGCTTTTCCATCGCGGCGAGCGCATGGAGGTAACCGGGTTCTTCAATCTGGTGCTGGTCTACAATCCTGGCGCCGCGTTCAGTTTTCTGGCCGATGGTGCTGCTTGGCAACGTCCGGCGCTAATTGCGATTGCAGTGATTGCCATCGTGGTGATCGCCACCTTGCTGGTGCGTGAGTCCGGGCACTTGTTGTTCCGCCTGGCGCTTGCCCTGATTTTGGGCGGAGCCATGGGAAATCTCTGGGATCGGGTGTTTGTTGGCGCGGTGATCGATTTTCTCGATTTTCATGTCGCCGGTTGGCATTGGCCGGCATTTAATGTCGCAGACTCGGCCATCTGCGTGGGCGCGGCCCTGCTTATCGCCGACAGTTTTCGCCGAACCGAAAA
>JBCKLP010000131.1:0-7015 GCA_038903735.1 Burkholderiales bacterium | reverse complement strand
CGCAGCCTTCCTCTTGGCACTTAGTCGCCGCGCTCGTGCCGTCTCTCCCGTTCGAGATCCACTCGCAGAGGCGCGGCAAACCATCAAGCCGCTTGGCCGTGCAGCGGGATCACGTTTGCGCCGCGCTCACCACGTAGCAGAGTCGCCCAGGTTTCGAGCGCTCTGCGTTTTTCGTCGCGGTAGTCGTGCTTGTCGTAGTGTCGGGCCTGCACTCCGGAAAGCCCATGCGATTGAATCTGTGCCCGCACGTCACGCGATATGCCTTTGCTGGCGAACAGCGTTTCAGCCGTGCGCCGAATGTCCGAAAGCATGAACGAGACGCGCGTCTCCCGTGCACCTTTCATTTCATTGGCTAACTCACGCGCGGTCACCGCAAGTGTATCGGGCATGATCGGCACGGTTCCGTCGGACGTGAAAACCCAGTCACAGTCCAGCGCTTTGGCCCGTTCCATCATTGGCGCGAGGATCGCCAGCGCGTCCGCCGTCAACGGCAGTTCATGAACACGCGGCTGTTTGCGCCGCCCCTTGCCGTCATACAGTCGCAGCGTCCCACCCTGTAGATCCACATCGGCACGTCGCAATCGCAGTAACTGCGCCGCACGCTGCCCGCCAAGCAGCAGCGCGAGCTTCAACGCCGCGCGGATCGGCTCAGACTTGAGCGCGTCCAGCCGCCGCCAGTAGGTTAGCAATTCCGCCTCGGTCAACGTGTGCTCGCGCGCATTGTTGAAATTGGACAGGCTCCCCGTCGATGCCACCGGATTCGATTGCACTCCGAACGGCAGGAACTCGCTCGACACACTGGCATCAAGTTCTGCATTCAACGCGAGTGCATAGGCGGCCCGCAAGTAGCTTCTGAACTTCGCCGCCGTGCGGCCGTGCCCGGCTTCAACCACGCGACGCAACAGCGCCGTCGTCTCCTTCGAGGTCAACTCGGCTGCCGTCCGTGCCGCCCAGTCGGTGCCGTGCAGATGATTGCGGAAAATGCTCTCAACGTCGCGCACACAAGCCTTGCCTAACCTCCGCAAGTGCAGGACGTAGGTATCCGCCAGCGCAGCCACGGTGTAGCGCTGTGCGGCTTCCAGTGATACGCGCTGCTCTGCTTCCTTTTCCTTGCGCGCAGTCTCGGCTTCATCACGCGCCTGATCGTCGCGCTTTTGCGCCACTCGCAGATCCCGATCCGGTTCGCCTTTTAGTTTGGCGCGCAGTCGGCCGGCTTCATCACGCGCCTGCGTGAGTGTGAGCCTGCCGGGCGTCGGGTCACGCACAAACTCACCCAACGGCAGCGCCACCCGGTCGCCGGCTGCCGTGGTGTAGCGGAAATAAAAGTCCCGCGCTGCGGATGCGGAAACACGTGCGTACAGTCGTCCGGCTCCCCGGCCGCCATCAGCATCTGACAACCACTTCATGCCTTTGGTGGGGAGCTTCGTCCGCGCTATTCCCTCAACCGTAAGACGCCCACTCTTAGCCATCGCTCACCCTCCATTATCCGTCTGTTATCCGTTTCAGCATCGGAACCGGCTGGATCACATAGGACGATTATGGACGTATGATTAGTATTTATCAATGAATACATGCATCTATTTATGTAACGCTGGAACTCCTCGGATGTCCTTGGACACTGAAAATAGGACTGTTAATCCGCAGGTCCCAGGTTCGAGCCCTGGTCGGGGAGCCAAAAAAACAAGGGGTTAGCGCAGTACCGGCTAGCCATTTTCATTTATACGGCGTTCCGTACCCGCCCCGTACCCGTTAGGATTTGGCAGCGCGCAGATCTCGGCGAGCGGCATTACCGGGTAGTGGTCGCGCTGCTCGGTCGTGCCTTCCCGCATATTGTTGCCGTAGCTCCAAGGCGGGTCGGCGTAGATCACGCGATATTTGGCGTCTGGTAGGCTGCCGTTTTGATGCGCTCTGCTCGCTGTGTGCGCTGAATGCCGCGGGCCTGGATTCTGAAATTGCGGATCTGTGTTCCGTAGCATCCATTGTATCCATGCGCCTCTCGGGGCATTTAGTTTTTGTACCCATCTCAAGAGTGCCGAGTTTGACGCGGGTTTGTGCTCATGAAGCCATTCGGAACATCTCCATTTTACGAGGGTCTTGCCTTTCGACGATGAATTTCGCGAGGGAATTGCGTTGGAGGGTAGTCAAGAGAAATTCGGGCAGGGTTTGGCGTAATGCATTGGCAACAACGAACTCAGAAGGCGGGATGCCGGGGCGGATGGTGCGCAGCCAGGAGCCGAAGGACTCCCAGACGAGCTTGGGAAAGACGAGCGCGAGGTACTGAAGCAATCCCTGACAGACGACGTCGGCCTGGATGAAGACACGATAGGCGTGGATTTTTCGTTTGATGGCGTTGCGGTAGTCCAGGGACTCACGATGAAGATATTGATTAGCGTTTCGGCGGTGAAGCGGCATCATGTCTTGCATCCAGAAATGGTAGGCGAATGAACCGATCACACGAACGGCCTGTTTGAAGCTGTGTTCGATCTTGAAGCGCAGCCCATAGAGGCGAATGATCTCGATGGCGCTCAAGGAGAGGTCCGTGCACATCAACAGGCAGGAACCTCTGGAGGGATGGATGACGACCACGAAGCGCACCAGACGGCCCACCGGAGGCCACAGCAGATCGCAGACCCGATACTGGATCGTGACGTTGTGCTCGCCATAGACTGGGCTCGCCCCCGAGTGCATGAGCTTGAGATCGTTGAGCAATGATTTGAGCTTGACCTTTGTGCCGTAGATCCGGGGGCGGCCTCTTTTGCTGGGGCCACTGTGCAAGTACGCAGCGTAGGCGAGCGCATTGGATCTCACCCGGGAGACCAGGTGGTTGTTCTGCTCGAGCAAACCGTTGATTATTTTTCGAGCAGCGTAGTAGGCATCCGCCACGAAGTAGAACGGCTCCTTGATCGCGACGATCTCGATGAGCGCGAGCATTTTGTCGAGCAAGGTGCGCTGATCGCGACCGACAACCGGCATCCCTGCACTGCCCGCGAGCCGGCCCGTGCCCGCATATGGCGTCCGGCTCTGTGGGGATCGCCCACCGCCCTCCTCCTGCCCGCAGGCTCCCGCCCGCGCTTTCCGGATAGCCTGTCGCCCGGCGGCGCAGGGACGGAACAATCGGCGCCCGCCGGTACCGTCTGCTATTTTTCGGCGAACGGCTGCCTCAGGCCCGCCCTTTCCATGCGCGGCAGCACTTCCTGGATGAAAAAGGGCAGTTCGTCCAGATAGTTCAGGAAAACGAGTGCCGAGCCTGCAAGCCCCTGGGCATGGAGCTGGCTCATGTGCTGCACGACATCGTCCGGCGACCCGAGCAGCGGCGTGATGCCCGGGAAGAGTCCGGCATAGGCCTTGTCCGTGCCCATGGTGAAGCGGTTACGCCGGACGTAGGGCATCTCGCTGGGCTTCGTGTCCTTGGTCGGGACGGCTCCCCGCTGCCGCCGGAAGTACTCCAGCGCGTCGAGATCGGCGTGCTCTTCGGCGAAGTAGTGATAGAACTCCTCGGCCTCGCGTCGCGTGGGCTTGCAGATGATCTGGGTCTGGATGAATACGTCGGTTTCCCGATTCAGCTGGGCGGCCTCTTCCTTGACCTTGCGCACCATCGGTGCGGTCTGCTCCAGGTCCGGGCTGGAGGTGAACAGCATGTCGGCCGCCTGCGCCGCGAACTGCCTGCCCGTCCCGGAGGCCCCGGCCGACATCACGGGCGGCCGCGGTAGCTGGACCGGCAGGGGGTCGGTCGTCACGCCTTTCAGCTTGTAGAACTCGCCATCCCAGTCGAAAGGCTCGCCTCCCTCGAATATCCGGGCGTAGATTCGGTACCACTCCAGACCCTGATCGTAGCGGCGCTCGCCGTCTATGGTCACGCCGTGCAGGCCGAATTCGTCCGGGTTCCAGCCGCACACGATGTTCAGGCCGGCGCGGCCATGCGTGACATGGTCTATGGTCGAAATGGCCTTGGCTGCGAAGGCCGGGGTGATGATGGGCACATGTGCCGTCACGAATATGCCTATGTGCCGCGTGATGGCGCCTGCGGCCGCGCCGTGGGTGAATGTTTCGTAAGAACGACCCCACATGTCCGCCTCGCCCCCCAGGCCACGCCACTTGGCAATGGGAAGAATGAACTCGACGCCGGCCTCGTCCGCCATCCGGTACACCTCGGCGATGTCGTCCCAGCGCGCACGCCAGCGTTCGGGGGCCGAACTGATCGTCATGCCGCCCCCGCAGTTGGCGCCGAACAGACCGAGCTTGTACGCGTTATTGCCGAAAAATCCGCTCACTGCCCACCCCCTGAATACTTGTGCATGCCGTAGTTTGCCGCCAATCGCGCCGCAGCGGTTTGCGCGTCGCAACGGCATGCATCGCAACGGCATGCACTTGCACTGCGGGTTTCAGGACATTTCCACTACAATACCGCTGACCTCCACCCTCCACAGGGGAACACGCATGCACCCGCTTCTGCGTCTTGCTGTCGCCACCACCTTCGTATTCTCGCTCGCGCCGCCCGCCCTGGCACAGGCCTGGCCCGCGAAACCCATGCGCCTCATTGTCAACTCGCCCCCGGGCGCCTCGGTGGACCTGATCGCGCGCACCTTCGCGCCGCGGCTGGCCAGCGCCCTGGGTCAGCCTGTCGTGGTCGACAATCGGGGGGGCGGAGGAGGCGCCATCGGCGTGAGCGCCGTGGCCAAGTCCAGCCCCGACGGCTACACCCTGCTGCACTCGGCGGGCAGCCTGTTCGTGTTCGGGCCGCACGTGAAGGGACTGGACTTCGACATCGTCCGGGATCTCGAGCCCATTGTGACCACCGCCCGCAACACCGTACTCGTGGTGTCTCGCAGCGGGCTGGCTGCGGGCAGCCTGGCGGAACTCATTGCCCTTGCGCGCGCCAACCCGGGAAAGCTGAACTTCGGCTCGGGAAGTTACGGCTTGCACGCGGCAACCGAAATGATGCTTCGCGCAGCCAAAGTTCAGGCCAATCACGTGCCCTACAAGGGCGTGGCGCAGATGCTCACCGACCTGATTGCCGGACATATCGACTTCGCGCTGGATCCCGGCACCGCGATTCCGCACGGCAAGGCCGGGAAGCTGCGCATCCTGGCCGTCGCCAGCAGCGCGCGCTCATCCAGCTTGCCGGACATACCGACGACGGCCGAAGCCGGAACGGACGTGGATGTGGGCGCCATTGCGGTGATCGGCATGTACGGACCGGCCGGCCTGCCGCGGGACATCGTGTCACGCCTGCAGAATGAAACCGGCCGCATCATGCAGACGCCAGAGTCCCGGGCTTCGCTCGGACGCATCGGCTCCGATGTGCTCAATATTTCCGCCAGCGAATTCGCCGCTGCGCTCAGCCGCGATCGCGAGCGCTACGGAATCCTGATCCGGGAAGCCAATATCCGCATTGAATAGGCTGGCGCCTGCCCCCGAACCATCCGACCAACGCCGCACGCGCCGCGCCTCGGGCGCCCCTGCACGGACAAGAGTCGCTGTGGCGGCAGCGCCCGCCGCAATCAGGCCAGGCCTTCGACGATGCGCATGTCGCGCTCGGCCCCGTCACCCAATGCCTTGAGCGCCTCCTGGTAGGCGGCACTGTCGTGCGCCGCGTCAGCATACGCCACGCTGTCGAACTCGATGACCACGGTGCGCTGGTTGAGGCCCGCCTCGTAGGTCTTGGCCGGCGTGCCGCGAACCAGTGGGCGCCCGCCCGCTTGCCGAGAGCGCAGGGCCGGCGATCTTGGCGTAAGCCGCCAGCGTGTCGGGGTTCTTGATCGAGCGATATGCAACTACCCAATAAGCCTTGGCCATGTCAATTCCTCCGGAGAACATATTAAACAGCGCTACAGGCGCATTGAAAAAATAATGGCGCAATTGAGAAAGCGTAGTGTTTGCAAGGAGCAATTGCGTGGTCAATTCGGTGCAATACTTGGCCTCATGCGGTTGGAAGTCCTATCCCTTTAATTAAACAGGAGAAGCAGATGAGTAAGTCAGTCGTCGTAGTCAATATCGCGGATGTGGAAGAGGAAGCCGCGCCCAGGCCGCTCGAGGACAGCACCGTCGCGAAAATCCGCCAGGCATGGCTGGATTATCAAGAGGAGGAATTCATGCGCAAAGTTTTTCGATTTGTCGGGTTCGCGGCGATGCTGTTGCTCGCAAGCGGCGTCACCCAGGGACAGGAATTTCCGGCTCGACCCATCAAGATCGTGGTTACTTCACCGCCTGGCGGGGGAACTGACATTCTCGCTCGCCACGTGGCTCAGAAAATGATCGAGGAGCTGAAGGTTGCGGTGGTAGTAGAAAACAAGCCCGGCGCGGTTACGCTGATAGGGACGGAGTTCGTGGCCAGGGTTCGCGCAGATGGCTACACGCTGCTAATGGGGGGGGTGAGCAACATGGCCCTCAACGTGGGTCTATTCAAGAAGCTCTCTTATGATCCGCTCCGCGATTTCGTTGCAGTGGGTTACCTTGCGATCTATCCGTTCGTCCTGCTCACGAGACCGGACCTGCCTGGCAGGAAACTCGGGGATTTCATCCAATACGCAAAGGAAAGGCCCGGCAAGCTCACGTACGCTTCGGCGGGCGTGGGGTCCGGGCAGCACGTTTGGGGTGCGATTCTCTTTAAGAACCTCGGGATCGATCTGGTCCACGTGCCGTACAAGGGCGCGGCGGCAGGGCATCAGGACCTGATGGCTGGCAGGGTGGATGTCATGTTCGACAACCTCTCGGCTTCGAAACACTATGTGGAGGCCGGCCGCCTGAATGCCCTCGCCGTGTCCTCGCCAAGCCGGGCCACGCAACTGCCGAGCGTTCCGACGATCAACGAGTCCTCTCCGGTGCCTTTCGAAGTCGGGAGTTGGTTCGGCCTTTTCACGTCGGCGGGCACTTCGGCACCCGTGGTGAGTCGCCTACGCGACGTCATTCAAAGGGTTGTGCGCCAGAAGGATTTCATCGAACGCATCGAACGCGACGGCGGACGCGTTCTCGATATTCCCGGAGACGAACAACAGAAGTTCCTCGAAGAAGAGGT
>JBCKLP010000130.1:0-7089 GCA_038903735.1 Burkholderiales bacterium | reverse complement strand
CGAGTGTTATCGGGTTGAAAACCTTGGCGGGCTGAAAACCTTGGCGCTGCGATTAAAGCCGGGCAGGCGGGGCAGTGTATCCATAGCCGCCGGTTTTAGCCACCTTGGGTGGAAGAACCGAATGTCTTTTGCCGTTCGCCAAGCGGCGCCAATGGGGATAGCAGACTTTGCACCCTGGCCCCGGCCTGTCTGGCCAACTGCGGATTTTGCAGCCACATCTGAATGAAAAACTCACGCATCTGTTCGGACTGCGTCAGTCGGGCAAGCATCAGATCGTGTGAAATCTTCCGGTGAACGCCGGCTTCAGATTCAGCCATTAGGGTCTTCCCCGCGCTTTATTTTTTCCAGCGCGACGACATCGAGTTGGTCCTTGGGGCGATTCGCGATGCGCTTCATGACCAGCAAATCGTCAATGCCCGCTATCCATACCTTGCTGGTGAACAGGTTTCCCTCCATCGCATTGGTCCTGAGTGTTTCGAATGGCACCGCCGGCCGCACCAGGACATCCACCACGCCGCCGCTGGCTTGCGGTTCTCTCAGGGCAAATGCCAGCATGCCTTTTTCGCGGTGCCACTGGTCGATCTGCCTGGAGTCTTTGAGCGCATCGATAGGGACAGGAATCACCGGCACCAGGCCGTGGCGTTTGGCCACCGTAATGAATCGGGAGAGATTTTCGTCATCCATGGCCAAGACCAGATCAATGTCGAAAGTAGCGCGAAGAAATCCATGCAACTGAACCGCCAATCCCCCTACGAGCACATATTGAACCTGATCATCCGACAGGGACTGAAGCAGTTCGGCAATCTTCATGAGGGATTCACATTCGATCGTTGGATTTAGTGCTGTTTCATTGTAATCCAGTCGACTGCGGCGGCCCGCGGCACAAATCGTCCCGCTCAGCGGGACCTTCGCGCCATATCTCAGCCGCCTGTTTAGCTTTCGAGGATCGGGGAAACCGTAGAGAACATCGACACCTGACAGCGACCACGGTCAGTTTTTCCAGAACTTCCGCGACGCGATCCTCGCTCCTTCGGCTAGCGCAGCAAGTTTCGCCCACACCACATCAGGGTCCACCGCAGCCTGTCCCACCCAGGTGCCGTAGCCGCAATCGCTGCCGGCGATGACATTTTCGCGGCCCACCAGGCGGGCATAGCGCGCAATGCGCTGGGCGATTAGTTCGGGGTGCTCGATGAAATTGGATTTGGATTCGATGACACCGGGAATCAGCAGCTTGCCTTCGGGCAGACGCAGTTTCTCGAACAGCGACCACTCATGCGCGTGGCGCGGATTGGCTGCTTCGAAGGAAATCGCCGCCGGCCGCGCCGAAAATGCGATGTCGATAATGTCGGCCAATGGCACATCGTAGTGGTGCGGCCCCTCGTAGTTGCCCCAGCAGAGGTGCAGGCGCAGGCGCTCAGGGGGTATGCCCTCCAGCGCGTGGTTCAGTGCCGCGACATGCATCGCTGCGCGCTTGCGGAATTCAGCGAGGCTCAGCTCGGCATACTGTATGTGGCGGCCCATGGCGAGGTCGGGGCAATCCAGTTGCAGATCGAAACCTGCATTGGTCACCGCGAGATACTCATGGCGCATGGCATCGGCAATGGCGAAGAGATAGGTCTCCTCGTCCGGGTAATGCTCGTTGCGAAAGAAAAGCGAAATCACGCCCGGTGAGGCCGCGGTGAGGAAACCGCGCGCCGTTCCGGCATCGCCCAGGGCGGCGCGCAGGTTGGCGGCGTCCGCCGCGGCAGCGTGCGCGTCCTTTACGGCGAGCGGCGCGTTGCAGGCCGGGGTGCGGCGGCGCGAGCGCCCCGGATCGCCGAAAACGCGCTTGGCCAGCACCGGAAAATCCGCCAGGTCCTGATAAACGAAGCTATTGTCGCTGCCGCCGAAACCACTCAAGCGGTCCTTGATGTAAGTGGCATAGCTCGGCTTGGACATTTCGCCGTCGTTGACGTAATCGACGCCGGCCTGCAGTTGCCGCGCCACCACTTCGGCCACCGCCGATTGGATACGCACTGCCAGCGGCGCCGGCTCGACTGGCACGCCGCTTTCCTTCGCGTGCATCATGCGTACCAGATCTTCGGGCCGCGGCAGGCTGCCGGTGTGTGTCGTGCAAAAATGATTGTCATTGGTTTTCATAGTGCGCGCAGTGTAGCGACAGCAGGGATGTTCCGTCTATAGCCAACACCGGGTGGGATGACATGGGCACATTGGGACGGGAGTGGTGCCCCTGAGCGGGGCAGGCAAGGTATTATCCGCGCGCCATTGGCGGTTCCGCCTGAGCTTTATCATTGTCTTTCGCCGAAGGGTTTTTGCAGGAATTCAGGAGAAAGCGGAAAGACAGCGGACCGCTCCGGGCACGCCGGAAATTTTCGAAGGACTGACAGAAAGGTTATCCAATGTTCAAAGCAACCGAAGGCATCGTCTTGCCCACCACCATCACCGGATCATTGCCGCGGCCGCTGTGGTATTCGCAGAATCTGGGGGCGCGCAATTTTCGCGAGGCAATGGTGGACGCCAGTTACCGTGAACAGTATCTGGACACGGTGGCGACGCATATCAAGGATCAGGAAACTGCAGGCCTGGACATCCTCACCGATGGCGATGCGCGCTTTGACCGGGATGTGGGGGGGCACCACTGGTTTTCCTTCGCGCCGCAGCGCATGGCCGGATTCGCGGGCTCCGAGCCCTACAAGGTGCAGGGTGGCCGCGCCGGGTTTCCTACGCCGCGTGGTCACATCCTGCACGACATCGTCGAGGCGCGGCTGATGCCTGATCTGGTGGGTCCCGTCGCGCGCGGCAACCTGCAGTACACCGCGACCTGGAAGGCGGCGCAGCGCCTCACCACCCGCCCCGTGAAATTCGGCACCATCACCGCCGAGCTGGTTGCCATGGCGGTGCGTGACCTGCATTACAAGGACATACGCACGGCGATTCTGGCGGTGGCAGACGCGCTCAATGCCGAGCTCACCGACCTGGTGAATGCCGGCTGCAGCGTCATCCAGCTCGAAGAAACGCAGATTCACCTGCTGGCGGCCAAGGGCTTGTCCGACAAGGTGCTCAATCCCGAATTCATGGTCGAGGTATTCAACAACACGGTGCGCGGCTTACGTTCCAAGGCCGAGATCTGGTGCCATACCTGCTGGGGCAATCCGGCCGGCCAGCGCCTGTTCAAGATCCAGCCCAGTTATGCGCCGGCGATCGAACACCTCAACCGGCTGGACGCCGATGTCATCACCTTCGAGTGCGCCAGCATGGGCGGCATGGATCTCGAGGTGATCGGCAAGGGCATCAAGGACAAGAAGGTCGCACTCGGCGTGGTCGATCACCATATCCTGCAGGTGGAGCCGCCCGATCAGGTTGCCGAACTGATCAAGCGGGCGCTCAAGCACATTCCGGCGGAGCGGCTGGTGCTGTCAACGGATTGCGGCATGGGGCGCGAGGGCATGAGCCGGCGCCATGCCTATTACAAGATGGTTTCAATTGTTCAGGGAAGCAACATCGTGCGCCGCGAACTGGGCCTGCCCGAAGCACACTGCCTGGCGGCGGATGACCGCTACTCCATGGTCGAATGATCTTGATGAAGGTGCAGGCGGGCGGAAATCAGGCGGAGTCGGTTTTCCTGCCCCCCAGTGTCGCCTTCCGCAGCGGTGCACTGCGCACCAGGGACAGCCACACATAGGCGAGCACGATGGTGGTGCCGCCGGTGAGTGCCCAGCGCGGGCCGATGAAATCGGCGCTTAGATTGAGCAGAAAACCCGAGAGCACCATCATGCTCCACACCAGGCTGAACAGGGCCATCACCCGCCCCCGGTAGGCGTCCTCCACCAGGGTCTGCAGAATGACCTGGGTGCCGGTCATGAACCAGGCATGCCCCAGCCCGGTCACGACGAGAAGCGCCGAGCACAGCCAGAATGAATCGCTCCAGGCAAATCCGATCAGGGAAAAATTCAGCGCAGTCACCGCGCCCACCAGGATGTTCCGCGGCGTGACCCGCGCCTGCAGCCATGCGTAGGTAAGCAGCCCGCACAGCGATCCCACGCCCGCGGCGGAGGTGAGGATGCCCAGGCCGCGCGCGTCGACAGCCAGCACATCCTTGGCAAAGACCGGCAGCATGTACATATAGCCCATGGCGAGGCTTGCATTCAGCAGCGCGGCGAATATCACTTTCGAGAAAACTTCTTCGCCTGCCACATAACGCACGCTGGCGGTGAAATTGGCCAGCATGCTGCCCTGCGAGGGGGCGCCGCCCGGGCCCGCGCGCACCACGCAGATCACCGCGACCATAAGAGCAAGGCCCAGTCCCGACAGCAGAAAGCTGATGTCGGCGCCGGAGGCCGCGATCACGAAGCCGGCGATGGAGGGCGCAATGATGCGGGTACCGCCCCAGGCCATGGACACCAGCGGGATGGCTGCGCGCAGGTGGCTGCGATCCGGCAAGAGGCGCGGGAAGAACACCGAACGCGCGGGCTCGTCGATGGAATTGGAGACGCCGATGAGGAAAGAGGCGAGCGCAAGGTGCCAGAACTCTGCCTGCCCGAGCAATGCCAGCATGCCCAGCGCAAACATCGTGACGGCGCCAATACCCTGGGCATAGCCGATCAGCTTGCGCGGATTCCAGCGGTCGGCGAGCACGCCGCCCAGCAGTGTCAGCACGATCTGCGGCGCGAATCCGCAAAGATGGATGAAGGCCAGTTTTGCCGGCGAACCGGTGATCTCGAACGCGAGCCACCCCAGGGTGAACTGGAACATCATCAGCCCGCAGACCTGGAAGATCAGTCCGAACCAGAACAGCCGGAAATCCCGAAAACGCAATACGCGAAGCGGGTGGGACTCGCTCTCGCTCCGGCTCTCGGTGGATGCAGTATTTTTTTCCATTGCTCGCAAGGATAACAGGTGGGTGCCGCCTGAATCGTCGGGGGTACTTCCATCGGATTGCTGGCATTTGGCAGACAGCCGTGGCAAAGTGTCTGCGGCGAACGGCCACGTGCTGCCACTTGCCTCAACCAAGGAGGATGTCCCCATGAACATTGCTGGAAAACTTCTGCTGTTGGCCGTGCTGGGAGGCGTCGCGTCGATGTCCGTGACTGCGGTCAATGCCCAGGATGCCTATCCGAATAAATTCATCCGCTTCGTGCTGCCCTTCTCGGCGGGATCGGGGCAGGACATCCTCGCGCGGCAGATTTCGCCCAAGCTTTCTGAACGGCTCGGCCAGTCAGTGGTGGTCGACAACAAGGCGGGTGCCGGCGGCCTGATCGGCTTTGATTACATGGCCAAGGCCGCGCCCGATGGCTACCAGATCATGATGGGCAACAACTCCATGCTGATCCTGTCGGCGATTCGTCCCACTCCGTATGACCCGTTCAAGGATTTTGCGCCGGTGATGCAACTGGGCACGGGCTCCTCGATGATCATCATCCACAGTTCGGTGCCGGCGAGGAATATGGCCGAACTGATTGCCTACTCCAAAGCGAATCCCGGCAAGCTGAACTATTCCTCGCCTGCCGTGGGCACCTTCGGACATCTGGCAACGGAACTGTTCAAGATGCAATCGGGCGCGGACCTGGTGCACATACCGCACAAGGGCATCGTGGCGGCGTTGAACGGCCGTGGTTTCCATGCTGCGACCCTCGAAATCTGCTGACATTCTGCGTTCCTTTCCCAATCTACCATTCCTGCAAACCCGCCATCGACACAAATCGAATCAACTGCAGTGCTTGATTGCCGGCACAGAATGCCGAGTTCAACCGGGTGCTGACTCTGCCTGCGGTCAAATCCAGATTGCTGCCGCAGGTCATCGAGGCGCTGGGCATCCTCTACGGGCTGCAGACCGGGCGCGGCCCGCTCAGCCGCCGCGCGCAATCCGCGCGTGCGCGCTCATCAGCGCCTCCACCCGGGTGGGATCGCCGCGCGCCCAGCCGCATTCGGTGCCTATGCCATCGACCCGGGTGAATCTCTGCGCCATCGCCAGGCGCGCGTCGTCGCCGGCGGCATCGTTGTGGTGTATCAGCCCGAGATAAAACTGCGTCGCGGGTGCGAGCTTCAGATTTTTCAGCGGCGCGTAATAGGCCTCGTCGGTGCGAGACTTGATGACCGGGAGATGGAAGAACTGGATGGGCCGCTTCACGGCAGCGGCAACCCGGTTGGTGATTTCCACCATGATGGCCGAATCCTTGGGTAGCACCATGTGTTCATCGGCGGGGCTGCCGTAGCACAAGTGGTAACCGAGTTCGATCGGCTCCGGCACCGCATTGCCGACCTGCGCCAGCACCGCGATGGTCTCGGTCTTGAAATCCACGGGGCCTGGTTCGTAATAATTCTCCCAGGCAAGTACCTCCTGGCAGACATCCCATTGAATGGCGACCCTGTCGTTGGGAATCGCCCGGGCGATGGATTGAACTTCGCCGATGAAATGCTGCGTGAGCGCCGGGATCACCCCGGGCCGGTCGGCGGGCAGGATGTTGTTGTAGGTGGGCGCCAGTGGCGAGGGAATGCTGACCTGGAATTTGACGCCGGCGGGTATCACGCCGCCCTTCTGCAGGCGCTCGAACACCGCGAAGGAGGCTATCGCCATGTCGGCGTATCCGGTCTTGAAACCGGCAGCGTCACAAACTGCGCCCTGTTTCAGGCGCAGGCGCGGAATCTCGCGCACCACCTTGCCATCCCATTGCGTGAACTTGAAGGGCGGCACGTCAGTCGCCACCTCAATGGCCGGGTGCTCAGCCAGCACATCCTGCAGAAAGCGTATCCAAGATTTGCGGATGCCGGTTTCGCCATCCGGCAGGCGCGTAAGAAATGATCCCACGCCATGGCTCAACGTCCGGAATACCGATTCCGAATCGGGCAGCGGCACGCTGCCCACCAGATGCACTATCGTCTTCTTTTCATTCCCTGCCATGACAATTTCTTTCGAGGGGCCAAACCGGGGACAGACCACGTTTTCCGAAATTGTCCTTCGCATGAGTCGATACCTGTGCCGGAAAACGTGGTCTGTCCCCGGTTTGGCTACTCCGCCTTGATATTTCCGACTTTGATGACGTTCTGCCAGGTCGCCATTTCCGATCGCATCAGCGCGCCCAGCTGATCGGG
>JBCKLP010000129.1:0-7188 GCA_038903735.1 Burkholderiales bacterium | reverse complement strand
TATTCTTTCGCCAGGCACCCGGCCGGGCGCAGGCAAGCGAAGGAGCAGACGTGGCACGTACATTGATAAAGAACGCGTGGATCCTCTCCATGGATCCCGCCATAGGTGACATTGAGGGCGGCGATCTGCTGGTCGAGGATGATCGTATCGCAGAAGTCGGTAAAAATATTAGCGCCGATGCCGAGACTGTCGTGGACGGCAGCGAACGGCTGATATTCCCCGGCATGGTGAATGCGCACATCCATACCTGGGAATACCAGTTGCGCGCCATTGGCTCGGACTGGGTCAGCAAGCGCGACTATCACGGCAATATGCACGGCAACCTCGCCACGCGCTACAACGACCACGATGTGTATCTGGGCAACACGCTGGGCGCGCTCAACCAGTTGCGCAACGGCACCACCACCATCCTCGACTGGTGCCACATCCTGCGCGATGGCGACATGGCCGATGCCGCCTTGGACGGCCTGGAGGAATCCGGCATACGCGCGGTGTTCGCGCACGGCACGGTGAAGCCGCCGCATCGCGATGGCGAGATTCCGTATCACAAGAAACCGTTTCCCCGCGAACTGATCCACCGCCTGCGCACCGGGCGCCTGGCATCGGATGACCGGCTGGTGACGCTCGCCATGGCAATCCTGGGCCCGGACTGGGGTGAATACGAGGTTGCCGTGCACGACATACGCCTGGCGCGTGAATACGGGCTGATCAATTCGGCGCACACCTATGGCCGCAAGGGCCAGCGCGTGGTCGAAGACGGCATGCCGCGCCTTGCCAAGGAAGGCCTGCTCGGCCCCGACCACAACATCGCGCACGGCAATTGTTTTGACGAGGAAGAGCTGAAGATCGTGCTCGATGCCGGCTGCAGCATTTCGGCGAGCTGCCTTACCGAGGCCCTCAACTACGAGCAGCCGGCCATGCTCGGCCGGCTGGTGAAGCACGGCGGCACACCGTCCCTGGGCACTGATTGCGATCCCTACTTCAACAGTTCCATGCTGTGGGTGACGCGCCACGCTTTCCAGGAGCAGCGTGCCATGGACAACCGCAGCCTGCGCGAGGCGGGCCAGTGGCCCTCATCGACCCAGCACGCCACCCATACCCGCGATGCACTCTACTGGGCCACCATGGGCGGCGCCAAGGCGCTGCGCCTGGATCACAAGATCGGCTCGCTCACCCCGGGCAAGCAGGCGGATTTCGCCATGCTCAATCTTTCCGGCATGAACATCTTTCCGGCCATGCCCAATGGCGATGCGGCGCATGTGGTGGTGATGTACGCCGAGAGCGCCGACGTGGAGGATGTCATGGTTGCCGGCCGCTGGGCCAAGAGGAAGGGCAAGCTTACCTATCCGGCGCGTCGCCTGAAAAAGCTATCAAGCGAACTGATGCAGTCGCGCATGCGCATCATGGAAGAGGGCAATTTCCATTATCAGCCGGTGCCCAACGGGCCGCTGCCGGAGCGCTACGTGTTCTGACCCCGCTGACCAGGACTCGGAAAACCCGGGACCGGTTTCGTGGTCAAATGGTCTGCAGAACTGCGCCTTCCCAATGGATGATCGGGGCACGAAATGAGCGATCGAAACAAACTGGCAATCCTGGTTGGCGGCGGCCCCGCGCCTGGCATCAACAGCGTCATCAGCGCGGCCACCATCCGCGCCCGATTGCAGGGCATCGAGGTGCTGGGCATCCGCGACGGGTTTTCGGGCCTCATGCACGGCAAGCTTGATGGCGTGCGCAGCCTGACGATCGAGGAGGTGAGCCGCATTCACTTTCTTGGCGGGTCCATGCTTGGCACCTCGCGGGCCAATCCGACCCGGGACCCCGGCCATCTGGATCAGGTAGTGAAGTCCCTCGCCGATCTTGGCGTCGGGCAGTTGATCACCATCGGCGGCGACGACACCGCCTTTACCGCAACGAAACTGGCCGCACGCGCCGGCGCCGCACTGCGCATTGCGCATGTGCCCAAAACCATAGACAACGATCTGTCGCTTCCCGCCCATATCGATACTTTTGGTTTCCAGACGGCTCGACACTTGGGCGTCGCACTGGTGAAGAACCTGATGGTCGATGCCCAGGCCACGGGCCGCTGGTTCTTTGTGGTGGCCATGGGCCGCAAGGCGGGACACCTGACCCTGGGCGTCGCCAAGGCGGCGGGCGCCACGCTGGCCGTCATTCCCGAGGAGTTCTCCGGCGGCAGGGCAACGCTGGAAAAGATCGCCGACATCCTGACCGGTGCAATTATCAAGCGCGCCTCCGAAGGTAGGCGCGACGGCGTCGCCGTGCTTGCTGAAGGACTGGCCGAGTGCATTCCCGAACAGGAACTGGACAGGCTGGGCGCCATCGAGCACGACGAGCATGGGCATATCCGCATCTCCGAGATCGACCTCGGGCGCGGCATCAAGAAGGTGGTGCAGGAGCGTGTCGCGAGCCTCGGCCTGCGCGCGACCATTACGGCGAAGGACATCGGATACGAGTTGCGTTGCGCAGACCCGATTCCCTTCGATATTGAATACACCCGGGACCTGGGTTACTGCGCGGCAAAATTCCTCATCGACGGCGGCGCCAGTGCCATGGTGTCCATGCAGGCCGGACAATTCGTGCCGGTGCCGTTCGACGCATTGCTGGATCCGGCAACAGGCAGAGCGCGGGTGCGCACCGTCGACATCCAGTCCACCCGCTACGCCATCGCCCGGCGCTACATGGTACGGCTGCGGCGTGACGATTTTGATAATCCGGAAAAACTTGCCAAACTTGCCAAGGCAGCCGGCCTCTCACCCCGCGATTTCCATACCCAATTCGGCTATGTGGCCGAGGATGAACCGGCACCCCTGACGCTGTATCGCGCTGACGCCGGTTGAGCGGCGCGTCGGCCACTTACTCAGCGCGTAGCCCGGCCTCGCGCACAATGGCGGCATAGGCTTCGCGCTCGCGACGCTGGCGCTCGGCAAACTCATCGGCCGTGCCAGTGACGAGGTCGGCCCCGAGCGAGGCCAGCACCGCGCGCACTTCCGCAGTCTGCATGTCACTCCCCTTTCATCGAGAACGAAAAAATCTGAACCCCGGGCGACGCTACTCCGGTTTAATTCCAGCCGCGGCGACCGCCTTGCGGATCGCCTCGTATTCAAAATTAACCTTGGCCGCAAATTCCTCGGGAGTCATTCCCACAGTCTCCAATCCCAGACCTTCAATGCGCTTCTGCACCTCGGGATCGGCAGTAACCCTGCGAAAATCAGCGTTGATGCGCCTGACGATGGCCGCGGGCAGGGCGGCCGGCGCGAGTATGCCGAACCAGGAGCCGGGCGCCGCGTATCCGCTCAGGGTTTCTCTCATGATGGGCAAATCGGGAAAGCTGCGGGCCCGCTGCGCGTCGAACAGCGCGATCGCACGCAATTTGCCGGAACGTGCGTGCGGCATGACGGTGCTCGCGTTGAGGATCGCCATCGATATTGTGCCGCCGATCAGGTCGTTGATCGCCTGGCTGCCACCCTTGTAGGCGACATGTACGATGTCAATGCCCGCGGCCTGTGCGAGCAGCGTTCCGTTCAGGTGGTGGAGTGAACCGACTCCCACCGTGGCGTAGGAAAGTTTGCCGGGATGCTTCCTCGCATAGTCGATCAGATCCTGAACCAAATTCACCGGCAGCCAAGGGGTCACCGCCAGCACATTGAATCCGATAGAGAGGAGTGCGACTGGCACGAAATCCTTCACGGCGTCATACGGCATGCTTTTGCGGAAAAACGGTGCCAGATAATGATTGGATGAGCCAATCAACAGGGTATGACCGTCAGCCGGCGACCTGGCCACATTCTCCGCGCCGATCACACCCGCCGCGCCTGCGCGGTTGTCGATGATCACCGGCTGCTCCAGCAGTTCGGAGAGCCGGGGGACTGTCGAGCGGGCCACGGTGTCGGCCGCACCGCCGGCGGCAAAACCAACCACGATCCGCACCGGCTTGGAGGGAAACGCCTGCGCTGCGGCGAATGACGGTACGGTGGCCAGTGCCGCCAAACAACATCGCAAAAGTGCAATCATGACCGTATTCTCCGTAAGGGGCGCCTGACTGCTCGAATTTGGACTAACAGTTTGTTGAAAAGCGGAGTTGGACGGCAATTATCGTCATTCCGGCGAACGCGGGAATCAGGTAAATCCTTGATTCAATGCGATCACAATTTCTGGACCCCGGCATTCGCCGGGGTGACGGCGTATTTTTCAACATACTGCTGAGGCTGAGCAGGTCAATACATGATGTCTAATCCAGCCTGATCCCTGATTCGGCGATCACTTTTCCGTAACGCAAAAAATCCGAGCGCATGGATGCGGCCAATTCCTCGGGTGTGCCCCCAATCACGTCAAATCCACCGGCGCTAAGGCGCTCCCTGACTGCCGGAATTTTCAGCGCCGCGTTGAATTCACGATTCAGCTGCAGAACCACGTTTCTTGGCGTTCCCGCGGGGACGAACACACCGAACCAGCCTTCCACCTCCGCACCGTTGACCCCGCCTTCGGACAAGGTCGGCACCGTTGGCAACAGCGGCGAGCGCTGCTTGGCGGTGACGGCAATGGCGATCAGCTTGCCTGCCTTAATGTGCTGGGCAATCGCGCCCAGGCCCATGAACATGGCAGGCACCTGCCCGCCAAGCACGTCCGCGATGGCCGGCGCCGCGCCCTTGTAGCCGATGTGCACCATTTCAACCCCGGCCTGGCGCTTGAAAAGCTCGCCCGCGATGTGAAGCTGCGATCCAATGCCGATGCTGGAGTAGCTCAAGCCCTTGGGGAAACCCCGTGCCGCAGTGATGAACTCCTGTACCGTCCCGGCCTTGAGCGAGGGATGCGCCACCAGCAGGATCGGATTGGAGGCGGCCTTGATGACCGCGTCGAAATCCTTGAACACGTCCACCGGTATTTTCGCCATTACCGCCGGCGCGACGGCAAATGCATTGGATATCACCATCATGGTGTAACCGTCGGGGGCCGCGCGCGCCACGACCTCCGCGCCGAGCATGCCGTTGGCACCGGGACGGTTCTCGATGACGATCGGCTGGCCCAGCGGCGCCGCCATCCGGTCGGCAAGGATGCGCGTCAGGTTGTCCACGCCGCCGCCGGGCGGCAGTGGCACTACGATACGGATCGGCTTGGCGGGATAGGGCGCCTGCGCGAGGGCCGGCGCGATCAACGCGCAGGCCGACACCGCCGCCAGTGCGGCGACAAGTCGCGAAGTCCGAAATTTCCGCCCGGGTTCCGTTTTATTTGCACACATCGTCATCTCCCAGGAAACTGCATTGAAAAAGCCTCATCTGTCTGTGGTAGCGCGGCGCATTGCGGCAGTTCGCGCCAGTCCAGCCACGTCTTCAGCCGGGCAACAAGGCAATACGCACCTTATCCCGATTGCCAGTATCCACTACGCCAGATTGGACCGCAACAGCCCTTCCATCTCCTCGCTTGGCAATGGCTTGCTGAAAAAGTAGCCCTGGTACTCCTCACACAGGAACTGTTTCAGGCATTCAAGCTGCTCGGGCGTTTCCACGCCCTCCGCAATGACCTTGAGCCCGAGGTTCTTTGCCAGGGCAATTACCGTTTTGGTAATGGCCAGATCATCCTTGTTTCCAGGCAGGCCGCGCACAAAGGACTGGTCTATTTTCATATAGTCCAGCGGGAATTGCCTGAGATAACCCAGCGAGGAGTATCCGGTGCCGAAATCATCAAGCGCCACGGCTACCCCCGCATTGCGAAGCGATTGCAGGATATGCACCGCCTTCAAAGGCTCCTTCATCAACATGCTTTCGGTGATTTCCACCTCGAGAAATTTCGCTTCCAGGCGATTGTGTTTCAGGATTTCGGTGATCCGTTGCGCCAGATCCGGCTGCATGAGTTGCCTTGCGGACAGATTGACCGCCATGCGCGGCAGCGGGATGCCTGCCTCATGCCAGGTCTTCTGCTGCGCACAGGCGGTATTCAGCACCCACTCCCCAATACGCTCGATCAGGGCCGACTGTTCCGCAATCGGGATGAATTTTGAGGGTGGGATCATCCCGAGTTCGGTGTGCCGCCAGCGCAACAGCGCCTCTACACCGGTGATCTTTCCCGTCGCAAAATCGACGCGAGGCTGGTAATTGAGGCAGAACTCCCGGCGCTCCAGCGCCAGATGCAGTTGGTTGGACAGGGTAAGCGTCTCCAGTGCTATCGCGCTCAGTTCCTCGGAATGAAAGCAATAATTGCCGGCTCCCATTTCTATCGCCCTCTGCAAGGCAGCATCGGCATTTTTTAGCAGTCCCTGCTCTTCAACGCCGTCCTGGGGATGACAACTGATGCCGATATTAGCCGACAGGTGGATATCCTGGCCGGAGACCACGAACCGGGGCGCCAGCAGCTCGAGTATCTGGTCGGCAACGATGATCAGCTTGTGCGCGCTGGAAATGTCCTCCAGTAACAGCGCGAACACATCCGGCCCTACCCGAGCCAGCGTGTCCGGTTCATGCACCAAGGTGCCCAGGCGTTGCGCAACTTCGGTCAACAGCACGTCGCCGGCGGCGTATCCAAGCGAGGTATTCACCGCATTCAAACGATCCAGCTTGACAAAGAGCACGCCGAATGCGGATGCGCCCCGTTGTGCGCGTTTGATCGCGATGCGGGTTTTTTCCTGAAACAAGGTGCGGTTAGGCAACTGGGTCAGCGCATCGTGGTGAACCAGAAAATTGGTATTGCGCAGCCGGCGCACCATGACTTTCGCCATCTCGATGCCGAGCGACGGATGCTGGCTCAGCAGCGTCAGCATGCGCTCCTGGTCGATAGCAACCACCTGGCAGTCGCTCAGGGCAACCGCCGCCGCGCTGCGCACATCGGAGTCCAGCAAAGCCATCTCGCCGATGATGCCACCGGGGTCGACGTTGCCTAACACCACGTCACCCACCAGGATCTGCGCGCGCCCGGAGCGGATGACGTACATGGTCCGGGCAAGATCACCCATCTGAAAGATCACCTCACCGGCAGCACAAAACTGGGATTCGTCTGTTTCCGCCAGGAGTTGCGAAAAATCAAAAGACATTGCGTCTCCAGCAACTGATCTGCATGGCATATACCCCTGATTGCCGGGGACCCGTTCAATCCGCCTTGATGCCTGTCGCCTTGATGATGCGCACATATTTGTCGTAGTCCGCGCGGATGCGATGCATCATTTCTTCCGGCGTGCCGCCA
>JBCKLP010000128.1:0-7200 GCA_038903735.1 Burkholderiales bacterium | reverse complement strand
GAAATCTCAATCCAGCTAGGGCAAAAGGAAGTATCCGGGCAACTCAATAAAGTGATTCGCGACCTGCTCGCCGCAAAATCAATTGCCTACACTCTGCCAGCCAAGCCCAGCAGTCGTTTGCAGAAATACCGGCTCACCGAGCACGGAATCAAGCCGCAGGCCGACAAGAAAAACGGGAAAACCTGAACGAGGCATCGTCCATGGATTGCCAATTCTCTGGGTTGCCTCCTGCGCGGCGTAAATCTTCAACATTCAAAAGCCATGAGATCCAATCGGCGTACCAATACGGCACATTGATGTATCTTTTTTGGCAACTTTTATCGGCAGAAATGGATATCCTGGAATAGTTGACCCGGACCAGCCCCCCCCAGCCATGACTCGCGACGAAATCCTCCAAGCCTTCGATGGCATCCGCGTCTGGCAGCGCGGTGACCGCCGCGCCGTGCACAAGCCGCTGCTCGTCCTGTACGCGCTCGCCCAAGTGAACGTAGAAGCCGCGGCGCTGACCGACTGGAACGCCGAGCTGGCCCTGAAAGCACTGCTGGAGGAATTCGGGCCGGACGGCGCCGCCGCCACCCGCCACAACCCCTTCTGGCATTTGCGCACCGACGGCCTGTGGCAACTCGCAGGACCGCCGAACATCCTCGAGCGCGCGCCCGCGGCCACCCCGACCAAGTTAGCCAGCCAATGTTCCAAGCAACCGCTTTTGCATCAACATTAGGTCTTCTCGAACAATCAGCTGTTCAAAGTGTGCCGCAAGCCGCCCTGCTAGTGCACCCTCGACCAGAATACCTAATTCCATGTTCGTCTCCAGCGCGTAATCGCTTAGATTTTCGCTAGACACCAGTGTTCGTCTCCGATCAACTATCAGATATTTCGCGTGCATGGTGCCGTAAGTCCCCGAGTTTCCGGAATTCCTACGTTCCAAGGGCTAATAGTAGACCTGAGCACGTGGAACGTCTGCCCGAATGAGTTGAAGACCATCGAAGGAGATCTTTCCCCCGCTTTCTTGGGCAAGCTCAATAACGACAGCCACCCGGACACCGCGTTCTGTTGCCTTTCGTAGCACTTCTAGCGCCCGTTCCCGCCTTGCGTTCGCGCTTGTTCATCTTGCGCTTGACCTGACGCGTGAAGCCGCGCGGCATGTTGACGACGCGCCGCGCGTTCCTGCTGGCGACATCCCATTCGTCTCCGCCCTTGAGCGCCTGCCTGCGGCCCATCATTTCAAAACACCCTCATACATTCCCGGCCCATGATCACGATTCGGGACGCGCAAGGCTACCGATGCGGAACCAGTTTGAATTCAATCTTGCACCCTACGGCTTCGGCATATTTCTTCAGCGACGTCAGCGACGGAGCATGCTTGCCGGCGGATTCGAGGCGCGAAACAGTGCTTTTCGTCGTGCCCATGCGCGAAGCGACCGCCTCCTGGGTGAGTCCGGCACGCGCGCGCGCCGCGAGCATTTCGTTTGCGACCGCATATTCAACGGCTAGCGACTGGTATGCCGCCTCGAAACCCTTGCGCTTGCGCGCCTTGTTCAGAAATTCGTCGTGGTCATGAGACGCCGGGTGATATTTTATTTCAGCCATTGTCCAACTCCTTTAAGCGTTTGCGGGCCAGCTTCAGTTCCCGGTCGGGTGTTTGCCGGGATTTCTTGACAAAGGTATGCAGGACTACCGCCCGCCGACCACTGGCAAAACAATAGATTGCACGCCCGATTCCGGACGTGCCTCTTGGTCGCAGTTCGACCATCGCATCTCCCATTGCCCTTGAATGCGGAAGGCGCAGATCAGGGCCATGCTCGATGAGGAGTTCTGCAATGCGCGCGTAATCCGCAAGGATGTCCACCGGACAGGACTCGATTTCAGCGAGCACCTTCGGGTGAAAGTATTCGATGGAATAAGACATGTGTTATGTTCTCATATTTGCTAACTAACGTCAAATTCCCTGGAAACCTTGCGCCTGGGCCTTGAGCGCCAGCGAAGGCCATGCGCACGCTTTGAAGTGCTCCTTATGAATTGATTCAAGCGCCTCTCAGGCGAGCAAATTCACCTCTAAACCGGCGACTCGCGTGAACGCCGCATCGCCGGTGAAGAACAGGTGCCGGGCGCCCAATTGCAGGCAACTGGCTGCCTGCAAGGCGTCTGGCGTTCGCAATCCGTGCGTAACCCGGATCACCGCAGCGAGTTCCACGACATCCTCTTGCCACACGGCGGACGAAGCGGTCCCCACCAAGATACTTTTTCCGAAAATCGGCTTTCGACATCGCCACGGGATTGATTTCGCGCCCAAGGCGCCCGCGCAACGGGCCGAGCGCGCCGACGACATGGGCAAACGGCAGTTTGCCAAGCACCATGGCGTCGATATCGCAGCCTGCGCACCGACGTCCTGTGGCAACCAGCGGGCACTGCGGACAATCCGGCCAGCTGTAGCAATGCCGTGGCAGGTTATTCAGTTCGATACTGTATATAGTATTATTGTCACATGACAAAACGAGAGAAGCTGCTGGCCGCAATCCGGGCAAATCCCAATGCGGTGCGCTTCGAAGACGCCGCCAAGGTCGCCGAACAACTGGGCTTCACACACAAAGGCGGCAAGGGATCGCACCGCGCCTTCGGGCGCCCCGATGAACCCGACCTGCTGAATTTTCAGAATCGCGGCGGCACTATCCCGTCCTATCAGGCGCGGCAACTGATCAGGATGATGGACAAATACGGAGGCAAAGATGACAAGATATCCGCTTGAAGTTTTCTGGAGCGATGAGGATGCAGGCTATATTGCCGTCGTGCCCGACCTGCCCGGCTGCAATGCGTGGGGCAAGACCGAAGCCGCGGCGATCAGCGAGGCGCACGATGCAATTGCCGCCTGGATCAAGGCCGCCAGGAGCATGAAGCGCGCCGTACCTGCACCTTCCAAACCTGCGGATGAAATGGCCTACAGCGGAAAGTTCCTCATGCGCGTGCCCAGGCGGCTGCATGCAGACATGGCGAAGGCGGCGAAGGCGCAGGGGGTCAGTTTGAATCAGTACGTGCTGTACCTGCTTGCGCACCGTCACGCGCAGGACAAGCGCGTGGCATGACGCCCCGCGCATCGCACATCCAGAGCAGCCTCGCATGACACGCACCGTCACCCATCCCGGCGAACATCTCGCCAGGCAAATCCAGGAACTCGGCATGAGCGCGGCCGAGCTCGGAGGGCGCCTGCCGCGGCTGAGCGAAAGCGGAAAATCCGAACCACGCAGAACCACGCAGAACCACGCAGGACACCCGCCCCTGCCGCCTGAACGAAGTACCGGCCATGGATTACCGCCCCACTGTGCAGCCCCATACATGGCGTAAATCATCAACTTCCAAAAGCCAAAAGCGCCAGTCGGCGTACCTGAGCGGCACACGGACGTATCCGTTTTGGTAACTTGTATCTGCAGAAACGGATATTCAGGAATAGTTGTACCGGACCAGTCCCCGCCATGAGCCGCGACGAAATCCTCAAAGCCTTCGATGGCATCCGCGTCTGGCGCCAGGGCGAGCGCCGCGCCGTGCACAAGCCGCTGCTCGTCCTGTACGCGCTCGCAAAAGTGAACGCCGGCGCCGCGACGCTGAGCGACTGGAACGACGCCGAGCCGGCCCTGAAGGAACTGCTGGAGGAATTCGGGCCGGACGATTTCGCCGCCTTCGCGCTCGTCATACAGATGCTCGTCATCACCTTGCGCATACGCATCGAAGACGGCTTCTTCCGCACGCTCAAGGGCGACGGCATGGAAGTCTCTGTGCTCCTCACGGTGATGTGCGTGGCGGTGCTGCCGGGCGGCGGCGGGCGCTGGTCGCTGGACCGGAAGATCGGCAGGGAGTTCTGATCGCGTGGCGAGGGAGAGGTTTGCGGGGCCTCTGGAGAAGAATTAATCCTTTAACAATAGCCTTGGCCCTGGAGACGCGGCACGGGATCTGGGTGGCGCAGATGCCGATCAAGCCCAAGGGCCACAGCAAGAAGAAGCGTACTTTCGGGGCGCCGTAATTCCGGCTTTACACGGAGGCCAGGGGGCGGTTTGTGGATTTTCTGCCGGCAAAACCAGGCGAGCGCAGGTTCTGCATTAGGCGGGAATTAGTCGTGTAAGACTGCTATTGCGTGCTTGGCTGCAATCAGTGCGGGGGATTGAGGGACGCTGCAGTTTCTGGAGTGTTCCCCGCATATAAAGCCGGGCCGAGGCAAGCTACTTTGAAGCCGCTCTGAAGTTGACTGCTTCCGAATCGTTTCCCAGGGCGCAATGTCCCCTATGTCCCATAAATGTTCCAATTCGAACATGGAGCCACTCTGCGCGGCAATTCCATATTTCCGTAAGCCTCCGGTGAATACCCTCTTGTTGGAGTAGTCGGAGGGGTTGAGGATGGTGTCCAGTTGAGGATGGTGTCCAGTTGAGGATGGTGTCCACCATCCTGAATCGACCAAGAAACACGACTCTGGCTTGGTCAGCGGTACAGGCGTGGATTCAAGAGTCTAGCAATCGAGACAATATTGGGCGCGGGTAGAGACGGAGATGCTAGCGATTACCCTCGACAAGCACCCTAGTCGACTTCGAAGAGGATTCGTAACTACTCAGGTCCGACGAAGAGCCTGAGGAGAGGATGAATATTTTGACAGGATGAATATTTTGCTGGACTAACACATTTCCATGTTGTAGATTATCGGCGTATGAACACTGTGCGCCACATTCAAGGCCGCGCCATCGGCGACGAAGAGGTGGCGTTCGTGTGCCGACTCATCTCGGAGCATCCCCAGTGGAGCCGCAACCAGATCGCATTGGCCCTGGCCGAAGCCTGGAACTGGAGGACGGCCACAGGACGGCTGAAGAACTTCGCGGGCTCCAGCCTCCTGATCAAACTGGAGAAGCGCGGACTCATCGGCTTGCCCAAACGCCGGCAAGCGCCTCCCCAGCGCTTGATCCGGCTTGCCGACCCGGAGCTGCCTTGGCCCGACCCGGAACCCATCACGCAGCCCCTGCACGAACTGCTCCCCCTGACGATCGAGCCGCTCTCGACCAAGCAGCCTCGCTACGCTTTGTTGGCCCAGTATCTTGTGCGCTATCACTATCTGGGCCTGCGCCGCTCGGTGGGCGAGAATATGGCTTATCTCGCTCGCGACCGCCAAGGTCGCGACCTGGGCTGCGCGCTCTTTGGCGCCGCCGCGTGGAGGGTGAACCCTCGCGACAAGTTCATCGGTTGGGACGAACCGACCCGCGCCGAGCGCCTTTCCTGGATCACCAACAACGTGCGTTTCCTCATCCTGCCCTGGGTGCGTGTGCCGCATCTGGCCTCTCACCTGCTCGCGCGTCTTACCCGCCGCCTCGCCGCCGACTGGCTGGCCAAGTACGGCCATCCGGTTCATCTCATCGAGACCTTCGTTGACCGATCCCGCTTCAAAGGCACCTGCTACCGCGCCGCCAACTGGATCTGCGTTGGCCAAACGCAGGGCCGCACCCGCCAGGACCGAACCCACGACATCAGCGTGCCGGTCAAAGACCTGACTTGTATGCGCTCTGGGCAAGCGGCTTTCCGCAGAGCAGTTGCGGCGGCAACTCATATGACCTGCCGAGCGTCGATTCGGACGCGTTGTCTTTCCATGAAATTGGCATACTGGGCGTAACGACTTGAGTCGCAGGGAAGTCATCGTGAGCATCGAAGCACCCGATGCGAATTCCGGGCGACAAGCATTTGCACGCTGCCGGCGCGGCGCGTGCCCTGGGTCGTGGGTCAGTGGTGGCACTCTGAGTGCGAAGTGCGCGAGCATCGGGGCCTGATTAAGCTGTACAATCCACCGTTCACCCCGACTCGCCACGAGGCGCTCGGGCCGTGGCGATCCATGGTCCCGGAAGTCATGGACTGCCGCGCTGGCCGTCATTGCGAGGAGCGCAGCGACGCGGCAATCGCAGTGACGAGCTGAGAGTATTTCCGTAATTTCTACGTCCCTCAACCATCCAAACACCGATGCCAACCCCAATTCCCGGCCCAATTAGCCCCACTGGTGTTACCGTCAACGGGGGGGTTCTGTTCGCCGCCCGCTGATCGCAGCCCTCATCGCCTTCCTGCTGGCTGCCACCGCCGCCTTTTGGGTGGTTGAGCTATCGGAGCGGCACCGAGTGCAGGATCAGCGCGCGCACCTGGTCAACCTGGCCGACCTGGCCGGCGACGCGATCCAGAACAGCACGCAACACGCCCTGTCCGCCACCTACGCGCTGGCCGCCCTGGTGCGCCAGGGCCGTGGCAGCATCCTCAACTTCGACGACATCGCGAACGAGATGCTGACGTATTACCCGGGTGCGGCCTCGCTGCAACTGGCGCCGGGCGGCATCGTGCAACACATCATCCCACTGGCCGGCAATGAAAAAGCCATCGGCCACAACCTGCTGCAGGACCCCACGCGCAACAAGGAGGCCTTCCTCGCGCGCGACACCGGCCAGCTCACCCTGGCCGGACCGTTCGAGTTGAAACAAGGCGGACTCGGCGCCGTCGGGCGCCTGCCGGTGTTCCTGAACAACAGCCAGGGCAAGCCCTCGTTCTGGGGCTTCACCATCGTCCTGATCCGCTACCCGCAAGCGTTCCAAGATGCCCGGCTGGAGCAGCTGACGCTGAACGAGATTGCCTACGAACTGTGGCGCATCCACCCCGACAGCGGGCAAAAGCAGAGCATCGCCAAGTCCTCCGACGCCACCCTGATCGACCCGGTAGTGCGGACCCTGAACATGCCCAATGGCAGTTGGACGCTCAGCGTCGCGCCGCTCAAGAGCTGGCACGAACCGCGCTGGCTGACGCTCAAGATCGCTTTGGGTCTGCTGTTCAGCCTGCTGCTGGGCTACCTGGCGAAGTTGCTGATCGAGTTGCGGACGCACGAACGTTATCTGGAGACGCTGGTATTGAATCGAACCGTCGAAATCATCGCGCGCAAGCTTGCAGAGGTTGAGTTGCACGCGGAACTGATCAAGCACCAAGAGACTGCACGAGAACTCTTCGATGCGCGTGTTTGGCTTGCCGAGACGGATCGTCAGGAGGCAGTTGGACGCCTGGCCGCCGGTGTCGCCCACGAAGTGAAGAATCCCTTGGCGATTATCCGGCTCGGCATCGACTACCTCTCCAAAGAGTTTTCCCCGGAAAGCACCCAGGGCGCGATTCTGGGTAAGGTTCAGCAAGCGGTTATACGCGCGGACAGCA
>JBCKLP010000127.1:0-7202 GCA_038903735.1 Burkholderiales bacterium | reverse complement strand
GAGAATGCAGAGGCGAGATTCTCCTTTGCCAATTCGAGAAACGAGTAAATGTGCTCCTTCAGTTCGGCGGAGAATTTCGATTGAGTTAGAAAGGGCACGTTTGTCGCGACGAGCGTGAACTGGCCGGCGAGAATTTCCGCTGCCTTGGCCAACCCCCGCGCGGTCACGGCCATTTCGTGCGCGGTGTCGTCCTTGGCTTCCTGCGCCAGCGCCTTTTCCAGCAGTGGCTGGAGCTCATGGAAATCCGCCTCGATTAAGTCGGCGCTGGCGAGACGGGGATTGATGAGGCTGCCCAGCACCGGCGCATCCTTAAACAGCGCGTAGAGCCGTTCCATGCCGCGTTGCAGCCGGTCATTGTCCCCGGCCAGCGCGAGCCAGTCTTCCCTCTTGGCATTCGGCGCAAGGCCGGAGCAGGCCAGGTTCATCGCTGGCAGCGCGCAATGGCCCACCCGCCGCCACGCGGCCAGCGCCAGATTGAACGCACCGATCTGCGTGCAGCGCGGGTCAAGTTCCAGCCCGAATAGGTTGTCGCGGATAACCGCCGCCACCGCCGCTTGCTCGTCCAGCTTTTCCTCCACCATCCGCAGTGCGACGAGGCGCTCGAACAGCGCCACCACGAAATGCCCGCTGCCCATGCACGGGTCGAGGCACTTGAGTTCTTTCGCCGTCTTCGGCCAGCCGTCAAACGTGCCGGCGGCGGGTGTCCACTGGCCGCCTTCATTCTTGATGAAGCGCAGATACTTCCACGGGCAGCCCGGCAGCGAGACGGCTAGTCTGAGTTCGTCCTCGCTCTGCGCAGTCTCCATCAGCTTGGGATTCGCGGCGAGCACCTTGCCCGCGTGCCACGCGCCGAGCGTGTTATCGAGCAGGAAGTCCACCATGTAATCCTCGGTGAACAATTGCGTGACCGCTGGCAGTTCATCCGCGCCGATCTTGTTGCCGGCGGCGTTGACCTCGTCCTTACGCTCCGCCTGCCAGAACTGGTAGCACCAGCCGAGGCTGTCGCTGGCGGTGAAGACTTCGACGGGCAAGCCAGTGACGAGGTCGATCAGCGGTTTGCGGTCATTGACCGACGGGTCCACCGCGCCCGCCGGGTCGTCGGCACGGAAGATCTCGGGCAGTTCCTTGGCCGCAAAGCGGGCCGCCACCGCCCAGGCGTCTTTGAGCCCGAGCGAGGGCGCAAGCTCTTCGCAGTCGTCCAGCGACACCGAAACCCCATGCTCGGGCGAGATGAGCAGGTTGTTCTCCAGCAGGTACCGCGCGAACAACAGCCGGTGCCACTGGTCGTAGGCGAGCTTCTCGGCCAGGTGCTTGATCTCGTAGGCGCCAGGCTTGATGCGGCTTTCGCCGTCGCCCAACTGCTTGGCCTGCGCACGCAGTTGGCGGCGCAGGCTGCGCTTCGCCTCGTCCATGTGCCGGTACGGGTCGGGCTCGTGCACGGCGAGCGCTTCGAGGGCGTTGCGTGCCCCTGCATCGGCAAGCTTGCGGGCTTGACGAACTGCGCTTTCCAGTTGGCGGCGCAGGGGGGTGGGTAGGCTGCTCACAGGATCACCGGGCCGTCTTTGAGCTTTGCTTCCACTTGCTGGCGCACGCCGGCCAGCCACTGGTCAAGGTCCACTGGCGTCTTGATGATCGCGGCCGGCAGCGTGACACGCACGGCATCCGGCGTCGCTAGCTTGCCGGCCTCTTCGAGCGCGCGCGCAAAGCGCTGGGGCACGGCGTCCAGCAGGTTGCGCCTGTCCGTCAGGCTGCGCGCCTGCAAGGCGGCAAGGATTTCGTCGTCGGTGCCGATGGCGGCCTTGGGTGGGGGCGTGAGCTGGCACGCCGTGGCGATGGTGGCGCGCTGCTCGTCGGTGCGGCCGGCCCAGACAGGTGACGCGGCGAGCTTGCCCTCGCCGGCCTTGAAGGCGGCGGCCAGGTCGTCCTGCAGCTTGCCCAGGGCGATGCGCAGCGCAGTAGTGAGCTGCATGATCAGCGCCGGCACCGGGTCGGGCTCGGCCAGCAGCCTACGGCCTTCGGCTATGGCCGCGATGGAGACCGCGCAGGCCTCGGCTTCTGGCAGCCCTGCGGCATAGCCCTGAAAGCCGAGCAAGCGATCCCATGCCGGCCAGCGTTTGGTGATGGCGTCGGCGCTCTTCTTCCAGGCGGCGAGCTTGGCGGCCAGGTCGTCCTTCTGTTCGTGAATCTTCAGCAACTGGGCGTTGCCACTGAGCATCTGCAGGGCGCTCACGCCTTGGGTGTCGGGCGTCTCAGGGCGCGGGGCGGCACCGCCTGCTGATTCCGCCAGCGCGAGCAGCTTCTTCAGTGCCTCGGCAGCGGCCTCGGATTCCTTGCCGTTCTGGGTGGTGATGCCAGCCTTCTGGAACAGTGCCTTGAGGTTGAGCCGCTGCTGCACATCGAGCGGCGGCACGTCCACGTAGAAGCTGACGGTTCCCAACTGGTTCTGTGGCAGCGACGCCTGTGCCGGCTGGCCATTGAGTGTGGCTCGCAGATTGCCCGCAACCAGCATGACGAAGAGCGCGCCATCGACGGCGTCTTGCGGCCAGCCAAAGGGCGCCGCCTTGAAGTTCTCGCGCAGATCCTTGCCTTTTTTGCCTGCGCCTATGAACTCCAGCACGCGCCGGCAGACGGGGTGCTGGGTCGGGTTGCCCGGGTAGCCCACCTGCGACAGCGCTCCCACGTCGCCCGCGCGGGCGCGAGTGACAACCTGACCCCAGTTCGAGTGATCGGCCTCGGAGAACTGTGGAAAAAGTCGGACTAAGGCACTGTTTGCCGAATCCCGAACTTTGTCTGCCAGCTCGATGCCATTGGCTTCCTGCCCGCCGCCGAGAAATACCTTTGCGCTGCCAATGACGTGACCCAGAATTTCCTGAATGCGGTGTCGCGCGACTTCCAAATGGGTCTCCACAGCTTTGCGGGCCTCGATGGCCTCGGGCGTTGTGGCCAAGCCGTGAGCATCGAGAACTTCTTGGGCAGCGATCTCAGCAGCGATCGCTTGCCGAAAATCCTCGTGCAATTGGCCGGGTGGCCGCTGCAGATAGCCAAAGAGCAAGGGGCTGTCGACGCCGGCCGCACGGGCATCGTTCAGGACCGATTTTTCGTCGTCGCTCCATCCTTCCCGTATCCACAGGGCGACCTCGTCGCTGCCGGACGCCGGTCGGCCAGAGGAAAGCTCGGAGACGAGTTTGCGCGGCGTGCCGGAATTGCCCTGTTGCAGCGATACAGGCTTCAATGCCTGCTTGGTGCCGTCGCGCAGCAATTCCGCACGCTTGGTATTAATGCGCTCGTCGTTGCTAAGGACCGCTATCCGGGCGCGATTAAAGTTATGTGTCCAGCGAGCACCTTCCCGGGTCTGCAGGCGAAACTCGGTATCCACCGCCATGAGATGGCCGGCGTCCACCAACTGCTTGAGTAAGCTGGGAACACGCTGCTCCAGTTTCGGTCTGTCGTTCTGCAGATCGCTGACGAGCAGGTCAACCAATGTCTCCGCGGTGGCGCGCACACCATCGTCCGCCCCCGGCGTCCGGGGGAGCTTGCCGATCAGGAAGATCAGAGCGCACAGGCTGGAACGCAGATCGCCGTCCTTGGTCCCATCACGTTGTTTGCGGATGATCTCGTCGTATTCGCGCTCCAGCTCGCCGGAGTTGATGAGATCCGTGGAAATCTGGTCGTAGATGAAGTCCGCCGGAACCACCGTGCCTACGGAGGACGCCGCAGTCTGTCGCGTCGCTTCGAAGACGATCTGCAGCTGGGACCGCAATTGGGCTTTGGTGCCCGAGTGGTCGGTGTTGCGAAGCACTTTCTCCCAAAACCGCCTGCGCGTGGGCAGCAGCGGGTAGTCGGCTACGAAAAACTCATCGTCTTCCTGCCTGGCGGCAAAGCGGGTATTCGCAAGATGACGGGCCAGTTCGCCTTGATTGGCGCTCAGGCACTTCGAGATGGCCGATTCTTTCTCCGGTTTCTTGCGCAGGACCGTTTTGCGAATGACGCTCTCCACGTCGGTGTCGCGGAGCTGGACCTTGATCGCGAAGCGGGCCTGAAGGCGTTGCAGGCTGGACGTCTTGTCGCTCAAGGCGGACTGGCCGGTGCCCACCAGCAGAAGTCGCTGGTTCAGCTTGGTGCAGCAATGCTCCGCGATCTCCTGCAAATCCATCGTGCGCTGGATGCTTCCGCCAAGAAATTGCTGGACTTCGTCAATCACCAGCAGGGTGCAGGGCATCTGTTCGTCGTGGCCGAAAATCTGCCTCACGACATCGAGCGTGTCATCAAGGGTTGGCGAATTGTTGTCTTTGAATTGATCCCGGATGGCCGCCTGCGCATTGGCAGCATTTGCATATTTGGGTTCGGCCTCCACAAGCGCATCGGCCAATGGAACGGAAAGCTTCAAGCTGAGCACTTCCTTGCCAAGCTCGCGCTTTTGCTGCTTTAGCGCCGCTTGAACCTTTGCCTCCAACCCCGACGAACGCAGCCAGAGAATGAATCTGGCCTGTGCAAGATTCTCCGGGAGGACGGCGGCGCGCAGCACCAGCTGGATGAAGGCGAGACGCACGTTGTCCATGGAGCCCGCGCCGAGGGTTCCCGCAGCCGCCCGCAATCCACCCAGCGGCTTGCTGCGATTGCTCAGTTCTTTAAGTAGATCCGAGACTTCCACTGGGAGCTTCACCAGCGAACGGGCGGTGGCTCCGTCAGAAAAGCGGTAATCCTCCCAGAGATAGCGAAGGACTTTGACGAGATGGGATTTACCGCTTCCGAAAAAGCCGCTGACCCAGACGGCGTTTTGCTCGGTCTTTCCAAGGCCAGCGAGATAGTTCTTGAGAATTTGCTCGAGTCCGCGCGCATATTCTCCATCGCAGACGAAAGTCTCCAACTCGAAGCGGAGCGTCTGGATCTGGCGCTCGTCCTGACCCATTTCTGAAACTTTCGAGACGCCATTGTTCAGCAACTCAAGCGTTGCGGGATCGCGGAAATACAGTTCTCGGTTGTTCATGGGTTGATGAAGCTCTCGGTGGAGGTGATGGGAACGGCCATGTAATTGAAGCCGTCACGCGCGTCCATGAAGCGGTAGACATTGCCCGCGTATTCACCCGGGAAAAAGACCAGAAGGCGGCCGCGAACAGTGTCCTCAACGTGTTCAATCAGACTGGAGACACGCATGAAGTCGAACAGCGAAGCAAGGCCAGTAACAGCCACGACACTCGCCTCATCGACATCCGCCCGTGAGCAGGCCTGACGCACCAGTTGAACAGCAAGATTCTCAAGTTCGCTGTTGGCACTGAAATGCTCGGGTTCCGCGAAGATGCCCTCGCGGTATTCGTGAGCTGCGATCCATTCCGGAAGCACTCGCGTGAGGTCAACGGTGGTCCATCCATGGCTTGCTTCAAGGGTGAGAGTTTCAAACTGTGGTAGGTGCGCCCGTACCCGCCGTTCCTCAGCGGGGGGGTATACGGCAAACCAGACGCGCTGCTTTCCGGACATGTTGGCAGACCAGGGTAGCCGCACCTGTCGGGAGTAGTTGGAAAGGAGGCGGTCAATGGCGCTCATGATGGTGGACCTTGAAATTCAGCGAGCATCGGGAAGCTCAGTTCAACGACCTCACTTACCGCGTGCAGGTTGAGCAAACCGGCCCGATGCGCCTCGAAGCCCATGGATCTGGCGCGCTCGGCGTTTAGATCGATCAGACGGCACCAGGGATTGGAAAATACCGCCGCCCCGTGATAGCCGGCAATATCGCCAAGAAAAAAGGCCATGGTGACAGCCACGGCGGTCGGTTTGATCCGGTGGCGCGTCTTTTTCGCGCGACCGACAAGGTGCCCGGACTGGGTCCACGATGAGGCGGCATTCCGTGCGACTTTATTGCGGTTAAGTTCCGAATACTGATTTGGAAATGTTGCTTCCAACGCCTCGGCCAGCCTGGCTGTCTCGACTCGATCACCCTCTGATGCGTCCATGACCGGCTGCGAGGTAGCTCGGAATAACGGATCGCGTGCCCATGCAACCTGAACCGCCAGCAGGCGCAGGCTGGCGGCGTCGATGGCGTGGAGCTTGCGCAGGAGTGCAAAGATGGGCGTGGCTTCATCAACCGCATACAGTTCGCGCAAATGGCGCAGTGATTTTTGCCGGGTGCTGTCTGTGATTTTGCCCAGCACGTTCTTGTGAAGAACAGCCTCACGGTAATCGGCAGCGTCGGAGTCCTTTGGAACGGCGGCCAACACCGCGCCGAGTTCCTCCAGCATCATGGTTCGGCTGATGTGCGCACCGCCGGACGAGAATTTGAGGCCGAATGTTTCCAGCGCTGATGAGGCGGCCGGGAACCCGAGTGACGAAAGGCTGCTGGTTCGCACTATTCTGATGCCGAGCAAAAAGAAAACGTTTTCATATTGCAAATCGGTTTCTTATCGTTTGCGCGATTGCGTTTTGCCCTGTTTCTCCAGAAGCAGCGCCTGCTGCTGGATCTCGATGCCGACGCGCCCGCAGTAGTCCCGGATCATCATTTCAATCATGTTGGCAATGCTGCGGTGCTCTTTCTCGGCCGCTGCGCGCAGCGCGTCCTTCAGGGCCGGCTCGATGCGAAAGGTCAGCGTGCTGGTCTTGCCTGAGGCCATCGGTCTGCCTTATGCCGTGGTTGTAGTGCGGATATACTTGAATGTATAGTAAAGACCGGTATTGTCCAATGGCGTTGAGGATACGCCACGGCATGAAGGAAAAGCGTGGTGCGGCACAATTTAATGACGAAGTGTTTTCGGCAGGCGCCGAATGACCGACCTACTGCAATGTGGGGTGCGGAATGAGTCGGTTCGACTCCCTCACCCTGGCGTTGAAAGGTTCGTTCGAGAAGCCATTCCGCGATTTGCCTGAAGCGTTGCAAGAACGTATTCGGCTGGAGCAACCTGTCATCCTCTGGGACGACCTAACCGACGACGAACGGCGTTGCACAGTGGCTCAGCTCGACGATCAGCGCGATGAAAAAAATCTGCAACTCTGGCAGGAGTATTTTCAGCGAAAGGACACTATGAAAGCGCAGATTGCCGAATTGGATGCTGATCTCACGCCTACGTCCGGTGACGTGGCGAACAAGGAATCCCGGCTGGCGGAACTACGCCAGGAACTCGCCAGCATGGAAAAGCAAGAGCAACAATCGCAATGGGATTACTACCTGAAACGCCTCGATGGCCTACCCGGGGCCCCTATTGGCCCATATTCAC
>JBCKLP010000126.1:0-7306 GCA_038903735.1 Burkholderiales bacterium | reverse complement strand
CCCAACTCTTGCAACAAGATGCTAGCCTTGTCCGCTCGGAAGCTGCGACTGTAGAGGCGGATGTCTAGCAGCCAATCGTCTTCGTAATCGGGTTCTTCGGTCGGGGCGTAAAGTAGAAATTTGCTTGTTGGTTTCTCCCGCTCTATGCGGATTTTGGCTTCGAGCGCCCCGACCTCGTCTAGGCGCAGCGTGGTCACGCCCTCCAGTTCCAGGAGCGGCAAAGTCATTAAGAACTCTTGGTCAGGATCATTCCAGAAGACGATGCGTTGCCCTTCTTCATTGAAGAGGCGTTCCAGTGCCGTGTTAATTTGGTTGAGGTCGCTCATTCGTCGTCCTTCACCCCCGTGATGGCCTTGGACTCGGCCAGCAGGTCGCCGAACTTGCCGTAGTTCACCTTCACGCCGTCATCCAGGTCGAGACTAATCTTCTGGTCGGCGGCGTGCTTCAGCTTTTGCTCGAAGATGAGCAGTTCGGCCTGCTGCTTTTTGAGGTCGGTTTGCTCCTTCTGGAGCTTGTTCCGGTGGCTAGTGCTGGTGGCCTTGGCCTTGTCGCCTTCGAGTTGTTCGATGCGGGCGGCGATCTGGCCCTGGAGCGGAATGACGTACTCGGTGCGCATCCTGGCCAGCGTGCCTTCGTGGTAGCGGTGCAGATAGACGAGGGCCTGGAAGGCACCTTGCTTGCCGCTGGAGAAGAGCCAGTAGATCGGGCGCTTTTTGTAGGTTTGCAGGTGGTCTTTGAAGAACTTGTCGGCCAGGTAGCGGCGAATGGTCTCAATCGGGGTTTCGCTGGCCTTGGTGCCCAGGCTTTCGGCCAGCCAGGCCATGTTTTCTTCTAGGGTGTCTGCACCCCAGACTACCAGCAGGAATTCGCGCACGCGGCTGGCGGCATCGTCGGTGAGCGGCACGATGCCATCGGCATCTGCGGGGAAGGTGGCGTAGCGGCTGGCATCAAAGCCGACGTTGCCGGCGTGGGCGTAGATCAGGCCGGGCTCGTCCAGGCTGTAGCGGCCCATCATGCAGCCGATGGCGTAGGAGATGAGGCGCTGGCAGTCTTTTTCGCGGTCGGCGCGGGCCAGGGTGATTTGGGATTCGGGGACTTCGGAAGTCAGTTCGTCTTGGAGCCCATAGGCCGAGATGAAAAGTTGGTTGCTTTCTTCTTCTATCTTCTGTAAGCGCAACACATTGTTTTCAGTAATGCCGTTCCACGCCAGCCATGAATGTGCAATCGTTGTAATGCCCGCTGCTGAATTGAGCAGAGGTAGCTCAGCGAAGTCTTGGGAAGTTTCAAAAGAATCCCAATCTGATCTGGCAATTGAAATGGCGTTTTTCGCAAGTGCCGAAATTGATTCAAATTCGGTTAATCGAAAAGCAAGGCGAGAAACTGGCCCCTCATGATAGTCAAGTGTTGGGGAGCTCACTCGTAAGAATGCATTTACCAGTTTGGTATTAAAAAAAGCAACCAAATATGGTGTGTTTACGGGATCATTTGCAAAACACATAGACCCCTTAGATTCAAAAACTGATCCGCGGGGCGTCCACCGCATTGAGAAAGTACCAATGGTCAACGTTGACCAAGTCATCCCTTCACGAAAAAAATAATCTATGTTTTGTGGTCGAGAAAGAAGTCGCCCTTTCTCATCTGTATACGATCGAATTTGACTACCGTCGTTTTCCCAATTCACAACAAAATCATTGTTCCCATACCATTTTCTAAAATTGCCGCCCTTCACACAAGGAAACCATTTCTTACCGCTAGATATGGAATCCGATCTTGATTCAACAAAGAATCCAATTTACGATGTGGATACTTCATGCCACAACCGAAGGAATAGGTTGTTGTTTCCCGTTATGAGTCCTTGACGAGTAACAGAATACTCACCGACCAATTTAGACTCGTATACCGCTTTGCGCATCTTCTTAGAAGTCCAATAGGCAATTGGTGATGAAGGCATCTTTGCGAACTCACGACAACTCACCTCATACCGATAAGAGGTGTCGTCCAACCGAATAGCCGCAAGGAAACGAACAGGCTGTACGTCAGCTCCAGACTCACCGGTTAGGTCGAAATAGTTTCCAGTCGTTTCGCGTCCTGAATTGTCCAGAACAAATGCGCATACAGGAACGGCCGCAGATTCAAAGAATGTGTGGTACTGCGGTTGCACGAGTGAAGTCAGCGAAATTTTCTCAGTCAAGAATTTTCTGATCTTTTCATAGCTACCCAAAAACATCCAGACAAACGGTGTCATCAAACCAATTCGACCAGATTCTTTTGCGAACGAACTGCATCGCAAAATGAACATGGCAAAAAGATCAGCCTTGCCATCCGGGTAATTTTGAACAGCAAACTGCTTCGTTTCCACAACCATAGACTTCTGCCCCATATACGGGGGATTCGCCACCACTGCGTCAAACTGCATGCCCATCACCAGAGCCTGTTGTATCAAGGGCAGCACATCCTGTGCGGCTGCCTGAGCGTAGAGATCACCCGCTTGCATGGCTTTCTGCATTATTGATAGCAGCTTGCGCAGGTTCGACGTGGGCTGGTGGCCAATTTGTATCAAAGAGCCGAAGGTTTTGGCGTGTTCGAAGGTGTCAATCAGCCAGCGGAGCTGGGCCACTTCGACACGCTCTGTGCCACCGGCATTGATGGCCTGGGCAAGCGCGGCGGCATCCAGCCCTTTGCTCTCCTGAAGGCTCAGCACATTGAGCTTGGGCGGCTCGTTGAACAGGCGCCGGTCATCAGCGCGGGCTTTCATCAGCAAGGCAAAGCCCGCCATCTGCGCGGCGCGGTCGTCAATGTCTAGGCCGTAGAGGTTTTTCTCCAATATCAAGCGCGGAATGGCGCGGGGCTGGTAGCCGCGCTCCAGGTAGATGGCCTTGAGCACGTCGTAGGCCACCACCAGAATGTGGCCGCTGCCGCAGGCCGGGTCGAGCACGGTGATGGACTCAGGATTCAAGCTGCCGCCGTCTTCATCCATGCGGGTCTGGATGAGGGCGTCCAACTGCGCTTGCACCTCGGGCGTTTGCTCGGCGGGCTGGATGTAATACGGCCACTGGCTGGCCAGTGTGCTGGCCGGGTTGGCCATGAGCCACAGGCGGCCCACGCTGTTTTGCACCAGGTACTGCACGATCCAGTTGGGTGTGAAGAGCTGGGTGGCGGCGGGAATGTCTTCGCTTTTGACGACCTTGCCGATGACTTGGTCTTTCTTCTCGCTGATGTAGAACTGGTACAGCCAGCCGATGATTTCGACCTCGGCCCAGTCTTCTTCAGGGATGGCCTGCACCAGCTTGGCGATGACGGAGTCGGTGCGCAGCAGGTTGTCGGGCAGCAGCAGCTCGGTGTCGCCGTCGATGCGCTCAAACAAGAAGGGCATGGCCACGCTCAGGGCGTTGCACTGGGCCACCAGCAGCATGCGGTAGAGCTCGCCATCGCGGTTGCCGGCCAGCTTGAGGTCGATGACCGCAGCTTTCTTGAGGCCCGGCACATCGACATGCTCGGCGTGTTCCAGAATTTCTGGCGTCGGCTTGCCCTCGGGATGACTCAAGACTCGATAGCCATGTTCCAGGTAACCGTGCAGTTCCATGAACCGGATGGCGACCAGGCGATTGAACCATGTGTAGGCCATCGCTTCCATCGTCTGTTCGAAGCCGTGCCGCTTAATGCGGTCTTCGAGTTGCTTCCGTTTCTTTGCGATAGCACGAGGATGCTCCCGGCCTGCGATCACAGCCACGTCGCCCTTCTCAATGACCGACTCGATCTTCTCGGGTGTCAGTCCGTAGTAGGCGGCACGATCCGCCATCGCCTGGATGAAATCCAGGCGAGCCTGCGGTGCGTAGTTCTTCAGCTTGGTGCGGTTCAAGGTTGCCTTATCGAATCTGGATGCGTTCGTTATTGGCGATGGCTTGCTCAAGCTCTTGTCGCAGAGCGTCGAGGAATCCATTCACGTCGGAGGACGTTTCCAGGTACGTCATCTTCACGATGTCTGACGGTTTGACGATCCGTTGCTTCTTGACTACCGGGGGCGGCGGTGTCACTTTGTCTGTTCCATCGTCCTTGGGCTTCTTTTCGTCAGCCAGCTTCCGCTGGAAGTCTTCGATTTGCCCGACGGCGACATCGAACGCCTTGACCGCCTCGCCCTCAGCCTGCGTGATGTGGGCGAGGCTTTCTTCCTTCTGCACTTGATCCTTCAACGTTTCCAAAGGCTTGATGCACGTCACCCGAAGACTTGCCTCACCTTGGGCGGCGGCAAGGTCTTTGTTGAGAGCGGCGATATGGGCTTCGATCTTTGTGATGGCTTGCGTCCGTCGCCCGGTGAGCAGCGACGAGTTCACGGCGTTGGCCGTGTTGATGATGCCATCGGCTTCCATGATGAGTCCGTAGGGACTCTTGGCCGAGAGGATTTCCTGCATTCGTTTGAGGGCAGGCCCGGCTTGCGTGTCCTTCTCCAGTTCCAGCCGGTTGAGTTGGAAGGCGGTGTGAGCCTTGCGGAGCCTTTCTCAAGTCGGCTTCTGGTGGTCGTAGAAGTGTTCCAGATCGTGAAACCGGTCGGCGAGATCGAGCAAGTCTTTCTTCAAGGTATTGAATCGCTCAATGAATTTTCTGCTTTCCTTGTCGGCCAGCAGTGGGTCGATGAGTGTCAGCCCTTGCGTGATCTCTTCACCACCAGGATAGCTGCCGGTGTCGGCCAACTGCTTGTAGCCACTCAGCGTGGAGTGCCAGTTCTTGAGCTTTGCTTGCAAGAAGGTGCAGAGGCCATCTTCTCCGTCCGGCCCCATTTCGGCGAATAAGTCTTTGCCCAGACTGCGGGCATTCTGAATCGCCTTGGGGTCGGAAGTCTCTCGTTTACGGATGACGATCTTGCGGCGTTTTGCCGGGGTGGTGATCGCATCGTAGACCTTGTCGATGGACAACAAGGTCGAGTCCATCATCAAACTGATTTCACTCAGGACGATCAGCCGAGCCAAGAGCAACAGCACTTCTTCATCGGGCCATCCGTAGGGACGCAGCGAGTACCGTTTTTCCAGCATGTCGTGCAGGACGACTTGCTGACTCCTCATCGAACAAAGCTGCAGATAGCTGCGGAGGTCTTCTAGGGCATCGGGATTGTTTTCGCCGGTCTGAAACAGAAGTTTTTCTTTGGCAACGTCATTGCTGCGAAGAACGGCCTGGACTTCCTTCAATGGTTCGGGAGCGAGCCGCTTAAGGAAGCTCATTTTGTTGAACGTATTTTGGATGAGGTATTCGATCGCCTCATTCAGTGCTGCCATCGGCGTAGCAGCATTGAGCTTGAGCAGTTGCCCAGCCACGAAGTATTCGGCGGCAGCGAGCATTTCACCAAGCAAAGTCGTCAGCCGCTCCCGGCGTTGGCGGTTGTCTTCGGCACAGTCACGCAGAATGCGTTTGGTCGATTCGGATAGCGTCCCGTCATTTTTTTTGGAGAGGTACTTCTCCGTCTGGAGATACGTCCGCAGTTCCCGGCCTAGGCTTTCGTCGTTGCCCAGGCGAATCAGGGCATAGCCGCCCTCGGTGGCGCTTTCGAGGATTGCCTTACCCTTTTCGTAGATTTCGTAATCGTCCGCCAAGGGCGTGATGACTGAGACGAGCAACGCTCCGTCCCTATGGTTGCCAACCGGAAACTGATCGCAGCGGCGATTGAAGTCGAAGTCCATCTTGTTCGCGCTGAAACGGTGCTTGCGTTGCCCCTTCAGCACGTCCTCAAAGATGATTTCACCCTGGAGCTTGGCTTCCTCACCGCTGGAGAGATCAACCTGTTTGATTTCCTTGTTGATGTCTCGTTCTTCGTTGGTCAGGAAGAAGTAGTTGTCTCCGCTTCGGCTGATGAGCGTTTCTTTCTCCAATCGGCCCAGGCTCTCTTCGATACGGCCGCGTAGAGCCAGCCGGTCGCCGTCGATTTGATCGAGGCACAAGGTCACGAGGTTGTCCACGTTCCCCTTCATCTCGTCCACATACCGAATAAGAAAGAGAACCTGGAGCAGCCGAATGTCGAACGGTTCTAGGCTGGGATTCGTCTCGGCTTGGTCGATGGTCTTCTTGACCGTCGTATCCAGGAAGCTCTCAATCGATGGATAGAAATCGTACAGCGGGACCAGGATGCCGACATCGTGATTCGAAACGGTCTTCGCCGCCGACTGAAAAGCATCGAGCATTGACCGCTCACCGCGTGCCAAGTGCATACCTGTGGCACCCGCCTTGCGGATCGCCTCGAAAATTCGTTGGATCAGTTGGAACTGGTAAGGGGCGAAGGGGTAGTTCTTGACGAAATCCTCACTGTCTTTGAACTGCCGGAAGGTCATGCCGCAGTTCTTGAAGGTGAGTTGGCTCTTGAGGATGTCGCCCCGCTTTTTGAAGACATCTTCGAGTTCGCCCTTAACGTCATTCACTTTCGCCAGTAGACGGGCTTGAATCACTTCATCCACGTTCGCGCTGGAGAGGGAGAGCGGCGGGAAGAAGCGGCCCTGAATCTTCGAGAAGTCTTGCTTCTTCGTTTTGCTCATAGCGCCCAGCACAGTGTCCATGTCTTCCTGAGACGTGACCATGACCCAGGCACGGCGACCGCAGATCGTTCCCAATTCTTCTGTGATGGTTTGCAGGTTGAGCATCAGGTGCGAGTCGTTCCCGATGAACTGACCAACCTCATCGGCCAGGAACACGATCCGGTGTTGCGGCCCCTTGGCGTCCAGATATTCCTTGACCCACTTGCAGAAGTTCTCGACCGACATGGAAAAGTTGTCTTCGGACCCATCGATCCACTTTTCAGCAGCGGCTTGGCTCTGGCCAAGTGCTTCGCTAAACGCCTTCACGACCTCATCGCGGCTGAACTGATAAGCGTCCCGTTCCTTGATCCAATTAAAGCCTGTGTGCTTTTCATAGGCGGTGTGGAACACTTTCAGTTTTCCCTTGGATTCAAGGTAACGTTCCATGTGGGCGATGTGCGGGTGATCGCCGCTGTAACCTTGCAACTCGTTCAAGACCTTGAGAAACACTCGCAGGATCAAGTCACGTCCTGTGCCGCTGCCGTGGTCGGCCTTGCTGTCGATGTTGAAGAGGATGACATCGGTGTTGGCGACGACCGCCCGCTTGATGTCCCCAAAGAGCATGGCATCCTTCACCTTGCTCTCGAAAAACTCAACTGCCTGCTTGCTCTCGCCATTGTGCGTGTGCGTGCGATTACCGAGCAGGTACGACAGTACCTTCAGGAAGTGCGACTTGCCGGACCCGAAAAATCCCGAAATCCAGATGCCCATCTTGCCGGTTGAATCTGGGTCTTTTCCCTGGTCCACGGCCT
>JBCKLP010000125.1:0-7454 GCA_038903735.1 Burkholderiales bacterium | reverse complement strand
GCAACCCCACTAGACCTATCACAGGAACACGCCGTAGCTCCTCGGGTTTGCAATTCATCAGATCCTCGACAGTCCGGATTCCTTCGTTCAGTAGCGCATGCAACGTGATAGTAGGGAGAGTGGTAATCCTCCGGATGGAGCTATACAGCGTGAGCGTAGTGTCATCGTCCATCGCCTCCAAAAACGCATCTATGTATTGCCGAAGTATAGGCAGACGTGGCCGAGATAGCTCCGGCGAGTAAAGAGAGCGATAAAGCTCGGGATCCAGCCTCCGACAAACTTCATGGACGAGTTCATGACATCGACCAGTTGACAAACCCCACTGTCGCGCTACGAATGATACGGTCAGGCCCTCGAGAACCGCGCGGGCGATCGCGCGATTCCGGTTCCTCAGTTCCACGCGTAGGTTATGGTCGGGCTTCATGGCCTAACGTAAAATTGAGGGGCGCCGCGCTTTTGCTGCGTCCCGCTCGAATGCAGGGTAGGCATTTTGCAGCTTTTGCCAGTTCAGCCCGTTAGAACTTCGTATTGAGCATCAAATTTCGCGCAGACATCCACTCGTTATGCCAAAGGCGCAAAGAAAACTCATCAATATCAGGAAATACTTCCATTAACTGCTGAAGATTGAAGGGGGAAATTTTTCTGTTTTCCACGGTGACGTGTTTGTCCAAATAGTTAATAAAATCGATTTGTTTGTCGGTCAATGCAATCCCTTTCTCGAAAGACACAAAAGCATCAGAGCATCCAATGATCTTTACGGCGCTCAATTGGGCGATATCGATTTTACGTGCGCTCAAACAAAAGTTGGAAACGCGTACCCAAGCTTGAAGACGGTTGTTGCGTTAATGATGACGCCCCAAGGTCTAACGTTCGGCTTCAGGCGCGCGCCGCTTGTGGCGCGTCGCTCTGGAAGCCGCTGTTGGACGAAGCCGCTTCACTGAGGCGTTGTTGTTTGTGAACCACGTTCGCCTAGATCTGCGACACTCATTCGCAGGACGTGTACTGTTCCGGGTCAGGTCCACGGCGCTCAATGACCCGCGGATATCGGACCCGTGGTTCTGGCGCGTGGATCCTACGATTCTTCCGAATCTCGAACCACCACGAATAACCGAAATCGAAGATGTAGTACAACTTCAGACTGCCGAGAGGGTATACATCACGGAGTTTTATCCTCGAGTATCCGGCCTCGTCCCAATCCTCTGAGCCGTATCGCACCTTGCGGTGTCGATAATTCCTTCCAGCGTGAAATTCGTAGAGATGATCATTATCGAAGGATACCGCGCTTTGAATCGCGAAATGAAGATCCTCAAGTGTAGCGTCGTCCTTGATCTCGATAACACGCGCGCACTCGGCCTGCAGGTATGGGCCGACGATGCACTCAACGGTCAGGGTGTAAATCATCGAGGATAGCTTTGTTGACACTGAACGGCCTACCGGTTCCCTTCCTGGCGACTTCTAACGAATAGCGTTTATCTGACGCCGTGGCGATGCTGAAGCGAAGGCACGGTGCTGCATGACGTCAGATAAACCTCGTTGGGCTGAACCGCCATTGGGCGGCTGATTATGGGGATTGTAAAGCAGTGGTGAAGGCAGTCAATCCTTGGTCATGGAGATGATCGCGCCAGAGGAAAGGCGGATGAGCATTGGCTAATCGGAACACGGGTGTAGACCTACACAAACAGCGGCTTGCGAAGGTCCGCATTGCACGAATCGGGGCAACGGGCCGAGTATGTCCCTGGCGAACGTGCCCGCCAAGAACCCAGCCCATGAATCGCGAGCACGACCGTAATTTCACGGCGGCCCCCGCAGATGCAGTAATCGCAGTGGCGCGGGTGCGATGGGCGCGGTGGTCACGAACTGACCTTTGGCGCAGTGCGGGCAGCGTAAGTACTCGTGGCGCTGGATGCGGTGCATGAAGTCTCGGACCGATTCCACCACGACCGGATCGGGTGCAGGCACCGAGAGCGCCGCGCGCTTGCGCCAATTTTGTCTTTTTGCCGGCCGGGCCGAGCAGGCCGTAATGGCGGATGCGCTTGAAGCCCTTGGGCAGCACGTGCAGCAGAAACCGCTCGATGAAGGTCTGCGCAGGAACGCTGATCGTGCGCTTCTTGTCTGCGTTTGCCCAATCGCGCACCCGGATGCGCACCGCGTCCTTGTCGATGCCCAGGATGCGCTCGTTGGAGATGGCCACCCGGTGCGTGTAGCGGCCCAGATAGTCGAGCACTTGCTCAGGGCCACCGAGGGCGTGTTTGGCATAGACCACCCAATCGTGTACATAGAGCCGGGCGAGGAGAATCGCCCACGCGGCCTCTTCGATCGGCGCCTGGGTGCGCAGTTTCCCGCCTTGGCGTGCCGCCTTGAGGGCGGCGACGAACTTCCCCCGAAAGACGGTGGACAGCGCGGTAATCGGAAACAAGAACCCTTGCTTGGCCGCCACCCAATCCCCATTGGCTGTGAGCGCCCCGCCGGGCACCAGCGCATGGATATGCACATGGCGCCGCAGGTCCTGCTTCCACGTATGCAGCACCAGAGTGAATGCGGCTGTGCCGCCCAGCCAGCGCGGGTTGGTCGCGAACTCGGTGAGCGTGGCCGAGACCGCGCCAAAGAGCATCTCGTAGAGCACCCGTGGACACTGCCCGATCAGGCCATTGAGATCGTGGGGCAGGGTGAACACGAGGTGTCCCCCAAGGGGACTTCCTTCGGGGCGGAAGTAGGGAACCGGCAACACCTCGCGCTGGCGCGCGGTGAGCCAGGCCTCCTTGGCGCGTGTCTGGCACAGCGGGCAATGGCGGTTGCGGCAGGAGTGATAGACATGGCGCGTGGTGCCGCACGCGTCGCAAGTTTCCACATGGCCACCCAGCGCGGCGGTGCGGCAGCCGAGGACGCCCCGTAGGAAGTGCCCTTGGGGCATGGCGCGCCATACCTTGGCCTTGGCAACCGACAGGGGATGGGTGGCCAGATAGGCTGGGCCGTGACGGCGCAGCACCTCAGCCAGACCCACCCTGGGGGCTTTGCTTCCCATCTCGGTGCGCTCAGCGCGTGGGCGGGTCGAGCAGATCGAAAGGAGAGGTAGTGCCGGTCACACGAGCGCGCGCCAGATGCACATAGCGCATGGTCGTGCCGATATGGCCGTGGCCCATGAGGTGCTGCAAGGTGGGCAGATCCGCGCCCGCCTCGATCAGGTGAGTGGCGAACGCGTGACGCAAGGTGTGGATGCCGCCCTCGGGGGCGATGCCGGCGGCGTCGCGCGCGGCGCAGTAGATGCGCGAACGCGCACAGGCCGAAGTGCGGGTGCGCAAGCTCCTGCAGAAGACGGGATAAACCCGTCGCCCGTGGCTGCAACGCCACCGGCATTCCCAAGCGCGCGGCACCGGAGTCAGGGCGTCGCCGCACAACAAGCTATCGTCTATTCCATTTTTGATTTCTTTGGCAATTTTATCCACGTCAGTCATGGAGATATTTTAAAATTCTTTAACATTTATGTGGCCGTATATCAATCCTTGAGCACCGGGCTTTGCTGTCCTTTTTAACCTTTCCTTTTGGACTTCGACGTGGATAGAATCCCGGAAGAATTCGATTTACCAGCAAGGAAACCAGATGGCGAAAAAAGCAAGGAAGAACGGCGACTCAGCGGCCAATCTCGGTTTCGAGGCCAAGCTCTGGCTCGCGGCCGACAAGCTCCGCAACAACATGGACGCTGCGGAATACAAGCACGTCGTCCTTGGCCTCATCTTCCTCAAATACATCTCCGACACCTTTGACGAGCACCACGCCAAGCTCGTCGCGGGCAAGGGTGATTACGCCGGTGCCAACCCCGAAGACAAGGACGAATATCTCGCCGCCAATGTCTTCTGGGTGCCGGTGGACGCCCGCTGGCCGCAGCTCCAGTCCCGCGCCAAGCTCCCCAGCATCGGCAAGGACGTGGACGATGCCATGGTCGCCCTCGAACGCGACAACCCACGCCTCAAGGGCGCGCTCAACAAGAACTACGGCCGCGCCGATCTCGACAAACACCGCCTTGGCGAGCTGATCGACCTCATCGCCTCCATCCAGCTCGTCGATGTCGCCAGCCGATCCAAGGATCTCCTTGGCCGCGTCTTCGAATACTTCCTCACCCAGTTCGCCAGCGCCGAGGGCAAGAACGGCGGCCAGTTCTACACCCCGTCCTGCATCGTGCGCCTCCTGGTCGAGATGCTCGCGCCCTACAAAGGCCGCATCTACGATCCGTGCTGCGGCTCCGGCGGCATGTTCGTGCAGTCGGAAAAGTTTGTCGAAGCCCATGGCGGCCAGCTTGGCGACATCAGCATCTACGGCCAGGAGAGCAACCCCACCACGCGGCGGCTGGCTATCATGAACCTCGCCCTGCGCGGCATCGAAGCCGACTTCGGGCCCGAGAACGCCGACACCTTCCGCCGCGACCTCCATCCCGACCTGCGCGCCGACTACGTCCTCGCCAACCCGCCCTTCAACGACTCCGACTGGTTCCGCAAAGACGACGACGTGCGCTGGCAGTACGGCGTCCCGCCCAAGGGCAACGCCAACTTCGCCTGGGTGCAGCACTTCATCCACCACCTGGCACCCGCATCGTCCGGCTCCGCCGGGGGCATGGCCGGCTTCGTCCTCGCCAATGGCAGCATGTCCTCCAACCAGTCCGGCGAAGGCGACATCCGCAAAGCCCTGATCGAAGCCGACCTAGTGGACTGCATGGTGGCGCTGCCCGGCCAGCTCTTCTACAGCACGCAGATTCCTGTTTGCCTTTGGTTCCTCGCAAAAAACAAAAAAGCAGAACCCTCTCCCCCCGGGAGAGGGCAGCGTGAGGGGAAGGGTTTACGCCTGCGAGACTGCCGCCAGCAAACCCTCTTCATCGACGCCCGCAAACTCGGCACCCTCATCGACCGCGTCCACCGCGAGCTGACCGATGCCGACCTGCAGAAAATCGTCACCACCTACCACGCCTGGCGCGGCGATGTCCTGCTCCCTTCTCCCTCCGGGAGAAGGGCCGGGGATGAGGGAAATCCTGCTTACGCCGACATCCCCGGCTTCTGCAAATCCGCCACCACCGCCGAAATCGCCGCGCACGGCCACGTCCTCACGCCCGGCCGCTACGTCGGCGCCGAGGAAGTCGAGGACGACGGCGAACCCTTCGAGGAAAAGATGCCGCGCCTGGTCGCCGAACTGCACGCCCAGTTCGCCGAGTCCGCGAAACTCGAAGCGGCGATCCGCGCCAATCTGAAAGGACTCGGCTATGGCTTCTAAGAAAAAACCCGCCACGCCCGCCACATTCGGTGACTTTGACTCGCTGGTGTCCTCGATCGTCCACCTTCACCAGCAGACCCAGAATTTCGCCACCAAAGCCGTCAACGTCGCCCTGACTTTGCGGAACTGGCTCATCGGACGTCAGATTGAATTGTATGAACGCAATGGGGCAGACCGTGCCACCTATGGCGACAAACTCATGGACACCCTCGCCAACCGGTTGGTGAAACAGGGGTGGGAACGCTGCGAGCGCCGTGAGCTCTATCGCCACCGGCAGTTTTACCTCGCCTATCCGAAGATTGTGGAGACGGTGACTCCACAATCGCTCCTCGTGCCTGAGCTACGCTCCCTGCTGACCGATTTGCCGCTTACTTCAGCCGGAATTCGGGAGACAGTGTCTCCACAATTGCTTTCACCCCATCCCGAACTGATTTTCCGCCTGTCCTTCTCCCATCTTGCCGAGATCATTCAACTTCAGGATGAAACCCAGCGCCGGTTCTACGAGATCGAATGCATCCGGGGAAATTGGTCCGTGCGCGAACTGAAGCGCCAGATCGCCAGCCTCTACTACCAGCGCAGCGGCCTTTCCAAAGACAAAGCAGCCCTCTCCAAACTGGCCCAACAGACGGCGGAGACCGCCCTGCCAGCCCACATCATCCGCGATCCCTACGTCTTCGAGTTTCTCGGCCTGCGTTCACGGGATGTCATGGCCGAACCCGACTTGGAAGACGCCTTGCTGGATCGTCTCCAGGACTTCCTCCTCGATCTGGGCCACGGCTTCTGCTTCGAGGCCCGGCAAAAACGCATCCTCATCGGCGACGAACACTTCTTCGTCGATCTCGTCTTCTACCATCGCGTGCTCAAGTGCCATGTCCTGGTGGAACTCAAGACCAATGCCTTCCGCCACGAGCACCTCGGCCAGCTCAACACCTACGTGGCTTACTATAAAAAGCACCAGATGACCCCGGGCGACCAACTGCCCATCGGCATCCTCCTCTGCACCCGCAAGAATGATGCCCTCGGCGACCTGAGCAACCAAGTCTTCGTATCCCACTACGCCGTGGAGCTTCCCAAGAAAGAGGAAATGGAACGCTTCATCACCCAAATCGGCAAGGAGGTGGGGTGATGAAAAACACCTTCGAGGAAAAGATGCCGCGCCTCGTCGCTGAATTGCAGGCCCAGTTCGCCGAGTCCGCGAAACTCGAAGCCCAAATCAAACGCAACCTGGAGGGCTTAGGCTATGGCCGCTAGAAAGCCCGCCAAAGACCCGCCCAAGCCCGAGAACCGCCTTTCCCGTGGGCGTACACGGGAAGATGCCCGTTTCACCGCAGCCCCATCGTTGGCCGGCCTTCCGGAGAGCTACGCCGCCACGCTCCAGGAGATCAAGACCCACCTGCGCAGCGCCCGCGTCCGTGCCGTCCTGGCGGCCAATCCCATTGTGCTCGACGGCCTACTGGCATACCGGAAAGATCATCCTCCAGCGCCAGCAGGAGGCCGCCTGGGGAGCCAAAGTCATCGACCGCCTCGCCGCCGATCTGCGGGATGCCTTTCCGGACATGAACGGCCTCTCGGTTCGCAACCTGTTGGCAATGAAGATATTCGCCCGCGAGTTCCCGGATGGCCCGATTGCGCAACAAGCTGTTGCGCAATTGCCGTGGGGCCACGTCCTCCAGGTCATGCAGCGGCTCAAAGACCCTGCCGCCCGGGATTTCTACATCCAGCAGACCCTCACCCACGGCTGGAGCCGCAGCGTCCTGGAGCTGCAGATTCAGAACCAGCTCCACCTCCGCTCAGGAAAGGCCCAAAACAACTTCGCCCTCACCATGCCCCCGGTGGAGTCCGACCTTGCCACGCAGCTATTCAAAGACCCCTACCTCTTCGACTTCCTCGGCACCGCCGATCCCCGACGCGAGGCGGAGGTGGAGCAGGCCCTCGTCGATCACATCCAGCAGTTCCTTATCGAACTCGGCGCCGGTTTCGCCTTCGTCGGGCGGCAGGTCCATCTGGAGGTGGGCAACGATGATTTCTATCTCGATCTGCTGTTCTACCACCTCAAGCTCCGCCGCTACGTCGTCCTTGAGCTGAAAGCCCGCGCCTTCATCCCGGGCGATGTCGGCCAGATCAACCTCTACCGCGCCGCCGTGGACGACCTCCTCCGCCACCCCGACGACCAGCCCACCATCGGCTTGCTGCTGTGC